>NZ_JAFV01000001.1:2166500-2476000 GCF_000526315.1 Methylopila sp. 73B | reverse complement strand
GTGCAAGCTTGAAGACACTCTTGGCCCTAACGCAGCGCGCTGTCGCAATACCAACGGTGGTCGATTGCTTAATGCAGTCTTAAGCCGACTGTCGATCCGCACCTTTGCGTATGATCCAAAATCCTTCAATCAGCGAGGGCAATTTCATACGGTGCAACCGCCCGCGTCTTAATCTTAAGGAGGTCGTTCGCGCGGCGCCCGTCCATGCGATGTTCGCTGAAACCGTTGGAACAAGACGGAGGAAGCGCATGGAGCAGCTCAATGGGCGGCAGCACGAGATCGTGGCGCTCGCGCGGTCGGTGGGGCGCGTGGTGGTGGAGGATCTTGCCGCGCGCTTCTCCGTCACGCCGCAGACCATCCGGAAGGATCTGAACGAGCTCTGCGAGCGCCGGATGCTGTCGCGCGTCCATGGCGGCGCGACGATCGCGTCCGGGGTCGAGAACGTCGGTTACGACGCTCGCCGCTTCATCGCGCAGGACGAGAAGAGGGCGATCGGCGAGGCCGCCGCGCGGATCATTCCGAACGGTTCGTCGCTGTTCATCAACATCGGAACGACGACGGAAGAGGTCGCCCGGGCGCTCGGCCGCCATGAAGAGCTGCTCGTCATCACCAACAACCTGAACGTCGCGACCCTGCTCTATCGCCATCCCGGGGTCGACGTGATCGTCGCGGGGGGGCCGGTCCGCCGCTCCGACGCGGGCATCGTGGGCGGCCCCGCCGTCGATTTCATCAAGCAGTTCAAGGTCGACTACGCCGTCATCGGCGTGTCCGCGATCGACGAGGAGGGCGCGCTTCTCGACTACGACTACCGCGAGGTGATGGTCAGCCAGGCGATCATGGAGAACGCTCGCGAGATCGTGCTGGTGGCGGACCGGTCGAAGCTCGCCCGCAGCGCGCCGATCCGGGTCGGTCGCCTGTCGCAGGTGGACACGTTCGTGACGGATCGCCTGGACAGCGAAGAGCTCGCCGAATTGTGCCGGCGCCATGAGGTGCGGGTGGTCGAGACCGGGTTGCGCGACGAGGTCCAGAGCGAAGCGGCCCAGTGATCCCGGCGGCCGGCGTCTTCGACCTCGCGATCGTCGGCGGCGGGATCAACGGCTGCGGCCTCGCCCGCGACGCGGCCGGCCGCGGCCTTCGCGTGCATCTGAGCGAAGCGGGCGATCTCGGCGGCGCGACCTCGTCGGCGTCGACCAAGCTCGTCCATGGCGGCCTGCGCTACCTCGAGACCTTCCAGGTCCGGCTCGTGCGCGAGGCGCTCGCCGAGCGCGAGGTTCTGCTCGGCCTCGCGCCCCACCTCGTCCGGCCGATGAGCTTCGTCCTCCCGCATCATCCCGGCCTGCGGCCCTGGCCGCTGCTCCGCTTCGGTCTGTTCCTGTACGATCGGCTCGGAGGCCGGACGACGCTCCCGGCGTCGCGCACGCTCGATCTCGCCCGCACGCCCGAGGGCGCCGCGCTGAAGCCGAGCTTCCGCCGCGCGCTCGAATACGTGGACTGCTGGGTCGACGACAGCCGTCTCGTCGTCCTGAACGCGGTCGACGCCCGGGCGCGCGGCGCGACGATCGCGCCCCGCACCGAAGTCGTCGCGGCGGCGCCAGGCGAAGGTCTCTGGCGACTGACGCTGCAGGATCGGGCCGGCCGGCGGGAGATCGCGGCGCGCGCGCTGATCAACGCGGCAGACCCCTGGGTCGCCGCGATGGCCGGGCGGATCGCGGGGGCGACCAACCTCGGGTGCGGCTCGTGCGCGGCTCGCACATCGTCACCCGCCGGCTGTTCGCAGGCGACCGGGCGTTCATCTTCCAGCATCGCGACGGCCGCGTGGTGTTCGCGATCCCCTACGAACAGGACTTCACGCTGATCGGCACGACCGATTGCGATCACGACGGCGATCCCGCCGCGGCCGTCCCGACCGCGGAGGAGGTCCGTTACCTCTGCGACGCCGTCAGCGCGTACTTCGCGACGCCCGTGCAGCCCGCCGACGTGGTGTGGAGCTTCGCGGGCGTCCGACCGCTGCACGACGACGGCCGGGACGCCGCCCAGACGGCGAGCCGGGACTACGCGCTGGACCTCGACGCCGGCGAGGGGAGCCCGCCCTTGCTGACGGTGATCGGCGGCAAGCTGACGACCTACCGCAAGCTGGCCGAGGCGGCGCTCGCCCGGCTCGCCGGGCCGCTCGAGCTGACCGCGCCGGCGTGGACCGCCGCCGTCCCGCTTCCCGGCGGCGACTTTGGTGGGCGAAATATGGCGACGCTCGTCGACGATCTTACGCGCGCCTGCCCGTTCTTCGCGCCGACGACGGCGCAGCGTCTCGTGCGGCTCTATGGCGTCCGGGCCCACGAGATTTTCGCAGGCGCGGCGGCGATCGACGACCTGGGCGAAGACTTCGGCGCGGGGCTCACCGAACGCGAGGCGCGTCATCTCTTTGCGGCGGAATGGGCGCGCACCGCCGAGGACGTGCTCTGGCGGCGGACCAAGCTCGGCCTGCGGTTCAGCGCACCGCAGACGGAGCGGCTCGCCGCGTTCATGGACACCTTGTCGGAGGAGGACCCGGCATGAGCACGCATCTTCTCGCGATCGATCAGGGCACGACGTCGACGCGGGCGATTGTGTTCGACGCCGGCCTCGCGCCGGTGGCCTCGGCGCAGCGCGAGTTCCGGCAGATCTATCCGCGGCCGGGCTGGGTCGAGCATGACCCCGAGGATCTTTGGGCGACCACGGTCGCGACCGTCTCGGAGGCGCTGGCGCGCGCGGGCCTCCACGCGGCGGATGTGGCGGGCCTTGGGATCGCCAACCAGCGCGAGACCGTGGTGGTGTGGGAGCGCGCCACGGGCCGGGCGATCCACAACGCGATCGTCTGGCAGGACCGTCGCACCGCCGAGATCTGCGCGCGGCTCGAGGCTGAGGGCGCCGGGCGCGACGTCGCGGCCAAGACGGGGCTGCTGCTCGACCCGTACTTCTCGGCCGCCAAGATCGGCTGGCTGCTCGACCGCGTGGACGGCGCGCGGGCTCGGGCGGAGGCCGGCGAGCTTCTGTTCGGAACGGTCGACAGCTACCTGATCTGGCGCCTCACCGGAGGCGGCGCGCATGCGACCGACGCGACCAACGCCTGCCGCACCTCGCTCTACGACATTCACGTAGGGCGGTTCGACGAGGATCTCTGCCGGCTGTTCGACGTGCCGCGCGCGATGCTGCCGGAGGTCTTCGACTGCGCGGGAGAGTTTGGCGCCACGTCCCCGGACGTCTTCGGCGGGTCGATCCGCATCCTGGGCGTCGCGGGCGACCAGCAGGCGGCCATCGTCGGCCAAGCGTGCTTTGAACCGGGCATGGCGAAGGCGACCTACGGCACCGGCGCCTTCGCGCTGCTGAACGTCGGCGAACGTCCGGTCATGTCGCGCAACAGGCTGCTGACGACCGTCGCGTACCAGCTCGGCGGCGTCCGCACCTACGCCCTCGAAGGCGCGATCTTCGTGGCGGGCGCGGCGGTGCAATGGTTGCGCGACGGGCTCGGCCTCGTGCGCGAAGCCTCCGAAACGCAGGCGCTCGCCGAAGCCGCGGATCCCGACCAGGACGTCTATCTCGTGCCCGCCTTCGTGGGCCTCGGCGCGCCGCACTGGGACGCGGAGGCGCGCGGCGCCCTGTTCGGACTGACCCGCGGGGCAGGCCGGGCGGAGATCGCCCGCGCGGCGCTGGAATGCGTCGGCTACCAGACGCGCGATCTGCTGGAGGCGATGCAGGCGGACTGGCCGGAGGCGGCCGGCGTGCGAACGGTGTTGCGGGTGGACGGCGGCATGGCGGCGAGCGACTGGACCCTGCAGTTCCTCGCCGACGTGCTGGACGCGCCGGTGGACCGGCCGATCGCGCCGGAGACGACGGCGCTGGGGGCCGCCTACCTCGCCGGTCTCGCGGCGGGCGTCTGCCCGGAGCCCCAGGACTTCGCCGCCGCGTGGCGCCTGGACCGCCGCTTCGAGCCGCAGATGGACCCCGCGAGGCGCACCAGAAAGCTCGTCGGATGGCGTGGCGCGGTCCGCCGAACCAAGACGATCTCGGACTAAGTAGCCAGATCTCCACGCAAACGCGCGGACGGGAGGCCCCGGATCACGCGGCCGGCGTAGCCGTCACGGCGGCCTCGTCGCGGCGATAGCCGCGGCGGTGGTAGAGCAGTCCGTCGCGATGGTCGTCGGAGGCGTCGACGGCGTCGAGCTCCACGATCAGGATCGTGTGGCTGCCGATCTCGCGCGCCTCGATCACCCGGCCGTCGAACACGGCCACGGCGTCGATCAGCGTCGGCGCGCCGGTCGCCAGGACGCGCCACTCGCCTGTGGCGAAGCGATCGTCCTCGCGGCCGCCGGACGACCGAGCGAAGGCGCGCGCCACCGCCTCCTGATCGCCGGACAGCACGTTGACGGCCAGCACGGCGTTCTCCGTGACGCGGGTGTGGATCGTGCTGGCGCGGTTCAGGCAGACGAGCAGGGTCGGCGGCGAGTCCGTGACGCTCGCGACAGCCGTCGCCGTCGCGCCGTGCCGTCCGCCGGGGCCGTCCGTCGTCACCACATGCACCGGCATCGCCACCCGCGACATCGCCTCGCGGTAACGCGCGGCGTTCTTATCCTTGACGGTCAAAGCGCATTGCTCCGGGGATCACCTGCGGGGGCGCCTGAGCGGCGGCCGCTTGATCCCATATAGGCGAGGGCGTTCGCAAACGCAGCGCTTATCGCGCGCCATCGGCGCCGATCAGGTCAGCGGCGCGTTCGCCGATGAGCACGCAAGGGGCGAGCGTGTTGCCGCCCGCGATCGCCGGCATGATCGAGCCGTCCGCCACGCGAAGGCCCTCGATCCCGTAGACCTTGAGCGAACCGTCCACGACCGACAGCGCGTCGCGGCCCATCTTGGCGGTGCAGGTCTCGTGGAAGTAGGTTCCGGCGGCGTTGCGGAGAAAGTCGAGCCGGGCGGCGTCGGGCAGGACGCCGGGCATCAGCTCGCGCTTCACGAAGGGACGCAGGGCCTCCGAGTTTCCAATCTCGCGGCAGAGCTCGAGCGCGATCATGAGCGCGCGCACGTCCGCCTCCTCGCTCAGGAAATTGGCGTGGATCCGCACCGGGTCCTCGGGCCGCGGGCCCGTCAGCTCCAGATGGCCGCGGCTCTTCGGACGGATCAGGCCGGGCGCGAGCGTGAAGGCGAGCGAGGGATCGACCGGCAGGTCGTAGGCCGGCCGGGTGATCTCGGACCCGAAGGCGGTCTCCTCCAGCATCGGCTGGAGGTCGGGCGAGGGGAGGGCCGCGTCGCTCTTGCAGAAGAAGGTGAACTCCGCCGAGTTGTTTCGCGGCGGCTCCGGTGTGCGGTACTCGAAGACGCAGCCCGCCACCAGGATATGGTCCTGGAAGTTCTGGCCGACGCCGGGCAGGTGCTGGACCACGTCGATCCCGTGGCGCTTCAGCTCGCGCTCGTCGCCGACGCCCGACAGCATGAGGGTTTTCGGCGTGTTCACGCCGCCGAGTGACAGCACCACTTCGCGGTCCGCGCGGACGACCCGGATCTCGCCGTCGAGCTCGAACTCGACGCCGACGGCGCGCTTGCCCTCGATCACCACCCGGCGGACCGTCGCGCCGGTCAGGACCGTGAGGTTCGGCTGGTCGAGGCGCGGCGCGAGATAGGCCGCGGCGGTCGAGACCCTCGTTCCGTCCTTCGCCACGTTGACGTTCGCCACCGCGCAGCAGCCGTCGCCGGCCATCGCCTCCGCGTTGTGGTCCGCGACCTGCGGCACCCCGAGCGCCGAGGTCGCCTCCAGCAGTGCGCCGACCACCGGCACGGGATCCTTCGGCAAGGTGATCGCCATCGGCCCGGCGACGCCGCGCAGGGGGGAAGGCGGCCCGTCCCAGCTCTCGATCCGCCTGTAGAGGTCGATCGCCGCGGCGTAGCCCCAGCCGGCGTCGCCGCTCTCCGCCTCCCAGAGATCGAAGTCCGCCTTGTGGCCGCGCGCCCAGACGAGGCCGTTGACGGCCGATCCCCCGCCGAGCGCCCGGCCCATCGGCAGGGCGGCGCGGCGACCGTTCAGGCCGGGGCAGGGCTCCGAGGCGAAGGCCCAATCGCGCTCCGAACCGATGTTTCGCATCCAGATCGTCGGGTCGCGAACCTCGGGGACGTCGCCCCAGCCGCCGGCTTCCAGCACGAGCACCCGAAGCTCGGGATGGGCCGCGAGCCGTCCCGCGACGACGCACCCGGCCGCGCCGCCGCCGCAGACGACGATGTCGAAGGTGGCGATATCACGTGCGGTCATGGCGTTTGGTCCGGTGTGGTTAAAACGGAACGGCGCTGGCGCGCCGATTGCAGGCTTGATCGCCGTATCGTGGCGTGGCGAGGTCGCGGCGGACCTGCGCGAAGGGGCGAACCAAGGTGACATCAGCGGACACGAGCGCCACGACAGGCGACGACGCGCCGGGCGATTGGCGCCTGCGGCCGCTGCAGTCGCGGCCGGGCTTCCTGATCCGCCGCCTGCACCAGATCCATGTCGCGCTGTTCCTGGAGGAATGCGCGTCGGAAGGGCTGACGCCGGTGCAGTACAGCGTGCTGACCGCGCTCGACCAGATGGGGCAGGTCGAACAGGTCGCCCTGTCGCGCGCGGTCGGCGTTGACCGCACCAACGTCGCCGAGGTGATCGCGCGGCTGGAGCGCCGCCGCTTCGTGCGCCGGCGGCTGTCGCCGGACGACGGCCGCAAGAAGCTCGCGGTGTTGACGGACCTTGGTCGCTCCGTGCTCAAGCGCGTCGAGCAGGGCGCGGCGCGCGCCCACGAGCGCACGCTCGCCGCGCTCCCGGAGGCCCGGCGCGAGGGTTTCCTCGACGATCTGGCTCTGCTCGTCGAGAGCAACAACGCCATCAGCCGCTCGCCCGTCTCAGGCTGATCCCCCACGCGCCGACGCCCAGCGCGCAGTCCCGCAGCTTCGCGGCGTAAACCGCGCACTCCAAAGCCTCGTTGACCGGAGGCGCTTCGGGTCTCGTTCCGCGGCGCGCGGCTCTGCGACGTTAAAATCGTCAGTACCATGACGATTGCCTTCGGTTGAGGCGCCGGTGCGGCGTCGGAGGGCAGATCGACCCGCCGCCGTCACGCAGCGCCGGACGGCGTCTCGGGATTTCAGAACGGGTCCAAGGAACTCACCATCTGGCATGCAATTTGATTGCCAGCACCCCGACGGACGACGCCAAGCGAGCACGACGGCTGATCCGCAGGGCGCGTCTGCCAGGGCGGCCCCGAAACAAAATAGGACGTACACTGATGACCGTGGTCCGGTTCGAGGCTGTGTCCAAGCGATATGCGGGCGTCGAGGCGCCGGCCGTCGCGGACCTGAACCTCGTCTGCGGCGACGGCGAAATGATCGCGCTGCTCGGCCCCTCCGGCTGCGGCAAGAGTTCGACGTTGAAGATGGCGGCCGGCCTCGAGGACCTGTCGGCGGGCGAGATCTTTTTCGACGACGAGCCGGTCGCGCGGCTCGAGCCCGGTGCGCGCAACGTCGCGATGGTGTTCGAGGACTACAGCCTCTATCCGCGCATGACGGTGCGGGAGAACATCGCCTTTCCGCTCGCCGCCCGCGGCGTCGACCGCGCCACGGCCCGCGCCCGCGTGGACGACGCGCTCGACCTTCTGGGCCTCGTCGAGCTGGCGGATCGCCCCGTGACCGGCCTGTCCGGCGGCGCGATGCAGCGCATCTCGATCGGCCGGGCGCTGGTGCGCGACCCGCGCCTCATCCTGTTCGACGAGCCGCTGTCCCATCTCGACGGCGACCAGCGCGTGCAGCTCCGCACCGAAATCAAGCGGCTGCAGAAGACGCGCCAGGTCACATCGATTCTCGTCACCCATGACCAGACCGAGGCGACCGCGATGGCGGACCGCATCGCCGTGATGCGACACGGCGTGCTGCAGCAGGTCGACACGCCGGCCGCGATGTACGAGCGCCCCGCCAACGTGTTCGTGGCGAACTTCATCGGGGAGCCGCCGATGAACATGCTGGCCGGCCGCCCGGCCGGCGCAGGCGCGGTTCATGTGGAGGCGTTCGGCCGTGCGATCGCGGTCGAGCCGCTCCGCGCGGCGCGCGCGGAGCGCGGCGACGGCGAACTCATCGTCGGCATTCGGCCCGAGCATCTCGCCATCGCGCCCGCCGACGGCGACCGCGCCGACGCCGTCGTCAGCTACCGCGAATGCCGCGGCGACGCCGACTCCCTGATCCTGACTCCACGGGCCTCGCCCGACGTCCAGATCCTCGTCGAGATTCCAGGCCCCGCGGCGTTCCGGCCCGGCGACGCCGTCTCCGTGTCGGTCGCGCCGGACCGGGTCCACCTGTTCGAGCGCGGGAGCGAGCGCAATGTGGAGGCGCTCACGTGACGTCGTTTCAGCCGCGCGCCGGTCTCGCGCTCACGGGCGTCCGCAAACGCTTCGGCGCCACGCTCGCCCTCGACGGCGTCACGCTGTCGGTCGGGCCGGGAGAGGTGCTTGCGATCACCGGTCCCTCCGGCGCGGGCAAGACCACGCTCTGCCGCGTCGTCGCGGGCCTCGAAACGCCCGATGAGGGGTCGGTGCGGTTCGGGTCCGAGCCGATGGACGACGTAGCCCCGGGCAGGCGCCGCGTCGCCTTCATGTTCGAATCCTACGCGCTCTACCCGCATCTTTCGGTGCGCGACAACGCGCTCTCCCCGCTGCGCGCGCCGGGCGGCGGCATCCCGCGCGAACGTCACCGGGCGATCGTCGACGAGACGCTCGGACTGCTCGAGATCGCGCATCTGGCCGATCGTCTTCCCGGCGCGCTCTCCGGCGGCCAGAAGCAGCGCGCCGCGCTCGCCCGCGCGCTCGTCCAGCAGCCGCGCGCGTTGCTCCTGGACGAGCCGATCTCGCATCTCGACGCCAAGCTGCGCCACAAGCTCCGCGGCGCGATCCGCCAGCGGCTGATGACCCGCGACAGCCCGTCGATCTGGAGCACGCCGGACGGGTTGGAGGCGCTGTCGGTCGGCGACCGGGTGGCGGTGATCGACCGCGGCCGGATCGAGCAGATCGGCGCGCCGGAGGACATCTGGCTGCGCCCGGCGACCATGACCGTGGCGCGGCTGATCGGCGATCCGCCCATGAGCGTGCTGAACGGGGAGCTCGAGGGCGATGGCGACGGGCTCGTCTTCGCGCGCGAGGGTCTTCGGCTGCCGCTTCCCGCCGGGCTCGCGGCCGACGCGGCGCGGGCGACGAGCCGGCGGGTGTCGCTCGGCCTGCGCGCCGGCGCCTTGAGCCTCGCCGCCGAGGACGCGGCGGGGGCGGCGCGCGGCGAGATCTACTCGCACGAGCCGTTCGGCAAGCACGAGATCATCACTTTCAGCGTCGCGGGCGGCGCGCAGATCAAGATCAAGACGCGAACCGCCGCCCAGGTGCGCATCGGCGAGGCGGCGGGGCTGATCTGCCCGCCCGAGGCGCTGGCGCTGTTCGACACCGAGACCGGCCGCTCGCTGCCGGCCTCGGCCGCATGACACACGACACACGCGACCACGCCCGGCCCCGAGAGGCCGCGGCGACGACGGGGGACTTGGGACGATGACGAGCAGGACGTTCATGGCCGCGGCTTCGGCCGCCCTTCTGGCGGCGGGGCTCGGTGCGAGCGCGCGCGCCGCGGAATTCTCCTACGCGGAGGCGGCGAAGCCCTACAAGGGCGTCTCGATCCGCGTGCTGGACGAGGTCACGCCGCTGCAGGAGGTGCTGGCGAAGCTGGTTCCGGGGTTCGAGCAGGAGACCGGCATCAAGGTCGACTACCAGCTGCTCGGCCACATGGAGGTCATCAACCGCGGCCAGGCCGACATGCTGTCCGGCCGCGGCTATTTCGACGCGGTGATGCTGCATGGCTTCCAGATGGGTCAGATGCTGGAGGCGGAGGCGCTGCTGCCGATCGACGGCCTCGTCGCCGACACGAAGCTCTCGAACTCCAACCTCGAGACCGCGGACCTGATCGAACGGCCTTACAAGACCGTCGCCTTCTTCGGCGGCAAGCAGTACGGCTTCGTCAACTGGAACTACAACCACGTCTACTGGGCGCGCGCCGACCTCCTGAACGACGAGGGCGAGAAGACCGCGTTCAAGGCCAAGTACGGCTACGACCTCGCGCCCGCCAAGACGCTCGAGCAGCTCCGCGACATCGCCGAGTTCTTCACCCGCAAGAAGGGCGCGACGCTGGCCGGCAAGCCGCTCGACAGCGACTTCTACGGGGTCGTGTTCGACGGCGTGAAGGGCTCGGCCTCGCTGTTCTCCTTCGTGAACAACATCCTCAAGAACTACGGCGGCGACATCGTCGACGCCTCGGGCAAGCCGAACTTCGACACCCCCGCCACCGTCGCCGCGCTCAAGCTGTACGCCGACCTGTGGAAGTTCGCGCCTCCCGGAACCGCCGAGTACTCGCTGCTCGACGTGCCGACCGTGATGGGCAACGGCATCGCCGCGCAGTCGATGGCGTTCTCGGACTTCGTGCTCGGCGTCGATAAGCCGGGCGCCTCGCCCTTCGCCGGCAAGTTCGTCTACGCGGGCATCCCAGTGAAGGCCGACGTCGACCCGAAGTTCGCTTCCGCCGAAGCCGAGCCCTCGCTGGTCGCGATCGGCGCGAGCAGCAAGCATCCGGAAGCGACGTTCCTCTTCATCCAGTGGTTGACTGAGAAGAAGCAGCAGGAAGCCCTGCTCAACGCCGGCCAGGGCGGCGTGCCGATCCGCGAGAGCTCGTGGGAGCTTCCCGTGCTGAAGGCCTCCGCCAACCCCACGCTGTTCAAGGCCATGAAGGACACGCTGTCCGTCGCCGAGGCCAAGCCGCGCATGCCGAAGTATCTCGAGCTGTCGGACGCGCTGTCGACGGTCGTGCAGCAGGTCGGCATGGGCCGGCTGACGCCGGAGCAAGGCGCCGCCGAGGGCCAGAAGGCGCTCGTCCGGGTCTGCGGCGACAAGTGCACGCTCTGAACGCGACACGCGTGAGGCTCCGGGCGCGTCGCCCGGGGCCTTGGTCCGAGACCCGAACGGGACCTTCGCCATGTCCGTGATCACCGACACAGCCGTCGCGCCGGCCCGTGAAAAGCGGCGCTCCGGCCGGGGAGTCTGGTACCCCTACCTGCTGATCGCGCCGACGATGATCACGCTCGTGCTGGTCTCGCTGGTTCCGTTCGTCTACGCGATCTACCTCAGTTTCCATAAAGCCAAGTACGGCCGCGTCGGCGACTTCATCGGCTTCGACAACTACGCGAAGCTGCTGGCGGACCCGCAGTTCTGGAACTCGCTGAAGGTTGCGGGGCTGTTCGTCGGGATCGCGGTCCCGATCGAGTTCATGATCGGGCTGGGCGGCGCGCTGATCCTCAACTCGGGCGTCCGCGGCCGCTCCGTGCTGGTGCCGCTGCTGTTCATCCCGACCATGATGGCGCCTGTGGTCGTCGGCCTGTTGTGGAAGATCATGCTGGCTGGCTCCTGGGGCCTGATCTCGTACAATCTGCTGGAGCGGTTCGGGTGGCTCGGCGATCAGTCGATCTTCGCCTCGCCCGACCTCGCGCTCTACGCGCTGATGTTCGTCGACATCTGGCAGTGGTCGCCGTTCATGATGCTGGCGTTCTTCGCAGGGCTGCAGGCCCTGCCGCTCGGGCCCTACCGCGCGGCGGCCGTCGACGGCGCCTCGACCCTGCGCGTGTTCTTCAAGATCACGCTGCCGATGATGGTCCCGCTGCTGGCCGTGATCGGCCTGCTCCGGCTGATCGACGCGTTCAAAGTGTTCGACACGATCTTCATCCTGACCGGCGGCGGCCCGGGCGTCGCCACGCAGTCTCCGAGCGTGCTCGCCTACAAGATGACCTTCGAGTTCTGGAACATCGGCGAGGCGTCCGCGCTCGCCGTGCTGGTCTGGGCGGCGTTCTTCGTCTTCTGCAACGTGTTCTACCAGATCGCCAAGAAGAAGCTGAACGCCTTCTGAGAGACGGAACGACCATGAACGCGAACAAGACGAGCCTGCTCTGGACGACGGTCGCCGTGCTCTATGCGCTGGTGCTGCTGTTTCCGGTGCTGTGGATGGCGACGATGATGGTCAAGCCGGCGGACGTGATGTTCGCGCGGCCGACCGAGTTCCTGTTCACGCCGACGCTCGCGAACTTCGACTACGTCATCGCCGAAGGCTTCGCCTGGAACCTGCTGACGTCGTTCGTGCTGTGCACGGTCTCGACGCTGCTCGTGGTGTTGATCGGCACGCCGGCCGCCTACGCCTTCGCGCGCTTCGAGATGAAGGGCAAGGACGACCTGTTCCTGTTCATCCTGGCGAGCCGGATGGGGCCGCCGGTGTGCCTCGTCATCCCGTTCTACCTGATCTTCACGAAGGTCGGCCTGCTCGACACCTTCGCGGGACTGACCCTCGCTTACATGACGTTCAACCTGTCGTTCTACGTCTGGGTGCTGCGCAGCTTCTGCCGCGATCTGCCGGTCGAGCTGGAGGAAGCCGCCGCGCTCGAAGGCTGGTCGCGACCTCAGATCTTCATGCGCGTGGTGTTCCCGCTGCTGCGGAACGGCATCGTCGCGACGGCGGTGCTGTGCTTCATCTTCGCGTGGAACGAGTTCCTGTTCGCTTTCATGCTCGGCGGCGACCGCATCCAGACGCTGCCCGTGGCCATCCCGAAGCTCATCACGGCGCAGGGCGTGCGCTGGGGCGAGGTCGCCGTGGTCGGCATCGTGGCGCTGCTCCCCGTGCTCGCGGTGGTGCTGCTGCTGCAACGTCACATTGTCCGCGGCCTGACCCTCGGCGCCGTGAAGGGCTGACGGCAGCTCCGCCTGATTTCGACACGCTCCGCGGCTGACCGGGCCGCGATCCTCGCAGGAGACCGACATGAACCCCGCAGCCTTCGACGTCATCGACGGCGTGCCGCACTACAAGCTGTTCATCGACGGGAAGTGGACGGACTCGTCCCGGAACATGCTGGCGGACGACGTCAACCCGGCCACCGGCGAGGTCTTCGCCCGCACCCAGCAGGCCGGCGTCGAGGAGGTCGACGCCGCGATCGCCTCCGCTCACGCGGCGCAGGCCAAGTGGGGCGCCGCGATGGTGGGCGAGCGCGAGGCGATCCTGCTCAAGACCGCTGACGTCATCGTGCGCCGCACGCCGGAGATCCGCGACCTGTTGATTGAGGAGTGCGGCTCGGTGTTCTCCAAGGCGCTGTGGGAGATCGACTACGTGGTCGACGCCCTGCGGGTGGCGGCCGGCGACGCCCGGCACGTCATGGGCGAGACCATGCCGATGACCATGCCAGGCCAGATCTCGATCTCGGTGCGGAAGCCCCTCGGCGTCATCGCCGGCATCGCGCCTTTCAACTCGCCCTTCCTGCTGTCGATGAAGAAGATCGCCTACGCGCTCGCGGTCGGCAACGCCTTCATCCTCAAGCCCTCGGAGGAGACCCCGCTCTCGGGCGCGATCATCGCCGACCTGTTCGACGAGGCGGGCCTTCCCGCAGGGCTGCTCAATGTGGTGCCGGGCGTTCCGGCCGAAGTGGGCGAACGTCTGATCGCCGACCCGCGGGTCAAGATGATCACCTTCACCGGCTCCACCCGCACGGGGCGCCACCTCGCGGTGCAGGCGGCGACGCACCTCAAGCGATTCACGCTGGAGATGGGCGGCAAAAGCCCGCTGATCGTGCTCGCCGACGCCGACCTCGACTACGCCGTCGACGCCGCGGCCTTCGGCGTCTACCTGCACCAGGGGCAGGTCTGCATGGCGAGCTCGAAGGTCATCGTCGAGGCGCCGCTGTTCGACGCCTTCGCGGAGAAGTTCAAGGCGAAGACCGCTGGCATAAAGGTCGGCGACCCGCGCGATCCGGAGACGGTCATCGGGCCGCTCATCCGCGCGCGGCAGTGCGACTTCATCGACGGCCAACTTGAGGACGCCAAGCAGAAGGGCGCCGCCATCGTGTACGGCGGCACGCACGAGGGGCAGTTCTACCAGCCGACTGTCCTCACCGGCGTCACGCCCGAGATGCGGATCTACCACGAGGAGAGCTTCGGCCCCGTGGTCTCGCTCATCAGGGCGGAGGACTCCGAGGACGCCCTCCGCATCGCGAACGACACCGAGTACGGCCTCTCCGCCGCGCTGATCACCAACGACATGCAGAAGGCGCTCGACCTTTCGATGCGCCTCGAATCCGGCATGGTTCACGTCAACGACACCACCATCTCGGACGAGCCCCACGTGCCCTTCGGGGGCGTCAAGAACTCCGGCTTCGGCCGCGAGGGCGGACGCTATTCGCTCGAGGAACTCACCGAGGTGAAGTGGGTGACGCTGCAGATGGGCAAGCGGCAGTTCCCGTTCTAAGGCGCGCCCCGGCGCGACGGACCTTGCGCGCCTCCCTCGAAACCGGGCGCCCCGGCCCCAGAACCTCTGCGGGACATTCTGGCCGGGAGGAGACGAAGGCCCATGGCGCATTCGCTGTCGCACGATGGTTCGCTTCAGGCGTCTGACGCCGGCGCCAACCAGCCCGACCTCGACTCCGAGGCGGTCTGGGAGGCCAAGGTGGATCTCGCGGCGTGCTTCCGCATGGCGGCGCGCTGCGGGTTCGAGGAGGGCATCTGCAACCACTTCTCGGCGCTCGTTCCCGGCTACGACGCCCTCTTCATCGTCAATCCCTACGGCTACGCCTTCAGCGAGCTGACGGCGTCCAAGCTGCTCGTCTGCGACTTTCACGGCGCCGTGGTGGCGGGCGAGGGCGCGCCGGAGGCGACCGCCTTTTACATCCACGCCCGCGTCCATAAACGCGTGCCGCGGGCCAGGGTCGCGTTCCACACCCACATGCCCTACGCCACGGCGCTGTCCATGACGGAGGGCGACCCGCTGATCTTCGCGGGGCAGACGGCGCTGAAGTTCTATGGCCGGACGACGGTCGACCGGGACTACAACGGTCTCGCCCTGGACGAGCGCGAGGGCGACCGGATCGCCGCGGCGGTGGGCGACGCCGACATCGTCTTCATGAAGCACCATGGCGTGATGGTGCTGGGGCCGACGATCGCGGAGGCCTGGGACGATCTCTACTACCTCGAACGCGCCTGCGAGGTTCAGACGCTCGCGCTCTCGACGGGGCGTCAGGTTTTGCCCGTGGCTCCCGAGATCGCCGAGGCGGCCTACCGGCAGATGCGCGAGGGCGATCCGGACTCGGCGCGGCTCCATCTCGCGGCCGTGCGCCGGACGCTCGACCGCCAGGAACCGGAGTACAAGAGTTGACGCCGCGTTCGAGAGGCTCCCGACGAGCGCCGGTATGACCGCGGCCGCTGACGTGGAGCCTCGAACGCTGTCGCGCGGCTCCATGGCGATCGCGGCGTTCTCGACCGTCGTCGAGTGGTACGACTTCACGCTCTACCTCTACTTCGCGACGGTGCTGTCGCGGGTGTTCGTCGGGTCGGGCGAGGGCTCGCTGGCCGCCATCCTCGCAGGCTTCGCCGTGGCCTATCTGCTGCGGCCGCTCGGCGCGGTCGTGTTCGGCCACATCGGCGACCGGTTCGGGCGCAGGCGGGCGATGCTGCTGTCGGTCGTCGTCATGACGGCCGCGATGCTCGCCACCGCCCTGCTGCCGACGCACGCCCAGATCGGCCCCGCCGCGGCGTGGATGCTGCTGGCGCTGCGCTGCGTGATGAGCTTCTCCGTCGGCGGCGAGTACGTGGGCGTCGTGGCCTATCTGCTGGAGGGCGCGCCTGCGGAGCGGCGCGGTCTGATCACTTCGTCCGCGTCGGCCGCGAGCGAGGTCGGCGCCTTGCTCGCGGCCGGCGTGTCCGCCCTGACCGTCCACTGGCTCAGCCCTTCCGATCTCGACGCCTGGGGCTGGCGGATCCCCTTCTTCGTCGGCGCGGCGCTGGCGGGCAGCGTCTGGATCGCGCGCTCGGCCATGCACGAGTCGCCGGATTTCGAACGCCAGCGCGCTTTGGGGAGCGCGCCGGCGCAGCCGCTGCGCTACGCGCTCGCCCATCACCGCGCCGGCATCTTCCGCGGGTTCGCCATCTCGGCCCTCGGTTCGATCACCTATTACGTCGGCATCACCTACGTGCCCTCGTTCCTCACCTCGACGGGAGCCTTCGCGGAGGGGGCCTCGCTGTGGCTGTCGACGATCGCCGCCGTGGTCGTGATCCTGGTGACGCCGCTCGCGGGCGCGCTCTCCGACAGATGGGGGCGCAGGCCCGTCCTGACGGCGCTCGGCGTCGGCAGCGCGGTCCTGCCCATCGTCCTGTTCGCGCTCATGGCCAGCGGCTCGGGGACGCAGGCGCTCCTCGGCGCGGTCGTGCTTGCGGCCCTCGCGGGCGGCGTCAGCGCGGTCGGCGCGGTCGCGACCGCCGAGCAGTTCCCGGGCGAGGGGCGGCTGACCGGCCTCGCCCTCGGCGCCACGACGGCCACCGCCGTGTTCGGCGGCCTCACCCCCTATCTCGCGCATGTCCTCACCGAACGCACCGGCTGGGCGATGGCGCCGGGCGCGATGATCGGAGTCGTCGCTCTCGCGGTCCTACCGGTCCTGATGACGTTGAGGGCGCCGGCGACGACGTCGGACTGACGTCCCCACGCGTCCGCCCCCGACGGACCGGCGCAGCAAACGCTTCATCTCGCGAGCGCGCCAGAGTTTCCCAGACATCTGCGGAAACAAACGGCGCGATGTTCGGTCGAAGCAAGCTCGGCAAAGCGGCGAACGCGATGCAGTCGTCGCGTGCGGGCAGGACGTCCGGGCGATTTGAGAGTGCAGACCGCGTCAGAATCAGCCAATTATCTTGCTGTGCGACAAACGGTTCGAAAGATATCTATTGCGCTAGAGCGGCGGATGGATCATCTGACCACCATCTCATATGGAGTTTCCCCCAAAATGGAATACGAGACCGATTTCGTTTCGCTCGCCGCAGATGTCGTGAGCGCTTACGTCGGCAACAATTCTGTGCCGTCCGCCGACCTTCCCGCCCTGATCCAGTCCGTTCACGCCGCGCTCACTGCAACGGCGAAGGGCAAGGTCGAAGAGCCGGTCGTCGAGCTGAAGCCCGCGGTTCCGGTGAAGAAGTCCGTCAGCCCGGACTACATCATCTGCCTCGAGGACGGAAAGCAGTTCAAGTCGCTCAAGCGTCATCTGCGCACGAAGTACGACATGAGCCCCGAGGACTACCGCGCGAAGTGGGGCCTTCCGGCTGACTATCCGATGGTCGCCCCGAACTACGCGGCCGCACGGTCGGAACTCGCGAAGAAGATGGGCCTCGGGCAGCAGCGCGCCGCCGCGGCCGCCGCGCCGGCTCCCGCCAAGCGCGGCCGCAAGCCCGCTGCGAAGGCGGCGTAATCGACGTGCCGACCAGCGAGCGCTTTCGCGGCGCTCGCTGGTCGTTCTCGAGGCGGGAAGCCCAAGACCCGTCAGCGGCCGCGCGTTAACGGACCGTAAACCATGAAAGCGCTCCTCTATCGTGGTCGGATGAACACGATAGAGGAGCGCTCCATGGGCACGATCAGCGTCGGCGAGGTGATGGAACTCGTCGCGGCGCGGGCGGCCGTCTACGCCGCCGGCGGCGCCTCGGACCTTGAAGACCGCGTGTCCGCGCTGGCGGATGAACTCGAGCCGCTGATCAACGCGCCGATGGTCAACGTGCCGCGCTACTTTGAGGCCCTGTTCGAACGCCTCGACGCCGCGGCGGTTTCGCTGGCGGCCGTCGACGAGAACAAGCGCGGCCAGCCCACCGAAGACGAACTCCAGCGCCAGCGGCTGTTCTTCGCGGCCCTGGCGGAGCACTTCCATAAGCGGCTGGATCTCGCCGCCTGATCGCCGCGCGAAAGCGCCGTGCTGGCAGGCCTCGAGAGGCGCGTCTCCAGGCGACAACGCTTCAAAATCGGTCGCTTTGTCGGCGACTCCGGTACGGACCCTTCGATCGTTCTCGTTCCGGTCAGAGAATGACTTTGCGGGCGCCGCCTTTTTTAGTGATCATATGACTAAACAGAAAGTCTGATCCCGCAGGCGCCCTGTGACGTTGAATTGCCCAGCGATTTCGCTAGAGCAGACGCCCAAGGCTGCTAAAATCCTTATTATCCAGACACGTAGCAAACCACGAAATTGGTTCCGCTCCTTGGCTTTTTTGGGCGAATTTCGGGGCTGCCCAACCTCGATTCAAATGCAATCCTTCATGTAAGGAAATTGATCATCCGCCTAGTGATCTGCTGATCAACATCAGTGCACACCGATGTGGATGGTAACAATGTCAACGTACACCTCTGGAAGCTCGGCCGGTTTCGACAATCGTGATTTGTGGATTAACAATACGGGACAATCGACCGCAGAGACGTTCGCCAATCGGACGAGTGCGTCCGGCAATATTCTGACCGGAAATGCCCAGGAGACGTACTCGGAATACACGTTCGTGGCGAACGGGCTGACCTATCACTACATCGGCGAGTTCACTGCGAGCTTCACCGGATCGCTGCTGGCGGGGACGGTGAGCGCCAGCGGCTACTACGACCACATCACGGTCACCAACAGCAGCGGGGGGGTCGTCGCGAGCTATGCCGGCGACGCCGTCAAGGTCGATTTCGGCAGCGAGGCGAGCGGGGTGATCGGCACGGTCACCGGGCTGCTCGGGCTCGTCGGCGGGCTGCTCGGCGGCGAGGGCACCGAGGCGATCGACAACCTGCATCTCGACGCCACGCCGAGCCTGCCCGCAAGGGCCTTCAGCGGCGCGGACAACCTCAGCGGCGGCTCCGGCGGCGATCATTTGTTCGGCTACAACGGCAATGACGTGATTTCGGGTCTCGCCGGCGCTGATACGATCGACGGCGGCGCTGGCTCCAATACCCTTGACTACAGCGCGTCGAACGCGAAGGTCAGCATCAATATCAGCAACAGCAGCGCCTCAGGCGGGCACGCCACCGGCGACAGCTACACCAACATTCAGAACGTGACTGGCTCGGCGTTCAACGACAGCCTGGTAGGTGACTCAGGCGCCAATACCATCAATGGTGGGCTGGGCAACGACCAGTTGCGGGGCGGAAGCGGAAACGACCGTCTCGTGGGCGGCGCCGGCGATGACGCGCTCACCGGCGGCAGGGGCGTCGACGCGCTCTATGGTAAGGCTGGCGCCGACACCTTCATCTTCACCAACGTTGCCGATAGCGGCCTGGCTTCGACCACACGCGACACGATCGGCGACTTCAAATCGGCGGAGGGCGACAAGATCGACCTCAGCGGCCTCGACGCGAACGACGAACTTAGCTTCATCGGCACCGGGAGATTCACCGGCGCCGGCGACGAAGTGCGCTATCAAGTCTATCAGAACGCGCTCGTAGTGTTCACGGACGTCGACGGCGACCGTGTGGCCGACTTCTCGGTCAAGCTCGCGGGCCTCGGCAGCGTCGCCGCCGACGACTTCATTCTGTAGTCTTCGTCGCGACGCACCAAAACCACCCTGGATGGGGCGCTCCGCTTTCGGCTTCGGCCGAGCGGGGCGTTCTGGCGTCGATGCGGCGGGCCCTGACGGATTAGGTCAACTGCGCCGAGACGGCTGGCGCTCGCAGCGCAGGCCGATCTCGCCGCGCCGCGGACGGCGTCTCCGTCGCGGGCAGCATGATCGTCGCACGAAGACCGGCGGCGACGTTCGCGAGCGCGACGTCGCCGCCGTGGCGTCGCGCGATGGTGCGGGCGATGGCGAGGCCGAGGCCCATGCCGCCGGTCTCGCGGCTGCGGGATTCCTCCAGGCGGAAGAACGGCGCGAAGACCTGCTCCATCGCCTCCTGCGGAATGCCGGGTCCACGGTCTTCGACGACGATCTCCACGCTCTTTCCCACGCTCGCCACCCGCACCCGCGCCTCTCCGCCGTAGCGCACGGCGTTCTCGACCAGATTGCGGACCGCGCGGCGCAATGCGTCAGGACGGCAGCGCTGCGTCACGCGCGCGCTGTCCTCGAAGGCGACGTCCTGACCGATCTCGGCGAGGTCGTCGCAGAGGCTCTCCACCAGCGACCGGAGGTCGACCGCCCGCGTCTCCTCGACCAACGATTCCTCGCGTGCGAAGGCGAGGCCGGCCTCAGTCATGGACCGGAGCTCCTCGATGGTCGCGAGCATCTTCTCGCGGGTCTCCTCGTCCTGCACGAACTCGGCGCGCAGCCGAAGCGAAGTGATCGGCGTGCGCAGGTCATGGCCGATGGCGGCCAGCATCCGCGTGCGGTCATCGACGAAGCGCTGCAGGCGCGCCTGCATCAGGTTGAACGCCTCCGCGGTCCGCCGGATGTCGTCGGGGCCGGTTTCGGGGAGCGCGCTCTGCTCCCCGCGGCCGAGCGCTTCGGCGGCGGCCGCCATCCGGCGCATCGGCCGCGTGATGCCGCGGGCGATGAAGGCGGCGATGGCGCAGAGCAGGACCGCCGTCAGGCCGATCGAGACCATCGACTGCTCGGTCCAGAATCCGCTCGGCGCGGGCTTCGCGAGCGCAGTGTTGAGCCAGCCGCCGTCCTTCAGCCGCACGGCGAGGCCCATGCCGTTGGCGTCGTTCAGCGACAGGAATTTCGCCGGGCGGGACAGCGGCCACGCGTGCGCCGGGAGCTCGCGCCAGTTGGGGTCCGCGGGCGGGGTCGTCGGAGGCGTGAAGACGTTCGGGCCCGCGAGCTTCGCGGGGCTGCCGAGGCTCGTGAAGCTCGGCAGCGGTTGCGTCAGCTGTCGGAACGCCTCCTCGCGCCATGCCGCGGCGTCGCCCGGAGCCTCGGCTGTCACCCAGAAGCGGGAATAGGTCGTCCCGCTCGCGCGCAGAATGTCCTCGTGCACGCTGGCCGGCGTGGTCTCGAGCACCTGTGCGATCGACGCGCAGCGGCTGAGGAATTCGGACTTCGCGGCCTTCTGCAGCGCCTCGCCGCGCTCGCCGAGGAACATCGCGGCGCCGATCCCCTGGGAGACCGCGAGCGCCAGCAACATCAGGCCGATGAACTGCACCGTCAGGCTGCGCGTCCAGATCTGGATCATGGCGCCCGCACCTCCGCGCCGAAGCTGTAGCCCCCGCCCCAGTGGGTCTTGATGAGCGTCGGCGCCTTCGGATCCGCCTCGATCTTCTTGCGCAGGCGGCTCACCTGGTTGTCGATGCTGCGGTCGAAGGGATCGGCCGTGCGGCCGACCGTCAGGTCGAGCAATTGGTCGCGGCTCAGCACCAGCCCGGAATGGTCGATGAAGGCGGAGAGCAGCCGAAACTCCGCCGTGCTGAGGGGCACCGCGAGCCCGTTGTCGTCCACCAGTTCGCGTCGACCGACGTTGAGCAGCCACCGGTCGAACCGGATTTCGCGCGCCTTCGGCGTCGCCCGCTGCGGCGGCAGGCTCTGCACCCGGCGCAGCACGGCTTTGATCCGGGCCAGCAACTCCCGAGGGTTGAACGGCTTGGTCAGATAGTCGTCGGCGCCGATCTCGAGGCCGACGATGCGGTCGGTCTCGTCGGCCATGGCCGTCAGCAGGATGACCGGGAGGTCCGCGCCGCTGCGCAAGTCGCGGCAGAGCGACAGGCCGTCCTCGCCCGGCATCATCACGTCGAGCACCACGAGGTCGATGCCGTTCTTCTCCATCAGCCGGCGGAACGCCGCGGCGCTCTCGGCCTGACTGACGCGGTAGCCGTGCTTCACGAGATACTTGCCCACCAGATCGCGGATGTCCCGGTGGTCGTCGACGACGGCGATATGCGGTTGAGCGTCCATCTCGTCTTCGTTCTTCGAGCAGCGCTTCACCATAGCCGCATCGCCAGGCGCGCTCCTGGGAAAAGTGTATCGGAATGTATCGACACCGCGCTCCGCGACATCTGGCGACCAAGCCCGCGTTCCTTGGCAGAGCTCTGCGACAGACGGCGGTTAGAACGTCAGCATCGCCAGAGACGCTCTCCACGTCTCGACGACGGATCGTCCGACGGAGAAACAGAGGAGAAGATCGATGAAGAGCATCCTTTCAGCCATCGCCGCCACTCTGCTCGCGACCGCCGCGGCCCAGGCCGCCGAGCGCAACGCCGAGCCCGCCCGCGAGCGGACCCAGCAGTCGCGCATGCTCGACGAGCGCCTGCGCGATCGCGCCCCGGTTTCTCTCGAGCGGGCCTACGAGACCCAGCGCCCGGCGACGCCGGACGCGGCCTACCGCACCACGATCGAGTGGAGCGGAAACGACAACGAGGGCTAACCCCTCAGACGTTGGGGCGTGGATTCAGCGTCCCCGCCACGTCCCGAGGGATGCGAAGCCCCCCGCATCCCCGGCGGCCGTCGACGAGATAGTGATCACACGTCGACGGCCGCCGCCCTACCTTTGTTGCATTGCGACATTCAACACCGGTTCGGAGAGCAGCCCATGCGGGTCGTCCGCGTCATCGGCCTCACATGCGCGGGCCTCCTTGCCGCGGGCGCTGGATTCTACGGATGGGGACGGATGGACGCCTCGACGGCGCAGACCGCGGCGCCTCCGCCGCCGACGGTGACGGTGGCGAACCCCCTCGTGCGCGAGGTGACCGACTACGACGAGTTCACCGGGCGTTTCGAGCCGACGGCGATGGTCGAGGTGCGGCCGAGGGTGTCGGGCTATCTCACCGAGATCAACTTCAAGGACGGCCAGATCGTGGAGGCCGGGCAGGCGCTGTTCGTCATCGACAAGCGCCCCTACCAGACGGCGCTGGCGCAAGCCGAGGCGCAACTCGCGGGCGCGACGGCGCAGCTCGCTTTCGCGGAGGCGGACGCCAAGCGCAGCCAGGAACTGGTGAAGAGCTCCAACATCGCGGTCGCGACGCACGAGCAGCGCATCCAGCAGCGTCAGGCCGCCGACGCCGCGCGGAAGACCGCGGAGGCGGCGGTCGCGCGGGCGCGGCTGGACCTCGAGTTCACCGAGGTCCGCTCGCCGGTGCGCGGCCCGCTGCTCGTCTTCCTGCTGCTCGCGGCCCAGTACGAAAGCTGGACGCTGCCGCTCGCGATCATCCTGATCGTGCCGATGTGCCTGCTCGCGGCGGTCACCGGACTGACGATCCGCGGCATGCCGGTCGACATCCTCGCGCAGGCCGGCTTCGTGGTGCTCATCGGGCTCGCCGCGAAGAACGCCATCCTGATCGTCGAGTTCGCGCGCCAGAACGAGGACCGCGGGATCGGCCGGGCGAAGGCCGCGATCGACGCGGTGAAGACCCGGCTCCGGCCGATCCTGATGACCTCGCTCGCCTTCATCCTCGGCGTCGTGCCGCTGGCGCTCGCGACCGGCGCCGGCGCCGAGATGCGGCAGTCGCTCGGCACGGCGGTGTTCTACGGGATGATCGGCGTGACGATCTTCGGCCTGATCTTCACGCCGGTGTTCTACGTCGTCTGCCGGGCGCTCGCCCGCGACGGCAAGGCCGATGGCAAGGCCAAACCGGGCCTCGAACCCGAGACGCCCGCGCTCGCGCCGGGGGAATAGGCTCAGCCCGCGGCGTCGCGCCAAGCGGCCGGGGTCCGGCCGATGATCTGGCGGAAGACCCGGGTGAAATGGGGCTGATCCGAAAACCCGGTCTCGGCGGCGATCTCGGTGAGCGACGCGTCGCTGCGCGTCAGCAGGTCCTGCGCCTTGCGAATGCGCGCCTGCATCTGCCAGCGATGCGGCGGCACGCCGGTCGCCGCCTTGAAGGCGTGGCTGAAGTGGCTCTGCGTCATGCCGGTGAGGTCGGCGAGCTCCTGCAGACGGATGGGGCGGCCGCAGTGCGCCTCGATGTAGCCGATGGCGGCGTCGAGCTTGCGCTTGGGCAGGCCGCTGCGCTTGCGGGCGACCGGAACGGTCGCGCCCATCGCGGCTGAGATCAGCGCGGCCGTCAGGCTGTCGCCGTAGAGCGGGGGCAGGGGCGCTGCGCTGGCGCATTCCGCGGCGAGCATGCGCGCGAGCGATAGCGCGCGCTCGTCGCTCGCCATCAGCCGGGGTTCGCTCAGCGCGCCGTCCGCCCCGATCATCTCGCGGAGCCACTCGGCGGAGAGATGCACGTCTAGATGGAGGATCGACGTGGCGCCGGCGAAGCGGGAGGACAGTCGCACGCCTGCGGGCACGAAGCTGAAGCCGGAGCCCGTCGACACCGCGACCTGCCGCCCCGCCTCGCGGAACGCCATCGGAGCGGCGAGCGGCTCAAGCACCACGAACAGTCGGGGATCCTGCGAGACATAGTCGCCGCTGGCGCCTGACGCGCAGTTCGCCCGCCACAGCTCCACGCAGCCCGAGGCGCCGGAGCGTCGCCAGCCGTCGACGACCTCGATCCCGTCGCGCCGCGACTCCATCCGCGGTCGAAAGGCCGCCATCGCCCGCCTCCTCTGGCGTCCGCACTGTTGCGCCGCGGCATCGCTCAGCGACGCTTTCCCTACATTCAGCGAAACTGCCCAAAAGGCGACAACGTTCAAGCAAAAACGATCAATAAAAACTGAGATGCCGCTGTTAGGACACAATCTCCACGGGCGGCGTTGGTTTTAAGAGTTCTAATCTAGCTCTTTATAGTCGCTCTAAACTAACAATACATGGGCGTACGATGAGAAAGAGCCGCGGCGCTGGATTGAAGAGCGCACTGTTGATCGGGGTTGCAGCGTCCGCTCTCCTCGTTGCTCCGGCCGTGGCGCAGCAGGCCGCGGATGGCGGAACGGTCGCCCTCGACGAACTCACCGTCACCGGCCGCGGCGAGCAGACGGGGTCGGGCACGGCGCCGGTGCAGGGCTACGTGCCGGCCGCGACCACGACCGGCTCCAAGACCGACACCCCGGTCCAGCTGATCCCGCAGTCGATCGGCGTTGTCGGCCGCCAGCAGATGGACGACATCGGGGCGCAGAAGGCCGACGAGGCGGTGCGCTACTCCGCCGGCGTGTTCGCGCAGCCCTTCGGCGAGGACAGCGACAATAACTGGTTCTACATCCGCGGTTTCGACGCCACCCAGACCGGCACATACCGTGACGGCATGCAGTTGATGAACTTCGCGTTCGGCAACTTCTACACCGACAGCTATCTGCTGGAGCGCGTGGAGGTGCTGCGTGGCGCGTCGTCGTCCCTCTACGGCGGCGGCAACATCGGCGGCATCATCAACTACGTCAGCAAGCGTCCGCTCGATCATGACTTCAATCAGATCGAGGTCGGGATCGACAACTATCCGACCGGCTACGGCGCGTTCGACATCAACAGGGTCGTGCCGAGCGGCGTCGAGAGCAAGCTGAACCCGCTGCCGCCGGTCTGGAAGTATCGCTTCACCGGCAAGCTCGAGGGCGGCGACGGCTATTCGAAGCACGAGGACGGCATTCGCGGCGTCATCCAGGGCGCAGCGACCTATTCGCCCGACGCCGGCACCGACTTTACGTTTTACGCCAACTACCAGCACATGGATCAGAACCATGGCGGCGGCGACTTCCTCCCGTATTACGGGACGGTGAAGCGGGCGCGATCCCTGGACGGTTCGATCGATCTCGGCCACATCAACCGCAAGGAGAATTATTCGGACCCGGACATCGACCGGTTCGACCGCCGTCAGGCCATGGTCGGTTATGATCTGCGGCACGACCTGATCGAGACTTGGACCGTGAACTCGAAGGCCCGCTTCGCCTACGGCCATGTCGAGGAGGCCCAGCTCTACCCCTTCGGCTACGGCTTTGCGGAGAGGCCGAGCGCTGGCAACACCCAGCTGGCCCGCATCCGGTTCGACCACGACACTGAAGTGTTTAACTTTACGGCCGACAACAGCGTCGTCGGCAAGTTTGCGACCGGCGGCCTCGACCATACCTTGCTGTTCGGCGTCGACTACAAATTCTACCGCATCGACGAGGTTCAGGCCTCGACCTCCTTCGCCACCCCCGTCGACGTCCACAATCCTGACCTCAATCAGCCGCAGCCCGGCACGCTTCCCTATGTCGACGAGAACACCAACCTGCATCAGGCCGGCGTCTACATTCAGGATCAGATCCGCTTCGGCCGCGGCTTCATCGCGACCTTGAACGGCCGCTACGACCGCATCTGGCTCGACGCCGACTACAAGCGCCTTCCCGACGCCTTCGGCGGCCTCAACGACACCGGTGAAGACGCCAGCCTGAACAAGGGCCGGTTCAGCGGCCGGGCAGGTCTCGGCTACGAATTCTCGAACGGCCTGGTGCCGTATGTCAGCGTGGCGAGCACCTTCAACCCGCTGATTGGGTCCAACGTGGTCAACGTTCCCGGCGGCGTGCGCCGTACGCCGTTCCGGCCCGAGACTGGCATCCAGTACGAGGCTGGCGTCAAATACGCGCCGACCTGGTTCTCGGGGCTGTTCAGCGCCGCGATTTTTGATCTTGAGAAGGAGAACGTCGTCTCCGGGCCGTTCCGGGAGCAGACCCAGCTCGGCAAGGTTCGCTCTCGAGGGTTTGAGTTCGAGGCCCAGGCGAACCTGACCGAGAATTGGAAGTTCATCGGCTCGTTCACGGCCTATCAGCTCAAGATTCTGAAGGGCGTCGGCACGGACCCGTCCACGTTCGGGCCAGTCGACCTCAAGGGCGATCAGCCCTTCCTCGTGCCCGAGATCATCGGCTCGGCATTCCTAGACTATACGTTCACGACCGGATCGCTGAAGGGCCTTAGCCTCGGCGGGGGCGTACGCTACCTCGGCAAATCCAAAGCGACTCAGCCGAACGCCTATACGCTGCCGAATGGAACCAGAGTTCATCCCGAGGTCCCGTCCGCCACGCTGTTCGACGTCGCCGCTCGCTACGAGTGGGACGCCTACAAGGTCAGCCTCAACGTGACGAACCTGTTCGACAAGCGCTACGTGTCGGGCTGCCAGGGCATCAACGTCTGCTCCTACGGCGAGGGCCGCCGGGCGCTGGTCAAGGCGAGCTACACCTGGTGATCTGAGACACGTCTTCGATCTGGAAGGGGCCGGCTCGCCGGCCCCTTCGTGCGTTTGAAAGAGCTGGGCGTTTGAACGGACCACACTCCTTCGGCCTCACGCGGCGCTCGCTTTTGGCGTCGCTCGCGGGGACCGGCCTAGCCGGCGCCCTCGGCGCCCCCGCCGGCGCCGCAAACCTCCGGATCGCGGCGATCGACTGGGCGATGCTGGAGACGGCGCTGGCGCTCGGCGTGACGCCCGTCGCGGCGACCGAATTGAAGCTGTTCCGCCGGGCCGCGATCGAACCCGCCGTGCCCGCCGAGGTGGCGGACTTGGGGCTGCGGGGCGAGATCAACGCGGAGATGCTGCTCTACGCGCGGCCCGACCTGATCCTGAGCTCGCCCTGGTACGAGAAGTACCGCGCGCAGCTCGAGCGCGTCGCGCCGGTCGAGAGCTTTTCGATCTACGAGCCCGGCCGCTCGCCCTACGCCGCGGCGGAAGCTGCGAGCCGGGCGCTGGGCGCGCGCCTCTCCCGGGCGGCGGAAGCCGAAGCGCTCGTCGCCCGGGCTGACGCCGCCCTCGCCGCCGCCCGGAGCCGGCTCGCGCCGTTCGCGAACCGTCCGTTCCTCGTGACGAACTTCGGCGACGCCCGCCATTTCCGCGCGTTCGGGGCCGACAGCCTGTTCGTCGACGTACTGGCGCGGCTCGGCCTGCGCTCCGCCTGGGCGGGCGGCAGCGCCTATGGCGCGGTGGCGAGCGTGGGGTTGGAAGCGCTCGCCGGCATGCCCGAGGCCTGGATCGTCATCGTCGGGCCGACTCCGCCCGGCGTTTTGACGAGCCTCGACGGGAGCGCGTTCTGGCGGGCGATGCCGCAGGTCGCGGGCGGGCGCGTGGTCGATCTCGGCCCGATCAATCCGTTCGGCGCGCTGCCGGCCGCCCTGCGCTTCGCGCGCCTTCTCGACGAGGCTCTGGCGGGCCGCGACCATGCGTGAGGCGGCCTTGCGGGGATGGGCGCCCTGGCTGTTGCTTGGCCTCGTCGCGGCGGCCCTCTGGGCGGCGACGCTGGGCCGTCATCTCGGCGCCGGACTTACGCCGTCGAGCGAGCTCGACCGCCTCCTGCTGCTGCACAGTCTGATCCCGCGGGCGGCGACGGCGCTGCTCGCCGGGGCCGCGCTCGGGCTCGCCGGCGCGCTGCTGCAATCCGCGCTCGACAATCCGCTGGCGGAGCCCGCCACGCTCGGCGTTTCCGCGGGAGCGCAGCTCGCGCTGACGCTGGCCGCGCTGCTGGCGCCTGGTCTTGGCGGCTTGGGCCGCGAAGCGGTGGCTTTCGCCGGGGGCGCGGGGGCCGTGGCGGCCGTGCTGGCGCTGACCTGGCGGCGCGGGCTCGATCCGGTCTCGGTCGTCCTCACCGGCATGATCGTCGCGATGGTGGCGAGCTCGCTCAGCGCCGCGCTGATCCTGTCGCAGGGCGAATATCTGTTTGCGCTGCTGATCTGGGGCGGCGGTTCGCTTAGCCAGCAGAGCTGGGCGCCGGCCGGCGCGATTGCGGCGGCGCTCGCTCTCGCGGCGCTTCCCGCGGCGCTTCTGGCGCGGCCGCTCGGCGTGATAGCGACCGGCGACTCCGGCGCGCGCGGCCTCGGCGCGCCCGTCGCGGCGATCAGGCTTGCGGCGCTCGGCGTCGGGGTCGCCTTGGCGACGACGGTCGCGGCGGAGGTCGGGCTGATCGCCTTCGTCGGTCTGGCCGGTCCCGCGCTCGCCCGACTGTCCGGGGCGCGGACCACGAAGGCCGTCCTGCTGGCCTCGCCCCTCGTGGGCGCCGTGCTGCTGTGGCTCGCGGACGGCTTGGTGCAGAGCCTGCCCGCGGGCTTCAGCCAGATCCCCACGGGCGCCGCGACCGCGCTGCTCGGGGCGCCGCTGATGCTGTGGCTGCTGCCGCGCCTCAAGATGGCGGACCGCCCGCAGAGGCCGGTGCGCGCCTCGTCCCGACCGGCCGCGCGCACCTTCGCCGTGCTCCTCGCGCTCGCGGCCCTCGTGCTCCTGGCCGCCGTGGCCCTCGGCCGTGCGCCGGACGGCTGGCATGCGGCGACCGGCGCAGGCTTCGCCGAGGTCTGGCCGTTCCGCTGGCCGCGCACGGCCGCGGCGGCGGCGGCCGGCGCCATGCTGGGGGCCGCGGGCGTGATCGTGCAGCGCATGACGGGCAACCCGCTGGCGAGCCCCGAGGTGCTGGGCGTCAGCGCCGGCGCCGGGCTCGGCCTCGCGGTGGTGATGCTGCTTTCCGCCAGCACGGAGCTGCCGCTGCGGTTTGCAGGCTCGGCCTGCGGCGCGCTGGCGGCGCTCGTGCTGATGCTGGCGATGTCCGGCGCGCGCGGCGTCGGCGCCGAGCGCTTCCTGCTCGCGGGGGCGACGCTCTCCGCGCTGTGCCTCGCGGCGTTGAACGCGGTGATCGCCACGGCGTCGACCCGCGCCTTCGCGCTGCTCGGCTGGATCTCCGGCTCGACCAGCGCCATCGGGCCGGACGAGGCGCTTATCGCCTGCGCGGCCGCGGCGGCGCTCGCTCTGCCGCTCGCCTTCGTCGGCCGCTGGCTCGACGTGCTGCCGCTCGGGTCCCCGGTCGCCCGCAGCCTCGGGCTTGGGCTGCGGCCCGCGCGGCTCGCGCTCACCGCGCTCGCGGCCCTGCTCGCCGCCGCGGCGTCCCTGATCGTCGGGCCGCTGAGCTTCGTGGGACTGGTCGCGCCCCACGCCGCCTACGCCAGCGGGCTGACGCGGCCGACCGCCCATCTCGCCGGGGGCGCGCTCATCGGCGCGATCCTGATGGTGGCGGCCGACGTCCTGGCCCGCACGGTGATCTTCCCCTACCAGCTGCCGCTCGGGCTCTTCGCGTCGTTGATCGGCGGCGCCTATCTGGTATCGCTGCTGCGCACGCGGTGAGGCGGCGCGGCCGGCCTCCGCCCCGTTCAGCCGACAAGCACCTTGTCTAGCGTGATCGGGAACTCCCGCACCCGCACGCCCGTGGCGTTGAACACCGCGTTCGCGACGGCCGCTCCCGCGCCGCAGATGCCAAGCTCGCCCACGCCCTTTGCGCCCAGCGGGTTCGCCTTGTCGTCATGCTCGTCGACGAAGAAGGCGTCGACGTTCGGCACGTCGGCGTGGGCCGCCACGTGGTACTCGCCGAGGTCTCCGTTCACGACGTGGCCGAAGCGCGGATCGACCACCGCCTCCTCGAACAGCGCCGAGGACACGCCCCAGATCATGCCGCCGATCATCTGGGAGCGGGCGGTCTTCGCGTTCAGGATCCGGCCGGCCGCGAAAGCGCCGAGCATCCGCCGCAGACGGATTTCGCCGGTGTCCTCGTCGACCGCGACCTCGGCGAAGTGCGCGCCGAAGCAGTATTGCGAGTAGTCCTTGTAGGACTGGGTCTCGCGCATGCCCTTCACCGAGCCTGTCGCCTCGAACACCCGCGCCTCGTCGGTGCGCGCCATCTCGGCCTTGACCTTGCGCGCGGCGTCCAGCACCGCGGAGGCGGAGCTCGCCGCGCCCCAGGAGCCGCCGGAGCCGGGGCTGACGGGAAAGCGGCTGTCGCCGAGCTCGACCGTCACCGCCTGGAGCGGCGCGCCCAGCTCCTCGGCGGCGACCTGCGCCAGGATCGTGTAGGTGCCGGTGCCGATGTCGGTCATGTCGGTCCGCACCCGAACGGTGCGGTCTTCGGCGACGCGCACGGTCGCGGCGCAGGGGCCGAGATAGTTCGGGCGGATCGCGGCCGCGACGCCGTAGCCGATCAGCGTCGGCCCGTCGCGGCGTTCGCGCGGCGCCTTCGGCCGATCGCTCCAGCCGAAACGGGCCGCGCCCTCGCGCAGGCACTCGACCAGCTTGCGCGACGAGAACGGGACCTTCTTCTCCGGGTCGATCTGCGTGTCGTTCAGGATGCGCATCTCCACCGGGTCGAGGCCGAGCTTGTGGGCCAGTTCGTCGACCGCGCTTTCGAGCGCCAGGAGGCCGGGCGCTTCGCCCGGCGCCCGCACCGGCTCGCCGCCCTGCATGTCGAGATTCACCAGCCGGTGGCGCGTCAGGATCGACGGCGCGCCGTAGAGCGCCCGGGTGGAGCTCGCGGTCTGCTCGGCGAATTCCTCGATCGGCGAGGACTGCATCCAGACCTCGTGGGACACTCCGGTCAGCTTGCCGTCGCGCGTCGCCGACAGACGCACCTTCTGGATGGCCTCCGGGCGGTGACCGACATTCGAGAACACCTGCTGGCGGCTCTGCGCCACCTTCACCGGCCGCTTCAGCGCCCGCGCGCCGAATGCCGCGAGCACGACTTCGGCTCGCATGCCGAGCTTGCCGCCGAAACCGCCGCCGACATAGGGGCTCATGATCCGGACCTTCTCGAGCGGGATCTCGAGCGTGGCCGCGAGCGACTTCCGGGTGTTCGCGACGTTCTGGGTGGAGGTCCGCACCGTCACCTCGTCGCCCTCCCAGGAGGCGATCGCGGCGTGGGGCTCCAGGGCCATGTGGTGCTGCTGGGCGACGAGGTAGGTGGCGTCCACCGTCACGGGGCCTGCGGCGAAAGCCGCCTCGAAGTCGCCCTCGGAGGTGTCGGTCTTCATGCCGACGTTGATGGTCTCCGGCGCGTAGGCCGTATTCAGATGTTGCTCCAGCCCGAGAACGGGGGTCTCGGCCTCATACTCGACCGTCACCAGCGCGGCTGCGGCGCGGGCGGCTTCGAAGGTCTCGGCCACGACGAAGGCGACGGGCTCGCCCCAGTGCCGAACGCGGTCGTCGCCGAGATAGGGCCGCGCCCGGGCGAAGCGCGCGGAGGCCCGCGGCGGGCCGAACGCAGGCTGCTTCGGCGCGTTGCGGTGGGTCATCACCAGCAGCACCCCGGGCGTGGCCTCCGCGGCCGTCGCGTCGATAGCGCGGACGCGTCCCTTGGCGATGGTCGCGGGGACGATGACGCCATAGGCTGGCGCCCGTTCGAGCCGGTGCTCGTAGGCGTAAGGCGCGCCGCCCGTCACCTTGAGGCGCCCGTCGACGCGGTCGACGGGCTGGCCGATGGGATTCGCGGAGATGTCGAGCGGCATGTCCGGCCTCCTCACGACGACAGGCCGGCGGCGTCGGCGAGGGTGCGCCGGATCGTCCGCTTCGCAAGATCGATCTTGAAGTCGTTCGCGCCGTAGCCGCGCGCTCCCTTCAGCGCCGCGTCCGCCGCCGCGCCGAAGCTCGCCTCGGGCCGGGTCTCGGCGCCGAGCGGCCGCTCGCCCTCGGCGACGCGCCACGGCTTGTGCGCGACGCCGCCGAGGGCGAACAGGCCGCCCAGCACTTGCCCGTCGCGGGCGTCGACCACCGCCGCCACCGAGACCAGCGCGAAGGCGTAGGACGCCCGGTCGCGGACCTTGCGGTAGACCTGACGGCCGGGAGGCGGCGGAGGCAGCCTGACCGCCGTGATGAGTTCGCCGTGCGCCAGCACCGTCTCCGCGTCGGGCCCCTGCGCCGGGTCTCGGTAGAGCTCGGATACCGGTATCTCGCGCGTCGCGCCGTCGCCGGTCACCGTCCGCACCTGCGCGTCGAGCGCAGTCATCGCCACCGCCATGTCGGAGGGGTGCGTGGCGATGCAGGCGTCGCTCGCGCCGAGCACGGCGTGGATGCGGTTGAAGCCCCCGAGCGCCGAGCAGCCGGAGCCGGGCGTGCGTTTGTTGCAGGGCGTCGCCGTGTTGGTGAAGTACGGGCAGCGCGTCCGCTGCAGCAGGTTCCCGCCGGTCGAGGCCGCGTTCCGCAACTGCCCAGAGGCGCCGGCCAGCAGCGCGCGCGACAGCAGGGGATAGGCCCGACGCACCCGCGCGTCGGCGGCGAGCGCGGAGTTCTTCACCTGCGCGCCGATGACAAGGCCGCCGTCCTCGGACTCGGCGATCGCGTCAAGCTTCAGCCGCGAGATGTCGACCAGGTGCTTCGGCCGCGCGACCCCGAGCTTCATCAGGTCCACGAGGTTGGTGCCGCCGGCGATGAAGGCGGCGTCGGGGCGCTCCGCGACCGCCTTGGCGGCCGCCGCCGCGTCGGCGGCGCGTTCGTAGGTGAAGGGCGTCACAGGGCGCCTCCCTCGGATGCGTCGCGGATCGCGGCGACGATGTTGGGATAGGCGGCGCACCGGCAAAGGTTGCCGCTCATGCGCTCGCGGATCTCGGCGTCCGTGAGCTCGATCGTGATGCCCAGGTCCTCGGTGACGTGGCTCGGCCAGCCCGCTTCAACCTCCTTCAGCATGGCGACGCTGGAGCAGATCTGGCCCGGCGTGCAGTAGCCGCACTGGAAGCCGTCGTTGCGGAGGAAGGCGGCCTGCATCGGATGCAGCTCGGCGTCGGCGGCGAGCCCCTCGATGGTGGTCACCTCGTCGCCCTCGTGCATCACCGCGAGCGTCAGGCACGAATTGATGCGCTGGCCGCCGACCATCACCGTGCAGGCGCCGCACTGGCCGTGGTCGCAGCCTTTCTTCGAGCCCGTCAGATGCAGATGCTCCCGCAGCGCGTCGAGTAGCGTCGTACGGGGATCGAGGCTCAGCGTCGTCGGCGTCCCGTTGACGGTGAAGCGCACCTCGGAGGCGGGCGCCGCCGGCGAGGCTGCCGGCGAGGCCGCCGAGGCCCCTGCAGCAGCCGCGGCCGCTGGCGTGCAGACGCCCAGGGCCGCGGCGGCCACGGAGGCCTCCAGCACCTCCCGGCGCGAGAGGCGTAGCAATTCGGTCTCGGTCATCATGCGGCGTCCTCGCAGATCGGCGGGGGCCGCCCGTGCGAAGCGCGATCGAAGCCGTCCGGGCCAACGCCGCGTGCGGATGCGGTCGCGTTCCAACCCCGTCGGGGGTGCGGGCGCTGTCCATAACGGTTCTAGATTGGACGGTCCGCGCCGGCTTCCAGCATCCCGGCGCAAATTTCAGGATCGCGCGGCGATCTCCGCGCGGTAAGCGCCCGGCGTGCGGCCCGTGCGCTCCCGGAAGGCGGTCGCGAAATGGCTCTGGCTGGAGAAGCCGCAGGCGAGGGCGATCTCGGCCAGGCTCCCCCGCCGTTCGCCCAGCAGCCGCTCCGCCCGTCGCACGCGCCGCTCCAGCACGTAGGCGTAGGGCGCGACGCCCATCGCCGCGCGAAAGCGCCGGGCGAACCGGTCCACCGGCATGTCCAGCAGGCCGGCGAGGTCGGCGAGCGCGATATCTTCGCCGAGATGGTCTTCGACATGGTCGACGACCCGCGCCATCGCCCACGGGAGAGCCCGCCGCCGGCGTCGGTCGGGGCAGGGGCGCCGCCGAGCGCGGACAGCCGCAGCAGGATCAGCGCCGTCATGTGTTCGACGTAGGCGGCTCCCGGATCGCCTCCCTCGCCGACAGCGTCGCGCAGTCCCGTCAGCAGCGCCGCGATCACCGGATCTTCGCCGTTGACGAAGGCGTGCGGCGCGGAGAGGCCGGCGCAGCCCGCCAGGCTTTCGCCGAGGGCGGGGTCGATCCAGAGCGCGGCGTAGGAGAGGTCCGCCCGCCGATAGGATCCACGACGGCGCAGGCCCGCGGGCACGAAGCTCAGGGCGCCGGGGGCGTCGCGGCCGGCGTAGGGACCGCCGCCGTCGACGCGCACTTCCGTGGCGCCTGTCCCGCCGGCTTCGGTGAGGACGATCAGGTGCGAGGGCGATGTCCAGTCCAGCGTGGCGTGCTCGCAGACCCAGGCGCGGCGGTCGAAGGTGACAGCGCCGCCGGCCCAGCGGCGCGCGGCCGGCGCGCTCACCGCGCCGCCCCGCTCCGTCACCCTGCCGTGGCCGACCAGAGGCCGCATCGCCCTCACCTTCCGCGGATCGTCAGGCGGATGGTAGGGCGCCGAAGCGCAAGCGAGAAGCGGGGCCGCGCGCGGGAGCGCCCACGGCCCCTTGAGCCCGTCTCAGTTGGTGACGAGCCAGCCCGCCTTCTCGAACAGGGTGCGGGCCTCGGCCTGCTCCTTCTTCACCTGGTCGGCGAAGGCCTGGCCGGTGACGAAGCGGTCGGTCTGGGAGGTGCGGGCCAGCCACTCCTTCCACTCCGGCGTCTCGCGCACCTTGGCCATCACGCCGGCGTAGTAGGCGGCCTGTTCGTCGGTCGCCTTGGCGTTCAGCCAGACCGTGCGCGGCATCTGGTACTGCTCGACGGCGATCCCGGCTTCCTTGCAGGTTGGGATGTCAGCCCAGGACATGTCGGCCGTGACCTTCTGGTCGTAGGACATGCGCTGGGGCGAGAACACGCAGAGCGGCCGGACCTGGCCGCCCTTCCACTGGCCGACGTTCTCCTGCGGATTGTTGAAGTTCGCCTCGATGTGGGCGCCGGCGAGCTGAGTCGCGGCCTCGCCGCCGGACTTGAACGGGATGTAGGTGAACTTCGCGTCGGTCGCGTACTCGATCTTCTTCGAGAGGATCTGGTCGGTGTCCTTCGACTGGCTGCCGCCGACCTGCAGGGGCTTCTCCTTGGCCGCGGCGACGAAGGCGGCCGAGTCCTTATAGGGCGCGTCCTTGTGCGTCCAGAGCAGGAACTCGTCGACCGCCATGGCGGCCACGGGACGCAGATCGTCCGGCTGGTAGCCCGACTTCGTCACCAGCGGCAGCAGCCACTCGTTGTTGGTGCCGAAAATCACCTTGTGCGGATCGGCGCCGGCGAGCTTGCCGTAGACGAAGGCTTCGGTGCCCGCGCCGCCACCCTTGTTGGTGACGATCATGTTCACCGGCATCAGCTCGTGCTTCTGGATGATCGATTGGATCAGCCGGGCGAACTGGTCGGTGCCGCCGCCGGCGCCGGAGGCGACGACGAATTCGACGGGTTTCACCGGCTTCCACTCGGCCGCGGCGGGCGCGACGACGGCGGCGGTGGCGAGCAGGCCGAGAGCGATCTTGGGGGCGAGTGCAGGCATCAGCTGTTCCTCCAGGTCCAAAAGTCCGTCGCGCCCCTCTGGCGTGGGCGTTGATCGGATATGCGATGTCAGGCGGCGCGGTCGTCCGCGCCGTCCAGTCCGTTGCGGCGCTCGAGTTCGACCAGCAAGCCGGAGTGGTCGAGATCGCCGGCGTTCGCGAGCAGGCCGCGGAACAGGTCCGCCAGCAGCCCGGAGAACGGCAGGTCGAGCCCGAGCCCTTCGGCGGCCGAGAGCGCGTTGTCGATGTCCTTGAGATGGGTGACCGAGCGGCCCTTGGTGACGAAGTCGCGCTCGACCATCCGCTGGCCGTGCAGCTCCAGCACGCGGCTCTCGGCGAAGCCGCCGCGGAGCGCCTCGCGGACCTTGGCGGGATCGGCTCCGCCCTTGGCCGCCAGCATCAGCGCTTCGCCGACGGCGCCGATGGCGACGCCGACGATGATCTGGTTCGCGAGCTTCGCGAGCTGTCCCGCGCCCGAGGGCCCGACGTGGACCGGCCGGCCCATGGCCTTGAGCAGCGTCTCGACGCGGGCGAAGGCCTCGGGCTCGCCGCCGGCCATGATGGCGAGCGTGCCGGCTTCGGCGCCGACGGTGCCGCCCGAGACCGGCGCGTCCACATGCGCCACGCCGCGCCGGGCGAGCCGGGCCGCATGGTCCTGCGCTTCCGCGGGCTTGATCGAGCTCATGTCGACCACGACCGCGCCGGACTTCAGCGCAGCGTCCGCGCCGGAGCCGAACAGCACTTCGGCGACGATCGGGCCGTTTTCCAGCATGGCCACCACGACGTCGGCGTCGGCGACCGCCTCAGCCGGGCTGTCGGCGACGCGCGCGCCCAAGACTTCGAGCGCCTCGGCCTTGGCGCGGGAGCGGTTCCACGCCGTCACGTCGTAGCCGGCCTTCAGAAGGTTCGCGGCCTGATGGCGCCCCATCAAGCCAATGCCGAGGAACGCGACGGCGGGTTTGGCGTCGGTCATGACGGGCTCCGTTCGGCGTGGGCGGCTGCGACGGCCGCGACGCTGGCGCGGCGACGGCCGAGGAACATCGCGACGATCGGCCAGGCGAGCAGGATGAGGGCGATGGCGGTGAGCGTGCCGACGAGCGGGTTCGAGAAGAACACCCCCAGCGAGCCGCCCGACATCAGCATCGATTGCCGGAAGGCGTCCTCGGCCTTGTCGCCGAGCACCATCGCGAGCACGAGCGGGGCGATCGGGTATTCGAGCTTCTTGAAGAGGTAGCCGATCACGCCGAAGGCCAGCACGAGCCAGAGGTCGAACTCCGCGGAGGCGACCGTCCAGACGCCGATGAAGCACACGGAGACGATCAGCGGCGCAACCACCGCGAAGGGGATGCGCAGGATCGCGGCGAACAGCGGCACGGTGGCGAGCACCAGCACCACCGCGACGACGTTGCCGAGGTACATGCTGGCGATCAGGCCCCACACGAAGTCCGGACGCTCCACGAACAGGGTCGGGCCGGGCGTCAGGCCCCAGATCATAAGGCCGCCAAGCATGACGGCCGCCGTCGCGGAGCCGGGGATGCCGAGCGCGAGCATGGGCAGCATGGCGGAGGAGCCGGCGGCGTGGTCGGCGGTCTCGGGCGCCACCACGCCCTCCGGCTCGCCCTTGCCGAAGTTGGCCGAGCGCCGGGAGAAGCGGCGGGCGACGCCGTAGCTCATGAACGAGGCCGCGGTCGGTCCGCCGGGGGTCACGCCCATCCACACGCCGATCAGGCTGCCGCGTAGCAGAGCGAACCAGTAGCGTGGCATCTTGGCGATCGTCTGGAACACCTTCTTCGGCGAGATGCGGGAGGCGACGGCGTTGAAGCGCAGCCCTTCCTCCATGGTCAGCACCAGCTCGCCGAGGCCAAACAGGCCGATCACGGCGACCAGGAAGGAGATGCCGCGGAGCAGCTCGTCGAACCCAAAGGTGAGGCGGAGCGAGCCCGAGATCGTGTCCTGCCCGACGGTCGCGAAGGCGAGGCCGAGGGTCAGCGACACGATCGTCTTGAACGGGTTGCCGCCGCCGAGGCCGACGAAGCTCGCGAAGGCGAGCAGATAGACCGCGAAGAACTCCGGCGACGAGAACTTGAGCGCGAAGTCCGCGACGGCGCTCGACAGCAGCGTAATGACGATGACGCCGACCATAGCGCCGAAGCCGGCGGACATGAACGCGTAGGTGAGCGCCTCGGTCGCCTGGCCGTTCTTGGCCATGGGATGGCCGTCGAAGGTGGTGGCGACGGAGGAGGGCTCGCCTGGAATGTTGAACAGGATCGAGGTGGTGGAGCCGCCGAACAGCGCGCCCCAGTACATCGAGGTCAGCAGGATGATGGCCGAGACCGGGTCCATCGAGAAGGTCAGCGGCAGCAGCAGCGTCACGCCGTTCGGCGCCCCGAGGCCGGGGAGAACGCCGACCAGGATGCCGAGCAGCACGCCGCCGATCATCAGGGCGACGTGATGCCAGGAGAGCGCGATCTCGAAGCCGTGGAGCAGCAGCGGAACGTTGTCGAACATGGCCGCCGCTCCTCAGTACAGGCCGAGGGCCGCTTCGAGCGGACCCTTCAGCAGGGGGGTCTGGAACCAGCGTTCGAACAGGACGAACATCACGACCGGCGCGCCGATCGCGATTGGGATGGCCTTCACGAGCGGGAAGCGGCCCTGCAGCGTCGTGGTCGCCAGCAGGTAGATCGCGGTCGCGACGTAGAGCCCGAGAAACAGGGTGACGGGCACGAACAGCGCGACCGGAATGGCGAAGGCGGCGATCCGCTTGCCTTGCTCGCGCGTCATGAAGCTGTCGCCGGCGCCGACGCGCTGGACCAGCGTCTGGACCAGCACGGCGAGGCTCGCGGCCACGATGATGAGGCCGAGCCAGAACGGCACGTAGCCGGGCTCGGGGCCGGCGTCGCCCCAGCCGATGGAGTGCTCGTTCGCGCCGTAGATCACCAGGGCGCCGATGGCGGCGACGCCGAGCGCCGTCGCCACTTCCATGGTGAAACGCGACACGATCGTGCGGTCTTCGGCGGCGGACATGGACGCCCCTCCTCGAGCCGTTTCCTCAGGAACGGGGCCGCGTCTCGCGGCGGCTCTCCGCTTCGTCTCACAACGTCATCCCGGACGGCGGCGAAGCCGCCGATCCGGGATCGTCATCCGCGGATACCCCGACGGCGCCTCGTCCGGAGGACGATCCCGGCTCTCCGCTACGCTTCGGCCGGGATGACGCGCTTGCCGTCCGTCACGCCGCGCGCTGCGCCTTCGCGGCCTTGCGCGTCGCGCCCATGCGGGCGGCGAGCAGCAGCGCCTCGCGGGTCGCGCCGACGTTGGCGACCCCTTGGCCCGCGATTTCGTAGGCCGTGCCGTGGGCCGGGGTGCAGATCGGCACGGGGAAGCCGCCGAGCAGGGTCACGCCTTTGTCGAAGCCGATGAGCTTCATCGCGATCTGGCCCTGGTCGTGGTACATCGTCAGGACCGCGTCGAAGTGGCCGGCCACCGCGCGCACGAACACCGTGTCGGAGGGGTAGGGGCCCTCGCAGGCGATGCCCCGCGCCTTGCCTTCGCGCACCGCCGGCTCGATCTGCTCGATCTCTTCGGAGCCGAAGTTGCCGCCGTCGCCCGCATGCGGGTTGAGGCCTGCGACCGCGATCCGCGGACGAGCGATCCCCGAGGCCTTCAGCGAGGCGTCGGTCAGGGTTAGGCCCTTCAGCACCGCCTCTTTCGTGATGCGCTCGGAGACGCCGGACAGCGGCACGTGGCTGGTGACGCGCGCGTTCCAGAATTCGGGCAGGACGTTGAACTCGCTCGCCACCACGTCGACGCCGAGTTCGGTCGCCGAGAATTTGATCTCGTCGTCGTAGCCCGGGTTCGCGAGTCGCATCGCCTGCTTGTTGAACGGGGTGAAGGCGACAGCGTCCGCCACGCCTTCGCGGGCGAGCTTGAGCGCCGCGCGGTAGTTCTGGGAGGCGAATTCGCCGCCGGCGAGCGAGACCGTGCCCCGAGCGACGCTCGCCGGGTCCAGGTTCTTGAGGTCAACGAACACCGGCTTGTCCTGAGGCTGACGCGGGGCGTCGACGACGTCGAGGTCGAGCGTCACGCCGGCGGTCTCAGCGCCGTCCTGCAGCACGCGCAGGTCGCCGAACACGATGAAATCGGCGGCGTCCCGCACCTCGGGGAGGGCGAGCGCCTTGGCGGCGAGCTCCGGCGAAATGCCGGCGGGATCGCCCATGGCAAGCGCGATCAAGGGCTTCTGTGAGGTCTGCATGGAGGTGGTCACTGTCGCTCCCTATCCGTTCTTCGTTGTTGAGCGAACGGTAACGCCGGCGCCGTCCAAGATCAAGTATGCTGCATACAGCATGTTGCATGACGCGGAATTGACCTTCGAGGCCTGCTTGGCCATGCTGCGAACCGCGGTCTAGCCGGGACAGCCACTCGCCGGGCAGGCGACGCAGAGGGCCACATCGTTGACCGATCTCACATCCTTCGACGGACGCGTCGCGGAGACGCCGATCCTGCGACGGTCGTTGCACGACGAGACCGTCGCCCGGCTGCGCGACATGATCATCGACGGCCGGCTGGCGCCTGGGGATCGGGTGAACGAGGGCGACGTCGGCCGCCGTCTCGGCGTGTCGCGGACCCCCATGCGCGAGGCGCTGAAGACCCTCGCGGCCGAAGGGCTGATCGAGAACGTGCCGGGCCGCGGCGCGGTGGTGCGCGCCTTCACCCGTCACGACGTCTTCGACATGCTCGAAGCGCTGAAGATCATCGAGCAGGAGGCCGGACGTCTCGCCTGCGCCCGCGCGAGCGAGGCCGACATCGCCTCCCTCAGGGCTGTTCACGACCGGATGATGGAGCTCTACGCGGTCCGGAGCCGGCTGAACTATTTCAAGCTCAACCAGGACATCCATTCCGGCTTCGCCCGCATCTCCGGCAACGCCACGCTGCTCTGGGCGCACGAGTCGATCCAGGCGCGCATGAAGCGCATTCGGTTCGTCGGCAACGGCAGCGAGGACAAGTGGGCGGCGGCGGTCGCCGAGCACGAAGAGATGATCGTCGCGCTCGAAGCCCACGACGGCGACGCGCTGGCGGAGGTCATCGGTCGCCACATCGACCGCACCTGGGTGCGCGTGCAGGACGCTCTGCCCGAGCGCGCCCCTGCCGCACCCGCTGAGGAGCCGCTCGCGTCCTGAGCGGCTGACGCGTCAACCCGCCTCGAGCGCGCGGATGGCGCCGCGAAGCTCGGCGAGGCCCCGCAGGCGGCCGATCGCGGTGTAGCCCGGATTGGTGCGCTTGGTCGGGCCGAGATCGTCCAGCATCCGGTGGCCGTGGTCGGAGCGGAACACGATCTTCCGGTCCGACGCTCGGACGCGGTCCTCGGCGAGCAGCGCTTTCAGCACCGCGACCATGTCCACGTCGCCGTCGAGATGGTCGGCCTCGAAGAACGAGCCGTCGGCCTCGCGCCGCGTCGCGCGCAGGTGGGCGAAGGCGATGCGGGGGCCGAAGCGGCGGGCGATCGAGGGAAGGTCGTTCGCAGGGCCGGCGCCCAGCGACCCCGTGCAGTAGCACATGCCGTTCGCTGGCGAAGGGACGGCGTCGAACAGCGCGGCGTAATCGTCGCCGGAGGAGGCGACTCTCGGCAGGCCGAACAGCGGGCGCGGCGGGTCGTCGGGGTGCAGCGTCAACGTGATCCCCAACTCCTCGGCGCGCGGGGTGACCGCCTCCAGGAACTCGACCAGATGCCGGCGCAGAACCGCGGCGTCGACGCGGCCGTAAGCCGCGAGCTTTTCCCGGAAGGCGGGGATGGTCAGCGGCTCGGTGGTGGACCCTGGCAGGGCGCTCGCGATGTTGGTGACGAGGTCCGCGACGTCGTCCTCGGTCATCGCCTCGAACACGGCTTTCGCCCGCGCCCGCGTCGCCGGGTCGAAGTCGCGCTCGGCCCCCGGGCGTTTGAGAATGTGCAACTCGAAGGTGGCGAACCGGGGGAGGTCGAACCGCATCGCGCGGGCGCCGTTCGCGAGCTCCCATTCAAGATCGGTGCGGCACCAGTCCACGACGGGCATGAAGTTGTAGCAGACGATCCTTACGCCGCAGGCGGCGAGCGCCTCCAGGCTCGCGATCCACGCCGCAATCGAGCGCCTCGCGGCGGCCCCCGTGCGCTTGACGTCGTCGGGGATCGGGATCGACTCCACGACCGTCCAGTCGAGCCGCGACCGCGGTCCGCTCTCGATGATCCGCTTGCGCTCCTCGACCTCGGCCACGGTCCAGGCCTCGCCGATCGGAACCTGATGGAGCGCGGTGACGACCTCGCGCGCGCCCGCCTGGCGGACGTCGTCCAGGCTGACCGGGTCGTCCGGTCCGAACCAGCGCCAGGATTCCCGCATCGCGTCAGTCCGCCGTCAGCACGACCTTGACGCTCTGCGAGCGATCAAGCGCGAGGCGGAACGCCTGGGGAGCCTCGGAGAGCGGGCGCTCGGCGGTCACCAGCGCCATGACGTCGACCTCGCCGGCGACGATGAGGTCGACCGCCTCCGCGAACTCGGCGTCGAAGCGGAACGTGCCCCGCAGGTCGAGCTCCTTCGCCATGATGGCGTTCGCTGGAATTTCGATCTTGCCTCCCGGCAGGTTGCCGAGCTGGACGATCGTCGCGCCGCGCCGCACCGCCTTGATGGCGGAGGCAAGGCCCGCCGCCGTGCCGGAGGCCTCGATCGCGACGTCGAAGGCCTTGTCCTGCGCCAACTGGTCGAGCGCGGCCTCGCCTTGCGACAGATCGATCGCGTGGTCGGCGCCGAGCCGGGTGGCGAAGGCGAGGGGGGCCGCGGCCATGTCGACCATGGCGACCTCAGCGGCGCCTGCGCGCTTCGCCGCCAGCAGGGTCAGCAGGCCGATCGGTCCCGCTCCGAAGATCACCACGCTCCGTCCCGCGACCTCGCCTGCGCGGCGGACAGCGTGCAGGCACACGGCCAGCGGTTCGGCGAGCGCCGCGGCCGCGAAGGGCAGGTCCGCAGGCACCTTCACGCATTGCGCTGGGGTCGCGTCGAACAGGCTCGCGAAGCCGCCCTGCATGTGCGGGGTCTTGGAGGCCGAGCCCATGAAGTAGATGTTCTCGCAGAGGTTTGGCCGGCCCTCCCGGCAACGGACGCAGGATCCGCACCAGCGCGACGGGTTGACCGCCACGTGGTCGCCGACCGCGAGCCCCGCCGCGTCGCCCGCGATCTTCACCACCTCGCCGGCGACCTCGTGCCCCAGCACGAGCGGCGACGTGACGACGAAGTCGCCGGTCCGGGCGTGGCGGAAGTAATGCATGTCGGAGCCGCAGATGCCGCCGGCGCCGAAGCGGATGCGGACCATGCCGGGCTCGAGGTGCCCCAGCGGCCGGTCGACCATGCGGAGGTCTTCGGGGGCGTAGAGGGTGGCGGCGAGCGCTGTGGCGGCGGTCATTTCAGCAGTCCCATATGCCGAGGCAGCCAGAGGCTGAGCTCGGGGATGAAGGTGATCGCGAGCAGCGCGACGAACAGCGGGATCAGCCACGGCAGGATCGCCATGGTGGTGCGCTCCACCGAGAGCTTGGCCACCCGCGACAGGACGAACAGCACCATGCCGAGCGGCGGGTGCAGCAGGCCGATCATCAGGTTGAGGGTAATGATCAGTCCGAAGTGCACGGGGTCGATCCCGAGCTTCAGCACGATCGGCAGCAGGATCGGCACAAGGATGGTGATCGCCGCGATCGTGTCGAGGAAACAGCCGACGAACAGCACAAGCAGGTTCACCAGGATCAGGAACACCCACTTGTTCTCGGTGATCGACAGGAACGCCTCCGAGAGCAGGGCCGCGGCCTGGCTCACCGTCAGCAGCCACGCGAACACCGAGGCGGCGGTTACAATGAACAGCACCGAGGCCGTGGTCTCGATCGTGTCGAAGCCGGCCTTCGCCAGCGTCCTGAAGGTCATGGTGCGGTAGCGCACGAGGCCGAGGAACAGCGACCAGATCACCGCCGCGACCGCGGCCTCGGTCGGCGTGAACCAGCCGAGCGTCATGCCGCCGATCAGGATGACCGGCGTCATCAGCGCCATCACCGCCTCGAAGTCGAACCACCAGTCGAGCGCGAGCAGCGCCGCCAGCGCGACCAGCACCGCGACGTTGAGCGACACGCCTGCGAGCGTCATGAGGTAGATCGCGAGCGGGAACGAGAACACCACGACGATCTCGACCGTGGCCGAGAACAGCTTCCTGATCGCGAACGGCGTGTCGGAGCCCCAGCCGTACTTGTAGGCGAAGACGGCGACGGTGATCATCATCAGCAGCGTCATGACGATGCCCGGCAGGATGCCGGCCATGAACAGCGCGCCGATCGAGACGTTCGCCATCATGCCGTAGATCACGAAGGGCAGCGACGGCGGGAAAATCGGCCCCAGCGTGGCGGAGGCGGCGGTGACGCCGACCGCGACCTCGGTCGGATAGCCGTGGTCCTTCATCGCCTTGATCTCGATCGTGCCGATGCCGGCGGCGTCGGCGAGCGCCGTGCCGGACATGCCGGAGAAGATCACCGAGCCGATGATGTTCACCTGCGCCAGCCCGCCCTTCATCCAGCCGACCAGCGCGACGGCGAAGGAGTAGATGCGTCCGGTGACGCCGGCGATGTTCATCAGGTTGCCGGCGAGGATGAAGAACGGCACCGCGAGCAGCGGGAAGCTCTCGACGCCCGCGATCATGCGCTGGGCGACGATGATGTCGGGCGCGGCGCCGTAGGTGACGATGTAGAGCACCGACGAGACCGCCATGGCGATCGCGACGGGGACGCCGACGACCATCAGCACGAGGAAACAGCCGAGGAGAAGGAGCATCGGTCAGTCTCCGAAGCCGTCGAAGGCGCCGGGGCGCTCGAGCACGGAATAGCCGCGGCGCCAGTTGGCGATCGCGACCTGGATCGCGCGGGCGAGCATCAGCGCGAAAGCTGCGAGGATCAGGTAGAAGACCACGCTGCGCGGCAGGTCGATCGTGGTCATCCGCTCGCGCGACACGAGCCGGGCGTAGCGGAACATCAGGTAGGTCCCGTAGGCGAAGAAGCCGATCCGGACGAGGTCGACGCCGGTCGCCATCACCCGGCCGGCCGTCGCGCCGACGTAGTGGTAGAGCACGTCGACCTGGATGTGCCGGGACATGCGCACGCACATTACCGAGCCGAGGAAGACGACGAGGACGAGCGCGTTGATCGCGATCTCCTCGGTCCAGGCGAGGCTGTCGTTCAGCACGTAACGGGTGACGAACTGCAGCACGACGCAGCCCGCCATGCCGACGAACAGGGCCAGCGTCAGCCAGTCCTCGAAGGCGTATTTCGAGAGGTCGACGACGACCGGCTGGTCCTCGAAGGCGTGGGCGAGCTCTTCCGCCGTAACGGGCGTGTGGGGCTGGGCGAGATCGGCTGACATGGGCGGGATCCGGGAGGGAGGGGACGTCATCCCGGCCTTGGCGGCGCAGCCGCAAAGAGCCGGGATCGTCGTCAGGAGGGGCGCCTTATCGGAGGACGATCCCGGCTCTCCGCTCGCGCTTCGGCCGGGATGACGTCTCGCGCTTGCTCGGCCCTCACTTCACCGCGCGGATCGCGTCGTAATCTTCCTTCCGGTAGCCGTACATCTCGACCGGCGCCTTCTCGAGCACCGTCTTCTCGAAGTCCTTCTTGTCGACCTCGATGATGTTGAGGCCGCGCTCCTTAAAGGCGGTCAGCAGCTTGGCCTCGCGCTCCTCGACGATCTTGGTCGCCCGCTCCGCCGCCTGCTGCGTCACTTCCGTGAAGATCTTCTTGTCTTCGTCCGAGAGCGACGCCCAGCGGCTCTGGGAGATGATGATGTTGAGGTGGTCGGTGATGTGGCCGGTCAGGATGACGTTCTTCTGGACCTCATAGAACTTCTTGGCGTCGATCGCGGTCAGCGGGTTCTCCTGCGCCTCGACCGTGCCGTTCTGCAGCGCGAGATAGACCTCGGCGAAGGCGATCGGCGCGGTGTTGGCGCCGCAAGCCCGCGGCATGGCGAGGTAGGCCGGCGCGTCCGGCACGCGGATCTTCAGGCCTTTGAGGTCCGCGCAGGTCTTGACCACCCGGCTCGAGGTCGTCGTCTGGCGGGTGCCGTAGTAGGTGGCGGCCAGGATGTGGTGGCCGGTCGCTTCCTCGTAGCCCGCGGCGAGCTTCCGGAAGACGTCGCTCTTCGTGTAGGCGATGAGATGGGCCGGATCGCGGAAGATGTAGGGGTAGTAGGTCACCCCGATCGGCTTGTACTCCTTGGCGGCAAAGCTCGAGCCGGAGATGATGATGTCGACCGTGCCGAGCGTGAGGCCCTGGTTGATGTCGGCTTCCTTGCCGAGCTGAGAAGCCGGATAGACCGTGATGGTGTAGCGCCCGTTGGTGCGCTTCTTGATTTCCTCCGCCGCCCAGACCGACTCGGTCTGGAACGGCTCCGAGGCTTCGTAGACATGCGCCCATTTCAGCGCGGTCTGGGCCGTGGCCGGCGCGGCCGAAATCACGGCGAAGGCCGCGCCGAGCGCGGCGAGCGTGCGTTTCATCATTGGCGTTCCCTCGGATGTTCTTATTTGTTCTGTCGCGTTCGTTGACGCTGGAAGCGAAGCTGGAAGGTCAGGCGCCTCCGTAAGCCGCGACGGTCGCGGCGGCGCCGCGGTCGTAGAGCCGGGCCAAGGCGCGGGTGACGCCCTCGACGAAGCGCGGATCGCGGGGCAGGTCGTCGCCGAACACCTCGCGCACGCCGATCATCGCGGGGGCGAGCCGTTCCGCGACCGGCCCCGCGGCCTCGGCGATGGCGCGCAGCCGGGGCCCAAGCGGGTCCTGCACGTCGATCGGCTCGCCCTGTTCGTCGACGCCGGTCGCGTAGCGCATCCAGCCGGCGAGCCCGAGGGCCGAGGCGCCGATCGGAGCGCCCACGGCGAGACGCTCGCGCGCCACGGCGACGAGCCGCTGCGGCAGCTTCTGCGAGCCGTCCATGGCCACCTGCCAGGTGCGGTGGCGGAGCGCCGGATTGCGCCAGCGCTCGAACAGCGCGCGCTTGTAGGCTTCGACGTCCGCCTCCGCAGGCACGGCGATCGTGGGCGTCGCCTCCCGGTCCATGTAGGCGCCGACGAGGGCCGCGAGGGCCGCGTCGGAGGCCGCCTCCGCGATGGTCTCGTAGCCCATGAGGTAGCCGAGGTAGGCCATGATCGAATGGCTGCCGTTGAGCAGCCGCAGCTTCATGTTCTCGTAAGGCTCGACGTCGGCGACGATCTCCGCGCCCACCGTCTCCCACGCCGGGCGTCCGGTCGGAAAGCGATCTTCGATCACCCACTGCGAGAACGGTTCGGCCGTCACCGACCAGGCGTCCTCGACCCCGAGCGCCTCGGCCACGCGGGCGCGGTCCACGTCGGTCGTCGCGGGCACGATGCGGTCGACCATGGTGCAGGGGGCGGCGAGTTCGCCCTCGACCCAGGCCCCGAGATCGGCGTCGCGCAAGGCCGCGAGCCGCGCGATCACGCGCTTCGCCATGCGTCCGTTCGACGGAAGGTTGTCGCAGGTGAGCACCGTGAACGGCGCCGCGCCGGCCTCCCGCCGCCGCCGCAGAGCCTCGACGATCATCCCCAGCGCCGAGCGGGGCGCGTGTGGATTTTCGAGATCGTGGCGGATGTCGGCATGGTCTTCGTCCAGCTCTCCGGTGGAGGGCCGGTGGCAATAGCCCTTCTCGGTGACGGTCAGGCTCACGATCCGGACAGCCGGGTTGGACATTGTCCGGAGCAGTTCGTCGCGGTCGTCGGGCGCGGCGAGGAGGCGCGTGATCGAGCCGATCACCCGCGGCGCGTCGCCCGCGCCGGAGCGCACCAGCAGCGTGTAAAGCCCGTCCTGCGGGGCGAGGGCGTCGCGGGTGTCGGGATTGCGCAGGCTTGCAGCGGCGATGCCCCAGCTCGGATCCCGCGCCAGCAGGTCGTCCGTATAGACGGCTTGGTGCGCGCGATGGAACGCGCCGACGCCGAGATGGACGATCCCCGTGGAAAGGGCGCCGCGGTCGTAGGCGGGCCGGCGCACACCAGCCGGCAGCCCGGCGAGCGCGTCGGCGTTCAGCCGCGCCTTCGGCGCAGCGCCTGCGTCAATTTTATGCGCCGTATTCGGCGTCATGACGCTCCTCCCAGAGAGAGCTTTTCGCTATGCTAGTATGGTAGTTAAACAACGGCAACCGTGACCGAGCGCAAATGTTCGTCTCTCGAACTTATCTATCCCAGGCGCTGCGATGAACGCTCTAGGCTTCGCCTTCGACGACGCCGTCCCCGTGACTCGGCAGCTCACCCGCGCCCTGCGCAACGCGATCGTGACCATGCGGCTGCGGCCGGGCGAGATGATCTCGGAACAGGAGATCGCGACGCGGTATGGCGTGAGCCGGTCGCCCGTGCGCGAGGCCTTCATCCGGCTCGGTGACGCAGGGCTGCTCAGGATCCGCCCGCAGCGCGGAACGCTGGTGGTGAAGATCTCGCGCATGGCCGTGGAGAACGCCCGCTTCGTGCGCGAGGCGATCGAATGCGCCGTGGTGAGGGAGGCGGCCCAACGCGTCGACCGCGAGGCGCGCGCCTTGCTCAAGGCGAGCCTGAAGCGCCAGGGCTCCGCGGTCGCCGCCCGCGACGGCGCCGCGCTGTTCGCGTTGGACGAGGATTTTCACCGCCTGCTGGCGGACATCGCCGGCCGCACCGCGGCCTGGGACGTCCTGGAGGACGTCAAGGCCCAGATGGACCGTGTCCGCTACATCGACATGGCCGAGGCCGTCCCGATGGCGATCGTTGTGGCGCACCATACGGCGATCGCCGAGGCCGTCATCGCCGGCGATCCGGACGCGGCGGAGAGCGCGATGCGCGCGCACCTCACGCTCATCCTCGAGTCGATGCCGCGGCTCGCCGCGGCGCATGCGGAGCTGTTCGAGCCCTGACACACGTTGGCCCGCCGGTGTGCGGCGGGCGAACGGTCTCGTCGGTCTCGTCGTCGGCGGTCAGCGCGCCGGGGCGGCGCCGTCGACGCGGCGCGGCGCGCCGAGCGGGTTGTCGCTCTTCAGCGGAGCCGGCAGCAGATCGTCCGGCAGGTCCTGGTAGCTCACCGGCCGCAGGAAGCGGTGGATGGCGAGGCTGCCGACCGAGGTCGTGCGGCCGTCGGAGGTCGCGGGGAAGGGGCCGCCATGCACCATGGCGTGCGCCACCTCGACGCCCGTGCCGAAGCCGTTCACGAGGATGCGCCCGACCTTGCGCTCCAGCAGCGGCAGCAGCGAACGGGCGGCGTCGTGGTCCGCCTCGTCGATGTGGATGGCGGCGGTGAGCTGGCCTTCGAGGCTCGCGAGCACGCGGCGCAGTTGGTCGAGGTCGGCGCAGCGCACCACGAGGCCAGTCGCGCCGAAGATCTCCTCCTGCAGCGACGGGTCGGCCAGGAAGGTCTTGGCGTCGACCTCGTAGAGGCCGGCCTGTCCCGCCGTCGCGGCGCCGGGCTTGCCGCGTGCGATCTCCTTCACCGCCGCATGGCCGGCGAGCTTCGCCACGCCTTTCTCGTAGGCCGCGTGGATTCCCGGCGTGAGCATGGTGGAGGCCGGCGTCTCGGACAGCGCCGCGCCCGCGGCGGCGACGAAGCCCTCGAGCCCTTCGCCTTCGAGCCCGAGGATCAGGCCGGGATTGGTGCAGAACTGTCCGGCGCCGAGCGTGACCGATCCGGCGAAGGCCTTGGCGATCGCGTCGCCGCGCGCGGCGAGCGCGCCGGGGAACAGCACGACCGGGTTGATGCTGCTCATCTCGGCGTAGACCGGGATCGGCACGTCGCGCTCCCGGGCGATCTTCATCAGCGCGAGACCGCCGGCGCGGGAGCCGGTGAAGCCCACCGCGGCGACGCGCGGGTCGGCGACGAGCGCCTGGCCGATGGTCCGGCCGGCGTCGAACAGCAGCGAGAACACGCCCTCGGGCAGGCCGCAGGCCGCGACCGCCTTCTGCACCGCCCGGCCGACCAGCTCCGACGTGCCGGGATGCGCGGGATGCGCCTTCACCACCACGGGGCAGCCCGCGGCAAGCGCCGAAGCGGTGTCGCCGCCGGCGACGGAGAAGGCGAGCGGGAAGTTCGACGCGCCGAACACCGCGACCGGGCCGACCGGGATATTGCGCAGGCGCAGGTCCGGCCGGGGCATCGGCTTGCGCTCCGGCAGCGCGGGGTCGATCCGAAGGTCGAGGAACGTTCCGTCGCGCACGACGCCGGCGAACATCTTGAGCTGGCCGACGGTGCGGCCGCGCTCGCCCTCGAGCCGTGGGCGCGGCAAGCCGCTCTCCGCCATGGCGCGCTCGACCAGCTCGTCGCCGACGGCGAGGATCTCGTCGGCGATGGTCTCGAGGAATGTCGCGCGCGTCTCGAGGTCGGTCTCGGCGTAGGTCTCGAAGGCCTCGGTCGCGAGCGTGAGCCCCCGGTCGAGGTCCTCCAGCGAGGCCCCGCCGAACGCCGGCTCGATCGGCTTCCCGGTCGCGGCCTCGATCGCCTCGAAGCTCTCGCCAGTTCCGCGGACGGCGCTCGCGCCGATCAGGTTCTCGCCGGTGATGGACATTTTTTTGCTCCTCGGCAGGTCTGGACGCCCGACGCAGGCGGGCGTGGCGGTCAATGCGACGCCGTCACGTGCCCCAGCGCAGCACGACCGGGTCGAGGCGCTTGGCGATCTCGATCAGGCCGGCCCGCGTGGCGGGATGTAACGGCGGAAGGGGCGAGCGCAAGGTCTCGTGCTTGATGACGCCGCCCTCCTTCATGAGCGCCTTGCAGGCGGCGAGCCCACACTGACGGTTCTCGTAATTGATCAGCGGCAGCCAGCGCTCGTAGGCCTGCGCGGCGGCCTCGCGGTCGCCGGCGAAATAGGGGTCGACGATCTGGCGGATGCCGTCGGCGTAGGCGCCGCCGGTCATGGCGCCGGTCGCGCCGGCGTCGAGGTCGGCCATCAGCGTGATCGCCTCCTCGCCGTCCCACGGGCCGACGATGGCGTCGCCGCCCTCCTCGATCAGCGCGCGGAGCTTCGCGGCGGCGAAGGGCACTTCGATCTTGAAATAGGAGAGGTGCTCGATCTCCTTCGCCATCTTCGCGAGGAACGGCACCGAGAGCGGCGTGCCCGCGACGGGCGCGTCCTGCACCATGATCGGGATGTCGATCGCGTCCGAGACCGTCTTGAAGAAGGCGTAGATCTGAGGCTCCGGCACCCGGAAGGTGGCGCCGTGGTAGGGCGGCATCACCATGACCATCGCGGCGCCGGCGTCCTGCGCGCGCTTCGAGCGCTCGGCGCAGACATGGGAGCCGAAATGCGTCGTGGTGACGATCACCGGCACGCGGCCGGCGACGTGCTCGAGCACGCAGTCCAGCACCTGGTCGCGCTCGGCGTCGGTGAGCACGAACTGCTCCGAGAAGTTGGCGAGGATGCAGAGGCCATTCGACCCCGCGTCGATCATGCAGTCGACGGCGCGGCGCTGGCCCTCGAGATCGAGCCGCCCGTCGGCGTCGAACACGGTCGGGGCGACGGGAAACACGCCGCGATAGGGAGCGGGGCTGGCCATATCAAATGATCCTCAATCGAACATTTGTTCGAGGGTGAGATAGCGGAATGCGCGGGAGAGGGGAAGCCGGACGTGCGATTGCAGGGACGGCCGCCCCCGGCCGGCGAGAACCCTGCGCTGGAGCCGCCGCGCAGTGAGCCCGCGGTCATCCACGCTCCGCGGTCGCCCCGGGCTTGGCCCGGTGTCCATCAGCCCGCCGGTCGAGGTCGGTCGTCGCCCGGCGGGCTGATGGAGTCCGGGACTTCGCTCGGAATGACGCGGGGTTCAGGGCGTCATGAAATCAGTTGGTGAACTCGGCCGGCAGCGCCATGCCGAAGTACTTCTGGTAGATGCCGTTGAGCTTGCCGTTCTTGAGGTTCGCCGACACCCACTCGTCGAGCTTGGCCTGGAACGCCTCGTCGTTCTTGCGCAGGCCGATCGCCATCGGGTAGGCGGCCATGGTCAGCTTCACCTCGAGGTTCTTGCCGGGGTTGGCGTCGCGCACGGCGTTCGCGGTCGAGAGCGCCGCGGCGAGGATGTCCTGCTGGCCGGTGGCGACCGCCGCGTTGGCCGTGGCCTCGTCCTCGTAGCGGACGACGCGGGCGCCGGGGGCCGAGGCCTTCGTCACCTTGGTCAGTTCGATGTCGGCGGTTGTGCCGCGGGCGACTGCGATCGTCTTCCCGTCGAGGTCCTCGGGCTTCGCAATCGTCGCGTCCTTCGGCGCGGAAACGACGACGGGCACGACGCCGTAGGGCTTCGAATAGGCCACGACCTTCTTCCGCTCCTCGGTGATCGAGAACGAGGCGATCACGACGTCCGCCTTGCCGGAGAGCAGGAAGGGCACGCGGTTGGCGCCGGACACCTGCACGACCTGCAGCTTCACGCCGAGGTCTTCGGCCAGCAGCTTGGCGGTCTCCACGTCGGAGCCGGTCTCCTTAGCGGAGGAGTCGAGCATGCCGTAGGGCGGATGGCTGACGTCGATCGCGACCAGGATCGCGCCGCGCTCCTTGATGGTCTCGAGCGTGCCGGCGTGGGCGGGCGCGGCGAATGCGGCGAGGCCGAGCGCAAGCGCAAGCGCGGAGCGGCGGGAGACGGTGGCGAAGGTCATGGGCAGTTCCTCTCGAGGGTGGGCCGTCTTGCCGCGGCCGATTGGTTGAAGGCGTGACGCGTCAAAGACGTCGTGAGACGTCAGAGATCGGTGGCGACGAACTGCTGCAGTTCGGGCGTCTGGGGCGCGCGCAGCATCTCCGCGCCGCCGCGCTCCCAGACCTTGCCGTGGTGCATGAAGACGATCTGGTCGGCGACGCCGCGGGCGAATCCCATCTCGTGGGTCACCAGCACCATGGTCATGCCGTCCTGGGCGAGCCGCTCGATCACGCGCAGCACCTCGCCGGTAAGTTCGGGATCGAGCGCCGAGGTCACCTCGTCGAACAGCATCAGCTTCGGCTTCATGGCGAGCGAGCGCGCGATCGCGACGCGCTGCTGCTGCCCGCCGGAGAGCTGCTCGGGGTAGCTCTGCGCCTTCTCGGACAGGCCGACCTGCGCCAGCACATGGGCGGCGAGCTCCTTCGCCTCCTTCGCGCCGACCTTCATCACCTTGCGCGGGGCGAGGGTAACGTTCTGCTCGACGGTGAGATGCGGGAACAGGTTGTAGCTCTGGAACACGATCCCGACCTCCTGGCGCAGTTTGCGCAGGTCGGTCTTGCCGTCGTGGAGCTTCTCGCCGCAGACGTGGAGTTCGCCGCCGTTCACCGTCTCGAGCCCGTTGATGCAGCGGAGCGCGGTGCTTTTGCCCGAGCCGGAGCGCCCGACGAGCACGACGACGTCGCCGCGCGGCACGTCGAGCGTGATCCCCTTCAACACCTCGACGGCGCCGAAGGATTTGTGGACGTCCTGGAAGCGGACCATGGGCTCCATGGAAGATGTCTCCTCAGACGCGTTTCAGCTTGCGCTCGAACCGACCGGCGAGCAGCGACAGCGGGTAGCAGATGACGAAGTAGAGCGCGGCGGCGATCGAGAAGACGAGGAATGGCTTGTAGGTCGAGTTGTTCAGGACCTTGGCCGAATAGGTCAGGTCAAAGAAACCGATAACGACCGAATACGACGTGTTCTTCACGATCTGGACGAGGAAGCCGACGGTGGGGGGCACCGCGATCTTCAGCGCCTGGGGCAGGATCACATGGACGAAGCGCTGCGTTCCCGTCAGGGCGAGGCACTCCGCCGCCTCCCATTGGGTCTTCGGCACCGACTGGATGCAGCCCTTCCAGATCTCGCCGAGATAGGCGCTGGAGTAGGCGGTCATTGCGAGCCCGGCCGCGACCAGCGCCGGCACCTCGAAGCCGCCGATCGACAGCCCGAAGTAGACCACGAACATGATCACCGGCAGCGGAATGCCCTGAATCAGCTGGACATAGGCGCTCGAGATCATCCGCAGCGCCTTGAGCTTCGACGAGCGGGCGAGCGCCACCGGCAGGCCGAGGATGGCGCCTCCGACGAAGCCCAGCAGCGACAGAACCAGGGTCCAGCCGGCGCCGCGGACGAGGAAGAGGAGTTGGTCGACGGTCAGTCCGAGCATCGTGCCGATCCCTCTAAAGCGGCGTGCCGAGCCGCCGCCGCCGCGGGAACGCGGCGAGCGCGACCCCGTGCAGGGTGAGGCGGAGCATGGTGACGAGGGCGAGGTAGATCGCGGCGGTGACGAGGTAGGCCTCGAAGCCCCGGAAGGTGAAGGACTGGATCTGGTAGGCGACGCCCGTGAGTTCCTCGGCCGAGATCTGCGACATGATCGAGGTCGCGAGCATCATCAGGATGAACTGGCTGACGAGGGCGGGGTAGACCCGCTCCACCGCCTGGGGCAGCTCGACATAGAGCACCCGCTGGGGGCCGCTGAGCGCGAGGCAGGAGGCGGCCTCGCGCTGGCCGCGAGGGATGCTCTCGAAGCCCGCCCGCATGATCTCCGCGGTGTAGGCGCCCACGTTGATCGAGAGCGCGATGATCGCGGCGGTGAAGGCGTCGAGACGGGCGCCGAGCACCGCGAGCCCGAAGAACAGCCAGAACACCTGGATGACGAGCGGCGTGTTGCGGATCGCCTCGACGTAGACCGTCGCCGCGCGTCGCACCGGCGTGGAGCCGTAGATCCGGCCGATGGCGCAGAGGGTCCCGAGGACGAAGCCGGGCACGATCGAGACGACCGTCATCCAAAGCGTCAGCCACACCCCGCGCCATAGGTCGGGGGCGTACTCGCTCAGAAAACTGAAGTCGAACTCGTAGCCCATTCCTTGATCCGTTCCAGACTGGCTGTCGTCAATCCACGCTTCGTCTTCAAGACAAGTCGCACTGCGACGTCGTCTTGAAGGTTAGGGGCATGAATACGAGCCGAAAGAACGTGAAGACGGTCGAAACGATCGATCCGTCCGATTTCCTCATGATCAGCGCTCTGACGTCGCTGTTGACTTTCATCGCCTATCATGGTCGTACATTGCACGCAATAGCCAATAAATTGATCGACCCGGCGCACCCAGGGTCGGCGCATCGCCCCGAGGAGGCGCGCACATGCCCGTGGAAACCCTTGATCGTCAGGCCCAGGCCATCCTTCTGAACCCCGTCGACAACGTCGCCGTGGTCCGCTCCGGCGTCGCGGCGGGAACGCCCATCGGAGTCGCGGGCGTCGTGACCTCCGGCGAGGTGCCGCGCGGCCATAAGGTCGCCGTAGGGGGCATCGCGAGCGGCGCGGAGGTCATCAAGTACGGCCAGACCATCGGCTACGCGACGCGCGACATCGCGGCCGGCGATCATGTGCATCTGCACAACATGGCGATGCACGACAGCGAGGTGGTCCACCACTTCGCCGCCGACGCCCGTCCGACGCCGCTCCTGCCGGAGGGCGAACGGCGCACCTTCCTGGGCTTCGGCCGCGCGAACGGCGACGTCGGGACCCGCAACTACATCGGGATCGTGAGCTCGGTGAACTGTTCGGCGACGGTCGCGAAGGCGGTCGCCGACCACTTCAACAACAAGGGCGGGCTCGCGGGCCATCCGAACGTCGACGGCGTCGTCGCGCTGACCCACGGCGGCGGCTGCGCCATCAACACAGCCTCCGAGGGCTATCGCTTCCTGATCCGGACGCTCGCGGGCTACGCGCGCAACCCGAACTTCGGCGGCATCCTGATGATCGGGCTTGGTTGCGAGACCAACCAGATCGACATGCTGCTGGAGCGGTCGGGCCTTGCGGAGGGGCCATTCCTCAAGACCATGACGATCCAGCGCACGGGGGGCACGCGCAAGTCGATCGAGGCGGCGTCGGAGGCGATCCGCGGCATGCTCGACACGGTCAACGCGGCCGAGCGCGCCCCACAGCCGCTGTCGAAGCTCAAGCTCGCGCTCCAGTGCGGCGGGTCTGACGGCTACTCCGGCATCTCGGCGAACCCCGCGCTCGGCCACGCCGCGGACCTGATCGTGCGCCACGGCGGCACGGCGGTGCTCTCGGAGACGCCCGAGATCTACGGCGCCGAGCATCTGCTGACCCGCCGGGCCCAGACGCCTGCGGTCGCCCAGAAGCTGATGGACCGCATCGAGTGGTGGCGCGACTACACCGCGAAGAACGACGCGGAGCTCAACAACAATCCGTCCCACGGCAACAAGGCCGGCGGCCTGACGACCATCCTGGAGAAGTCTCTGGGCGCGGTCGCCAAGGGCGGCACGATGCCGCTCGAAGCCGTCTACGAATACGCCGAGCCGATCGACCGCACCGGCTTCGTGTTCATGGACACGCCGGGCTACGACCCGGTGGCGGTCACGGGCCAGGTCGCGGGCGGCTGCAACATCATCTGCTTCACCACTGGTCGCGGCTCGGTCTCGGGCTTCAAGCCGGCGCCCTGCATCAAGATCGCGACCAATGACGCCATGTACGAGCACATGGAAGAGGACATGGACGTGAACTGCGGCGGGATCGTCACCGGCGCCGACACCATCGAAGCGGCGGGCGAGCGCATCTTCGAGAAGATCATCGCGGTCGCCTCCGGCGAGCCGTCCCTGAGCGAAACCTTCGACTACGGCGACAACGAGTTCGTCCCCTGGCCGCTCGGCGCGGTGACCTGAAGGCTGTTTCGTCGCTCTTCATCATCCCCGGATAAACCGGGGCAGGACGCTCGGAGCTTGAGGCGGCTTCATCTCTAAGCGGCCGTGAGATGCCCGGGAAAAACCTGTCTCCGGAAACGAGACGCATGTTCGAACGCAAGCGCCCGGCCTACGCCCTGATCGCGGACACGTTGCGCGAGACGATCGCGTCCGGGCGGCTGCCTGCGGGCGCGGTGCTGGCCGAGGGCGCGCTGGCGAGCCTGTTCGGCGCCAGCCGCTCGCCGGTGAAGCAGGCCTTCGCGCAGCTCGAGGCGGAAAAGCTGGTGCGGCGGTTCGACGGGCGCGGGGTCCTCGTCGGCGATGGGCCGCCGAAGCGGGTCGCGCTTACCGCCGAGATCCTGGGCCTCGCGACAGGCGCCGCGCGCGACGACGCCTGGGACACGCTCTACTATGCGCTGGAGCGCGCGGTCATCGAGGCGTCCGTCTTCGGCCGCTTCCGCATCAACGAACTGGCGTTGGCGCGTCACTTCGGCGTCGGGCGGACGGTGGCGCGCAACCTGCTGCTGCGGGCGCAGGGCGCGGGCATCGCGGTCAAGACCGACAGCGGCCACTGGCAGATCGTGCCGATGGACGAAGCCCGCATCAGCGATCTCTACGAGCTCCGGCTGATGCTGGAGCCGCCCCTGATCAGGAGCGCCGCCGGCCGCGTGCCAGCCGCCCAGCTCCGTGAAATGATGACCCGGCACGCCGCCGCGAACCGGGCGGCTCCGGACTACGGCGTCGCCGAACTCGACGCGCTCGAAGCGGACATCCACGTGACGTGCTTAGGTTTCGGCCGCAACGCCGAGGCGCGCGCCGCGCTCGAGCGCACGCGTTGCCTGCTGGTCGTCGGCAAGCACATCCAGGCCGCGATCGCCAAGGCGCCGCGCATCGATCCCTTCATGGACGAGCATCTCGCCATTCTCGCGGCGCTGAAGGCCAACGACGGCGACCGCGCCGCCACGGCGCTCAGCGACCATCTGCTGTCGAGCATGCGCAAGGCGGCGGAGCGCGTCGCGGCGTTCCGCGCGCAAGGCGGCCCCTCCGCCCCGGCGTTCCTGATGGCGTGAACGCGAGCCGGCTGCGCGTCGATTGGGCGGTTGACGCTGTTTTAAGCTGTGCGGCCGTCAGCTTGACCGCAGGCTCCGTTCGTTCCGAGCGCCGCGCGTTTGGCACGGGCGTTGCTGGTCTGCGACCCAGCCCGGAGCACAGATGCCGCAAGCCGCCGAGATCGACCTCGCCTCGGTCACCAAGCGATACGGCGACGACGCCGTCGCGGTTGACGCGATCAGCCTGAAGATCAAGGCCGGGACCTACTGCTGCCTGCTCGGTCCCTCCGGCTGCGGCAAGACCTCGACGCTGCGCATGATCGCCGGCCACGAGAGCGTCACCTCCGGCGACATCCGCCTCGGCGACGTCGTCGTGACGGACCTGCCGCCCGCCCGGCGCGCGACCTCGATGATGTTCCAGTCCTACGCGCTGTTCCCGCATCTCGACCTCGTCGACAACGTCGCCTTCTCGCTGAAGATGAAGGGCGTGGCGAAGGCCGAGCGGCGGGAGAAGGCGCTCGGGATGCTCAAGCTCATGCACATGGACCAGTACGCCTCGCGGCGTCCGGCGCAGCTCTCCGGCGGCCAGCAGCAGCGCGTCGCGCTCGCCCGGGCGCTGATCACCAGCCCGCAGGCGCTGCTGCTCGACGAGCCGCTGTCGGCGCTCGACCCCTTCCTCAAGGTCCGCATGCGCGCCGAGCTGAAGCGCCTGCAGCGCGACCTCGGCGTCACCTTCGTCCACGTCACCCATAGCCAGGAGGAGGCGATGGCGCTCGCCGATCTGGTGGTGGTGATGTCGAACGGGCGGATCGAGCAGGCGGCGGCCCCGCGCGAGATCTTCCACCGTCCCGCCACCGCCTTCGTGGCGAGCTTCATGGGCGAGCACAACGTGCTGTCCGGCAAGGTCACCGCGCTCGACGACGCCGGCGCGATCCTCACCTGTTCGGGCGGCGCGGCGTTCCGTCTGCCCGCGGCGGCCCATCTGGAGCTCGGCGCCCCGGCGCAGGCCGCGGTTCGGCGCGATCGCATCCGGATCGGCGAGGCCGCCGCGCCGGGCCTCGGCTTCACCGGCCATGTCCGCAACGTCGAGTACCGCGGCGGGTCCATGAAGATGACCCTCGACGCGCCCGGGGTGGAGGACTTCACCGTCTACGCCGACGAGGCGGTCTTCGACTCCGCGCCGCACGAGATCGGCCAGGCCGCGCCGCTCGCCTGGAGCCTCGCCGACGTCCACGTGCTCCGCCCCTCGTTGCAGTGATCCCGACCCCGCATGACCCAAGGACCGGCCCATGACTGATCCGAAGACCATTGATCCGACCACCGGCCTCGACCGCCGCGCCGTTCTGAAGGGGGTGGCCGCCGCGGCCGGCGCCGCCGCCGGCTCCGGCGCGGTGACCGGGTTCCCGACGATCTGGGCGCAGAACATCAAGGACGTGACGCTGCGCCAGTTCGGCACCGGCGTCTCCAACCTCAACGCCATCGCCGACCAGGTGAAGAAGGACCTCGGCTTCACCCTGCGCATGACGGCGCTCGACAGCGACAGCGTCACCCAGCGCGCGGTGACCCAGCCCGACAGCTACGACATTGCCGACATCGAGTACTGGATCGCGAAGAAGGTGTTCCCGAGCGGCGCGCTGCAGCCGATGGACGTCAAGAAGATCAAGTACTACGACCAGATCGTCCCGATCTTCACCACCGGCAAGCTGACGCCCGACAGCGTGGTCGCCCAGGGCACAGCGCCCAGCACGGTCGGCTTCGTGGAAGGCCCCGGCGCGAAGACCTTCGCGAAGGCGCCGACCGAGTGGATGACGCTGATCCCGACGATCTACAACGCCGACACGCTCGGCATCCGGCCCGATCTCGTCGGCCGGCCGATCGAGAACTGGAAGGACATTCTCGACCCGAAGTTCAAAGGCAAGACGTCGATCCTCAACATCCCCTCGATCGGCATCATGGACGCCGCGATGATCTGCGAGAGCGCGGGCATCATCAAATACGGCGACAAGGGCAACATGACCGAGGCGGAGATCGACACGACGATCGCCACGCTGATCGAGGCCAAGAAAGCCGGTCAGTTCCGCGCCTTCTGGAAGACCTTCGACGAGAGCGTGAACCTTATGACCTCCGGCGAGGTCATCATCCAGTCGATGTGGTCTCCGGCCGTCACCGCCGTGCGGTCGAAGGGCGTGCCTTGCGTCTATCAGCCGCTCGCCGAAGGCTATCGCGCCTGGGGCGGCGGCCTCGGCATCGGCAAGAACGTCAAGGGCCTCGTGCTCGACGCGGCCTACGAGTACATCAACTGGTACCTGTCCGGCTGGTGCGGCGCCTATCTCAACCGCCAGGGCTACTACTCCGCCTGCCTGTCGACCGCGAAGCAGCACATGTCGCCGGACGAATGGGGCTTCTGGATGGAGGGCAAACCGGCCGCCTCCGACATTCTCTCGCCCGACGGCAAGGTGCTGGAGAAGGCCGGCGCGGTGCGCGACGGCGGTTCGTTCGAGGAGCGGATGGGCAAGGTCGCGTGCTGGAACGCCGTGATGGACAAGGACCGCTACATGGTCCGCAAGTGGAACGAGTTCATCGCCGCGTGAGCGTCGCGACGCCCCTCTCTCGCGTCCCGGAGACAGCCGGGACCCCGCAAGGCCAGGCGCGACGGCGGGGCGACGTCCGCGCTCGCTCCGACGCGCGCTCATGACCGGCCGTCTCGCCCCCTATCTGCAGGCCGCGCCGCTCGCGCTGATCCTCGGCGCCTTCCTGCTGTTGCCGCTCGCCGCCATCGTGGCGGTAAGCTTCTGGGACTACGACAGCGTCCAGATCTACCCGGATTTCATCACGCTCAATTACGCCGAGACGCTGGGCTCCTGGGTGACGTGGAAGACCTATCTGAACACGCTGAAGTTCGTGGCGATCGTCTGGGCGATCACGACCGTCGTCGGCTTTCTCGTCGCCTATTTCCTCGCGTTCCATGTCCGCAGCACGACCATGCAGATGGTCCTGTTCCTGATCTGCACGGTGCCGTTCCTGACCTCGAACATCATCCGCATGATCTCGTGGGTGCCGTTTCTCGGCCGCAACGGACTGCTGAACACGACGCTGATCGAACTCGGGATCGTCCCGGCTCCGCTGGAGTTCCTGCTGTTCTCGGAGTTCGCCGTCGTGCTCGCGATGGTGCACCTCTACGTGCTGTTCATGGTCACGCCGATCTTCAACTCGCTGATGCGCATCGACCGCGCGCTGGTCGAGGCCGCGCGCGACGCCGGCGCGAACGGTTGGCAGACTTTGACCAACGTCGTGATCCCGCTCGCCAAGCCCGGGATCGCGATCGGCTCGATCTTCGTGGTGACGCTGGTGCTCGGCGACTTCGTCACCGTGCGCTTCATGTCGGGCGGACAGTCGGCCTCAGTCGGCCTGATGATCGCGAACGAGATCTCGCTGCTGCAATACCCGGCGGCTGCGGCGAACGCGGTGGCCCTGCTCGTCCTCGTCCTGCTGATGGTGGCCGCGATGCTGCGCATCGTCAACATCCGCAAGGAGCTGTGAGGATGGCGTCCGAAAAGCGCGGTCTGGAGTTCTACGCGCTGGCGGCGTTCTTCGCGCTGTTCGTGCTGTTCCTCTACGGGCCGTTGTCGACCATCCTGATCCTGTCGTTCCAGGGGCCTGCCGGCGGCCTGACCTTTCCGATGAACGGCGTCTCCACGCGCTGGTTCGAAAACCTGTTCGAGCAGCAGGCGGTGGGCGACTTCGGCGGCTCCTTCGCGCGCTCACTGGCTCTTGGCGTGATGACCACGCTGACGACCGTCGCGGTGTCGTTGTGCGCCGGGCTCGCCTTCCGCCGCCGCTTCCTCGGCTCGACCGCGCTGTTCTATCTGACGGTCGCGAGCCTAGTCGTGCCGTCGATCCTCGTCAGCCTCGGCATCGGCCTCATGTTCCAGGTGGCGGGCGTGCAGCCGACGTGGTGGACCTCGGCCTTCGGCGCCCATCTCACCTGGACCTTGCCCTTCGGCGTGCTGATCATGTTCGCGGTGTTCAACCGGTTCTCGCCGGCGTACGAGGAGGCCGCGCGCGACCTCGGCGCCTCGAACTGGCAGACCTTCGTCCATGTGGTCTTGCCGATCATCGCGCCGAGCCTCGTGGGCGTCGGCCTCTTCGGCTTCACGCTGTCCTACGACGAGTTCGCCCGCACCCTGATGACCGCCGGCAGCTTCAACACCCTTCCGCTCGAGATCTACGGCATGACCACCAACGTCACGACGCCGGTGCTCTACGCGCTGGGGGCCGTCACCACCCTGGTCTCCTTCACCGCGATCGCGGCCGCGCTTGTCGCCGTGACGGCCATGGCGCGGCGGCGCAAGACCTTGAAGCCCCTATGAAGCTGCTCGTCGTCAATCCCAACACCACCGCCTCGATGACGGCCAAAGCTGCCGCCGCGGCCCGCGCGGCTGCGGCGGGGGGCACGGAGATCGTCGCCGCCACCTCCGCCATGGGGCCGGCCTCGATCGAGGGCTACTACGACGAGGCCTTCGCGGTTCCCGGCCTGATCGCGGCGATCCGGGAGGGCGAAGGCGCGGGCGCGGACGCCGCGATCATCGCCTGCTTCGACGACACCGGGCTCGACGCGGCGCGGGCGGCGGCCGCGATCCCCGTCGTCGGCATCTGCGAGGCGGCCCTCGTCACCGCCGGCCAGATCGCGAAGCGCATCGCGGTCGTCACCACGCTGGAGCGCTCGGTCGTGCCTCTGGAGGAGATCGTCACCCGCTACGGCTACGCCGCCCGCGTGCGGGTCTCCGCCTGCGACGTGGAGGTGCTGGCGCTCGAGGACGAAGGATCGGACGCCCGCGTGAAGCTGGAGGCGGAGATTGACCGCGCGCTCGGCCTCGGCGCGGACGCGATCGTGCTCGGCTGCGCCGGAATGGCCGATCTCGCCGCCGCCCTGTCGGAGCGCTTCGGCGCGCCCGTGGTCGACGGCGTGGCCGCCGCGGTGAAGCAGGCCGAGGCTCTCGTCGCGCTCGGCCTCAGGACAAGCAAGCGCGGCGCCTATGCGACGCCGCGCTCCAAGCCCTATGCGGGCCTGCTGTCGACCTTCGCGCCGCCGGCCTGAGAGCCGCGGCCGAAGGCTCAGAAGCGGTAGGTGACGCCCGTGCCGATCACCCAGGGGTTGATCTTGGCGCGCCCGCGGACGTCCGCGCCGCCGGCGGCGAGCGAGATCTTGGGCTCCATGTAAATCTTCTTCACGTCGACGTTTACGCCCCAGTGCTCGTCGATCATGTAGTCGAAGCCGACCTGGGCCGCGACGCCGACCGAATTCTTGAGGTTGAGCTTGCGCACGGTCGGGCCTGCGCCGTCCTCGCCGAAGTAGATGGAGTAGTTCACGCCGACGCCGACGTAGGGCTTGAACTTGCCGAGATTGGTGAAGTGGTACTGCGCCGTCACCGTCGCCGGGATCACCCAGGTGTCGCCGACGTTCAGGCCCTTCAGCGCGCCGCGGCCCTTGATGCTGTGCTTCGAGGCGCAGCAGATGACCTCGACCGCGAGGTTCGGCGTGAAGAAATAGGTGAAATCGATCTCCGGCATCACGTCGGACGAGACGTGGGCGCTGCCGGGGATGCTGAGGTTCGCCTTCGACTTGTGCGGCACGACGCCGATCACCCGGCCTCTCACCATGAAGCGGCTCCAGTCGAACGGAGCGGCGCTCTCGAAGGCGGGTTGGTCGAGGGGGGCGTCCGCCGCGCGGGCGACGGCGGGTGCGAGGGCGGCGAGCGCGAGCGCCGGCGCAAGCAGGAATTTCATGGGTCCGAATCCTCAAAGTGCGAAGCAAGTGCCTGGGAGCGCTTTGAGATTTAGACTTTTCCGGGGCGCTCTTCGTTGACCTGCGTCAAACGCCGAGCCGGCTTTAGAAAGCGGCTTCCGCGTCACGCGGCCAGCGAATGTCGCGCCCCCGCGCCGAGGTAGGCGTCGAAGGCGCTCGCCACGATGCGCGCCAGCGCCGGCGCGTCGCGCACGATGCTGAGACGGGATCCGTCGAGGCGCACGAAGTCCTGGGCGATCAGCGGTTCGAGGCGCTCCAGCGCGGGCAGGAGCGCGGCGGGCGAGGCGCCGTGGGCCATCGCGATCGCGCCGAGCTCGGCCTCGAAGCCGCAGAGCAGCCGCTCGATCACCGCTCCGCGCAGCCGGTCGTCCGGAGTGAGCGCGCGTCCTTTGACGACCGCGAGCCGGCCGTCGTCGATCGCGCGGGCCCAAGCGCCGACGTCGGCGGCGTTCTGGACGTAGCCCGCCGGCAGGCGCCCGACGGAGGAGGGCCCAAGGCCGATGAGGGTCTCCGCCCGATCGGTCGTGTAGCCTTGGAAATTGCGGCGGAGCGTCCCCCACGCGGCCGCGGTCGCAAGGCTGTCGTCCGACCGGGCGAAGTGGTCGATCCCGACGGGCACGTAGCCGGCCGCCTCGATCGCCTCGCGGGCGGTCGCGGCGAGCTCGAGCCGAAGTCCGACGTCGGGAAGATCTCGGGCGTCGATGAGCCGCTGGTTCGCCCGGAACCAGGGCACATGCGCGTAGCCGAACAGCGCGATGCGGTCGGGGGCAAGGGCGACGGCGCGCTGCGCGGTCTCCCGGGCCGAGCGCAGCGTCTGGCGCGGCAGGCCGTAGATGAGGTCGAAGTTCAGGCCCTCGATCCCGGCGGCGCGGACGGCGTCCGCCGCGGCGGCCACGACCCTATGCGGCTGGATGCGGCCGATCGCGGACTGCACCTCGGGCGCGAAATCCTGCACGCCGAGGCTCGTCCGCGTCACGCCGGAGGCGGCGAGCCGCCGCGCGCCCTCGCGGGTCACATGCCGCGGATCGAGCTCGATCGCGTGCTCGGCGTAAGGGTCGACGTCGAAGCGGTCGCAGAGGTCCGCGACGAGGGCGTCGAACAGGTCCGGCGGCAGCAGGTTGGGCGTGCCGCCGCCCCAGTGGATGTGGGAGACTCTCAACCGCCCGGTCCGCTCGGCCACGAGGGCGATCTCGCGCTTCAGCCGCCCGACGTAGGCCACCACCGGCTCGTCGCGCCGCGTCGCCTTGGTGGTGCAGGCGCAGTAATGGCAGATCGACCGGCAGTAGGGGACGTGGACGTAGAGCGAGACCGGAGCCTCCGCCTCCCGCAGCGCGCCCAGCCAGCGACCGTAATTCTCCGCCCCGACGCCATCGTGGAAGTGCGGCGCCGTCGGGTACGACGTGTAGCGGGGGACCTGGCGGTCGGCGAGGTCGGTGAGGCGGAGCGGGAGCATGGGCCCATCCTGCAGACGGCGCGGGCGCGGGCTTTGAGCGAGATCAAAGGCCCGGCGCGGGGGGATGCGTCGCGTCAGTGCGACAGGAGCAGCGGAACCGGCGAGGTCTCGAGCAGGGAGCGCGTCACGCCGCCGAACATCCATTCGCGCGTGCGGCTGTGGCCATAGGCGCCGGCGACGATGAGGTCCGAGCCGATCTCGTCCGCCGCGTCGAGGATCTCGTCGGCGATCGACGAGATCTCGCCCGCGCGTACCTCCGGGCGGCTGTTGACGCCGTGACGGGCGAGGAAGGCCGCGACGTCCTCGGCGCTCTCGTCCCGGAACGACCCGCAGGACGTGACGACCACCACCTCCTCGGCGCGCAGCAGCAGCGGCAGGGCGTCGCGCACCGCCCGGCGCGCCTCACGGGTGTCCTTCCAGGCGATGACGATCGCGCGGGCGGACAGGCGGTCGACGCCCGGCGGCGTGATCAGCACCGGCCGCCCGCATTCGAGCGTGACCGCGCCGGGAGCGACGCCGAGGGCGACGTCGACCGCGTCCTTGCTGGAGCGGCGCCCGAGCACGAGCAGGTCGGCGGCGCGGGCGTTGGCGATGACGTGCCGGCTCGGCTCCTCGAGCGCCTGCCGCCACTCGACGTTGTTGCGCGCGCCGATCACGTCCTTGAACGCGGCGTAGGCGCCGGCCAGTTCCTCCTCGACTCGACCCTGCTCGTCCTCGGCGATGGTGGCCGCCACGTGGGGGCCGCCAAGGTCGCCGTAGATCGGCAGCAGCATCTGCTCGGACGCGAGGCCGATGATGTGGGCGCCGAAGCGGTCGGCGAGGTCGACTGCGAGGCGGCCGCGGTCGCGGGCCGCAAGCGTGAGGTCGAAATGGACCGCGAGGCTTGCGTAGCCCGGCGCGGCGTCCGTCAGAGGCGTCATCGTCGATCTCCACGTCTGGTGACGCTCGATCCTCCCGCCGCGCGAACGCCGCCGCCTTGATCCTGCGCAAAGCGGGCGCCGCCGGCGGTGGCCCCACGCCGCGAAGCCGCTGTAGGATCGCCCGATGACCTTCGCCCCGCCCGAAGACCCGATCGCCCAGCCGATGACAGACCTCGCCCTGGTCCTCGCCGACGCCGCGGGCCGCGTGATCCACTGGCCGCCGGCGGCCGAGCGCATCTTCGGCCTCGGCGCTCGGGACGCGCAGGGGCGCGCCCTCGCGACGCTGCACGCCGACGCGACAGCGGGAGCGGCCCTCTTCGCACGCGCGCAAACGGCGGGCTCGGCGGAAGCGCGCTGCGATCTGCTCCGGGCCGGCGGCGGCTCGTTTCCGGCGCTCGTCGCGATCGCGGCGGCGGCGGGCGAGGGCGACGCGCAGGTCTTCGCGGTCGCCATCCGCGATCTCGGCGAACGGTTCGCCTCCGACAACGCCCTGCGCGCCCGAGAGGCGCATCTGCGGTCGATCCTGGAGACCGTGCCCGACGCGATGATCGTGATCGACGAGCAGGCGGCGATCCAGTCCTTCAGCACGACGGCGGAGCGCCAGTTCGGCTACGCGCCGGAGGAGGTCGTGGGACGCAACATCAGCATGCTGATGCCGGAGCCCTACCGCGGCCAGCACGACGGCTACATGGCCCGCTACCTCACCACCGGCGAGCGCCGCATCATCGGCGTCGGCCGGGTCGTCGTCGGCCGGCGCAAGGACGGCTCGACCTTTCCGATGGAGCTCTCGGTCGGCGAGATGCGCTCCGCCGGCGCACGCTACTTCACCGGCTTCATCCGCGACCTCACCGAGCGGCAGGAGACCGAGACGCGCCTTCAGGAGCTGCAGGCGGAGCTCATCCACATGTCCCGCTTCACCGCGCTCGGCGAGATGGCCTCGACCCTCGCCCACGAGATCAACCAGCCGCTCACCGCCATCGCCAACTACCTCACCGGCTCGCGCCGGATCCTGGAGCGGATGGAGGGCGAGCAGGTCGACCTCTTGCGCGACGCGGTGGGCCAGGCCGCGGAGCAGGCGATGCGCGCGGGGCTCGTCATCCGCCGTCTCCGCGACTTCGTGCGGCGGGGCGACAGCGAGCGACAGGTGGAGAGCCTGCCGCGGCTGATCGAGGAGGCGAGCGCGCTCGCGCTCGTCGGCGTCAAGGAGCGGGGCGTCCGCGTCGCGTTCGACTTCGACCCGCGGGCGACGCTGGTGCTGGCCGACCGCATCCAGGTCCAGCAGGTGCTGCTCAACCTGGTGCGCAACGCGATCGAGGCGATGGAGAACGCGTCGCGGCGGGAGCTGACGGTCGCGACGCGCGCCGGCGGGGAAGCGGGTCTCGTGACGGTCGAGGTGATCGACACCGGTCCCGGCCTCGCGCCGGAGATCGCGGACCACCTGTTCCAGCCCTTTCAGACGACGAAGGCCCAGGGGATGGGCGTCGGCCTGTCGATCTGCCGCACGATCGTCGAGGCGCACGGGGGCCGGATCTGGGCGGAGAGCATGCCGGGGGAGGGCGTGCGTTTCGCCTTCACGCTCCGGGCCGTGGACGAGAAGGAGCTTACGGATGCCCAGTGACGCGGTCGTGCACGTCGTGGACGACGACCTCGCGGTGCGGAAGTCGCTCGCCTTCCTGTTCGCCTCCGACGGGTTGCCGGTCCGCCTGCACGAGTCCGCCTCGGCCTTCCTCGACGGGCTCGACGCCATCCAGCCGGGCTGCGTGCTGACCGACGTGCGCATGCCGGGCCTCGACGGCATCGAGCTTTTACGCCGGCTGAAGGCGCGTGGTCTCCGGTGTCCCGTCATCGTCATGACCGGCCACGCCGACGTGCCGCTCGCGGTCGAGGCCATGAAGGAAGGCGCGGTCGACTTCATCGAAAAGCCGTTCAACGACCATCTCCTGCTCGCCGCCGTGCGCGGGGCGCTCGCGCGCCGCGCCGCCGCAAGCGAGACCGACGCCCGGACGGCCGCGATCCGCGAACGCCTGGACAGCCTGACCGAACGGGAGGCGCAGGTGCTGGAGGGCCTCGTCGCCGGCAAGGCGAACAAGGTGATCGCCTACGACCTCGGCATCAGCGCCCGCACCGTCGAGATCTACCGCGCCCACGTGATGACGAAGATGCAGGCCGGGAGCCTGTCGGAGCTTGTGCGTCTGTCGCTTGCGGTGGAGCGGGTCGCCCGTTGAGGAAGATCAAGGAGCGCGTGGGCGTTGGGGCGTAGGGCTGAAGCTCCGGCTCAGACAGGACGCTCCCATGCCCGCCTCCCGAGGCCCAGTGCTCGTCGTCGACGACGACGACGCGGTTCGCCGCTCGCTGCGCTTTGCGCTCGAGCTCGAGGGCCTCGACGTCCGGCTCTACGTCGACGGCCCGGCGCTGCTCGACGACGAGCGCAACCTGCCGGCGACCGGCTGTCTCGTCGTCGATCAGTTCATGCCGGGCATGGAGGGCGTCGAGCTGATGACGCGCCTGCGCCTGCGCCACGTGCGCCTTCCGGCGATCATGATCACGGCGAAGGCGAGCGACGGCCTTCGAGCCCGCGCGCACGCCGCCGGATTCAGCCTCGTGCTCGAAAAGCCTGTGCACGACGACGCCCTCGTCGCCGGCATCCGTGGCGCGCTGTCCGCTCCCTAAGGGCTTCCCCTTAGGGGAGCATCTGAATTTTCGAAACGTCAGGTCGGGCCTACCCCTGGTCCCCGTCAGGTCCACGCCGACGGAGGTTCCGATGCTCGCTTCTCACGCTCCAGCCCAGCCCATCGCGCCGGCCGTCGCGCTCGCCCATATCGGCGAGCTTCAGGCTCATCGCGCCGCCGCTCCGGTCCGGGCCTTCGCCAAGGACGAGGAGATCTTCGCGGAAGGCGAGCCGGCGACCCGCTTCTATAAGGTCGTCACCGGCGCGGTGCGCACCTACAAGCTGCTCAGCGATGGTCGCCGCCAGATCGACGCCTTCCATCTCCCTGGCGAAATCTTCGGCGTCGAGGCCGGCGAGGAGCACCGCTTCACCGCGGAGGCGCTTGGAGAGGCGACGGTCGTCGCCTACCGCGCCTACGGGCTCGACGCGCTCGCCGCAGGCGACAGCGATCTCGCCCGGCAGGTGGTGTCCGCCATGCTGAACGCGCTGGAGCGCGCGCAGGACCACATGCTGCTGCTCGGGCGGAAATGCGCGCTGGAAAAAGTCGCGACGTTCCTGCTGGGCCTCTCCCGTCGGCTGCCGCATCCCGGCGCGGTCGACCTGCCGATGGCCCGCATCGACATCGCCGACCATCTCGGCCTCACGATCGAGACCGTCTCGCGCACGCTGACCGAACTGGAGCGCCGCGGGGTGATCGAACTTCCCGCCCATCGCCGATCGATCGTCCTGCGCGACAAGGCCGCCCTGCGCCGGCTCGACGCCTGAGTTTAAAGCGCTTCCATCCCCGGAGCGATTGACGGACGCCCCGGCCGCAAGGCCGGGGCTTTTTGTATGTGGGGGGCGCTTGTCCGGCGCGTCAGGCCCCGGCTTCGATCGCCCGGCCGTCGACGAGCCGCAGCGTCCGGTCGGCGACGCCTTCGGGCAGCGCGGCGTGGGTGATCAGCAGCACGGTGCGCCCCTCCGTCGCCGGGCCAAGGTCCCGGAGGAAGGCGAGTTCGGTCGCGCGGTCGAGGCCGCTGGTCGGCTCGTCCAGCACGAGGATCTCCGCCGGAGACAGCAGCGTGCGGGCGAGGCAAAGGCGGCGCGCCTGGCCAGCCGACAGCTTCGCGCCCGCTTCGCCGAGCTCGGCCTCGAGGCCGCCGGGCAGCGCGGCGATCACGTCGTCCAGCCTCGCCTTGCGCAGCGCGGCCCACAGCGCGACGTCGTCCGCGAAGGGGTCGCCGATCCGCAAATTCTCGCGCACGGAGCCGCCGAAGACCGGCGCCTGCTGTTCGAGCAGCGCCACGCGCCGGCGGAGATCGCCGGCGGCCACGTCGCGGAGGTCGCGGCCGGCGACGCTGATGCGGCCCGCCTGAGGATCGGCCAGACGCAGCAGCAGGGAGGCGAGCGTGGATTTTCCCGCGCCGCTCGGCCCTGCGACCGCAACCCGTTCGCCGGCCGAAACTGCAAGGGAGAGGTCGCGCAGGACGGGACGGTCGGGATCATAGCCGTAGGTCACGTGGTCGAAGGCGAAGCCGCCGCCGCGCGGCAGCGGCAGCGGACGGAGCGCTTCCGCCACCGGCGCGACGGCGTCGTCGATCGCCTTCAGCCGTTCCGCCGCCGCCGCGGCCGCGCCGAACTTGCCGATCGCGCGGACGACGACGGCCGTCGCCTCGAAACCGCCGAGCGCCGCCAGCACGAGGCCGACCACGAGCGGACCGCCCAGCTCTCCTGCAGCGTGCGCGTCGACGCCTGCGAGCAGCACGCCGAGCGCGCCGACGCCCGCGCAGATCGCGACCGCGGCGGCGGCCAGCCCCGCCCGCGCCGCCAGCCGCCGGCGCACGCGCGCCAGCGCGTCGGCGATCGCGGCGGAACGAGCCCGCGCCGTCTCCGTCGCGCCGAAGGCGACGAGGTCGGCGTGGCCTTCGAGCGTGTCGAGGGTCGCGATCCGCAGGTCCGCCGACAGCCGCACGGCGTCCGCGCCGAGCCGACGCGTGCCCAGGATCAGCAGCAGGGGCGCGCCGACGAGCGCGGCGGCCATGGCGAGCCCATAGACCGGGGCTGCGCCCGGCAGCAGGACGCCCAGCAGCGCCGTCAGCATCATCCCGATAAGAGCGCCGGTTAGGAGCGGTCCGGCCGCCACGATGAAGACGCTGTCCAGCGCGTCGACGTCGGCGGTGAGCCGCGCGACCGCGTCGCCGCGGCGAAGCGAGCGGCCGAGGTCCAGCCCGCCGCGTCCAAGCGCGCGAAAGGTCCAGCCGCGGATGTCGGCCAGGACCTTCAGCGTCGCGTCGTGCCCCACGAACTTCTCGCCGTAGCGGGAGGCGATGCGCAGCATCGACAGCCCGCGCACCGCCGCCGAGGGGCCGAACAGGTTGAAGCTCGCGGCGGCGCTCGTCAGGAACGCGGCGGTCAGGAACCACCCCGACAGCCCGAGCAGCGCGACGCCGGCGACGAGCGTCGCGAGCGACAACGCGAGCGCCGCGACGAAGCGGCCGCTGTGGGCCGCGAACAGGCGGCGGAACGAGAGCAGGGCGATCATGCGGCGGCGTCCTTGACGATGCTGGCGCGAGGCTGGCGCGGACCGCACGGCGCGAGACGACCGCCTTCGATGCGCAGCGCGCCGTCCATCGCGTCGGCGACGACGGCGGAGTGGGTGGCGACGAGCAGCGTGCGGCCGCGTGCGAAGCTGAGAAGCCGCTCCAGCACGAGCCGTTCGGTCGCGGCGTCGAGATGGGCGGTGGGTTCGTCGAGCAGGATCGCGGCGGGATCGCGCAGATAGAGCCGGGCGAGGGCGATCCGCTGCGCCTCGCCGCCGGAGAGGCCGAGGCCGCCTTCGCCGACAAGGGTCCCGAACCCCTCCGGCAGCCGCTCCACGAAGGCGAGCGCGGCGGCGCAGTCCGCTGCGCGCCGCACGGCGTCGTCGCTCGCCAGCGGATCCCCAAGGCGGATGTTGTCGGCGATCGTGCCGTGGAACAGGCGGGAGCGCTGGCCGACATAGCCGAGCTCGGCGCGGAGCCGCGCCTCCGGGATCTCCGCCAGCGCCCGGCTTCCCAGCCGGATCGTCCCCTCGGCGGGACGCAGCCGTGCGAGCGCGTCCAGCAGCGTGGACTTGCCGATTCCGCTGGGACCGACGAGCGTGATGCTTGCGCCGGCGGGGACGTGCAGGTCGGCGCGGTCGAGGAGCGTGACGCCGTCGGGCGTGCGCAGCGTCAGGCCGCTCGCCTCGATCGCCCAGGGGGCGTCGTCCCGGCGGACGACCACCGGGGCGGCGAGCGGCGGCGCGGGCTCCATCGTCGCGAGCGCGCCGAACTGGCGCTCGATCTCCTGCACGGCGGCGATGGCCGCGGCGCGGTCGTGGTGGTGGGCGGCCAGCAGACGGAGCGGCTGGTAGACCTCGGGCGCCAGCAGAAGACAGGCGAGGCCGCCGCCCAGCGTCAGCGGGGCGGCGCGGAGATCGACGAGGCCGAGGTAGGAGAGGCCCACGTAAAGCGCGACGCCCGCGACGCCCAGGGCCGCGAAGAACTCCAGCACCGCCGACGACAGGAACGCGATGCGCAGCACCCGCAGGGTTCGGACGCGCAGCTCGTCGGTGGCCGTCTCCAGCGCGATCGCTTCGGCCTCCAGCCGCCCGAACAGGCGCAGCGTCGTCAGCCCGCGCAGCCGGTCGGCGAAGCGGCCGGAGAGACGGGCGAGCGCGGTCGCCTGCGCGTCGCTCGCGGCTTTCGCGCCCCAGCCCACGAGCGCCATGAACACGGGTATCAGCGGCGCCGTGACGAGGAACAGCAGGCCCACCGTCACGTCGTAGGCGAAGACGGCCGCGGCGAAGGCGAGCGGCAGCAGCGCCGCCTGCACGGCGGCCGGCAGGAAGCGGGCGACGAAGCCGTCGAGCGCCTCGACCTGGTCCACCAGCGCGCTCGCGAGCGCGCCGGACCTGCGCTCCGCCGCGCCGACGGCGTCGCCAGCGAGCAGCCGGCGCGTCAGCGCGTCCCGCAGCCGGCGCTTCACGGTCTCGGCCGCGGCCGCGGCGGCGCATTCGCCGAGAAGGCCGAGCGCCGCGCGGGCGAGGATGAGGCCGGCGACGGCGAGCGCGGCCGGCGCGAGCGCGGCGAACGGCGCGCCGGCGACGATCGCCTGTTCGAGCGTGCGCGCGAGCAGGATCGCCTGCGCGATCAGCAGCAGCCCGCCCGCCAGCGGCGCGCCGGCGGCGAGGGCGAGGGGAAGGAAGGCGCCGCGGCTCAAGCGGGACAGCTGGCGCGCGGCGGCGCGCGCGGCCGCTCGGGCGGAGGTCGCGGAGGCGTCGTGGGTCATGGAGCTGTCTTTCGGATCACGCTCCAGGGCTTAAGGAGCCGGCTCCTGTCTCACCTTGTTCCAAATCAAAGCGACGCGGCCGGCGGGAGGGTACCGCCATCCCATCCGGCCTGTGCGCCGGGCTTGAGAATAGGCGGGCGGACCCATGATCGACTTCACGGTCGTCGACCTGTCGCGACTCCAGTTCGCGGCGACGGCGATGTACCACTTCCTCTTTATTCCCCTGACGCTCGGGCTGTCCCTCCTGATGGCCATCATGGAGAGCGTCTACGTGATGACCGGCCGCGAGATCTGGCGGCGCATGACGCTGTTCTGGGGCACCCTGTTCGGCGTCAACTTCGCCATGGGCGTCGCGACCGGCATCGTGATGGAGTTCCAGTTCGGCATGAACTGGAGCTACTACAGCCACTACGTCGGCGACATCTTCGGCGCCCCGCTCGCCATCGAAGGGCTGATGGCCTTCTTTCTGGAGGCGACCTTCATCGGCCTGTTCTTCTTCGGCTGGGATCGGCTGTCGAAGGTGGCGCATCTCGTGGTCACCTGGCTGACGGCGCTCGGGGCGAACTTCTCGGCGCTCTGGATCCTGATCGCCAACGGCTGGATGCAGAACCCGGTCGGCGCGACGTTCAATCCGGACACGATGCGGATGGAGGTCACCGACTTCATGGCGGTGCTGTTCAATCCCGTCGCGCAGGCGAAGTTCGTCCACACGGTGAGCGCCGGCTACGTCACCGGCGCGATGTTCGTCATGGCGATCAGCGCCTACTTCCTGCTGCGCGGCCTGCATCTCGACCTCGCCAAGCGCTCGATGGCGGTGGCGGCCAGCTTCGGCCTCGCCTCCAGCCTCTCGGTTGTGGTGCTGGGCGACGAGAGCGGCTATGTCGCGACCGAGCATCAGAAGATGAAGATCGCGGCGATGGAGGCGATGTGGGAGACCGAGCCCGCGCCCGCCGGCCTGACGCTGTTCGCTCTGCCGGGGACCGACGGCAACCGCTTCGAGGTGAAGATCCCCTATGTTCTGGGGCTCATCACGACCCGCAGCCTGGACACCGAGCTTCCCGGCATCCTGCCTCTGGTGAAGCACGCCGAGACGCGCATCCGCAACGGAATGGCGTCGGCGGCGGACCTCGACGCGATCCGCAAGGACCCGAAGGACCAGGCCGCTCGGGCGCGATTCTCCGAGAACTGGCATGACCTCGGCTACGCGCTGCTGCTGAAGCGCTACCGGACCGACGTCGCCAATGCGACGCCGGAGGAGATCCGCAAGGCGGCGCTCGACACCGTCCCCCCCGTGGCGCCGCTGTTCTGGTCGTTCCGGATCATGGTCGCGCTCGGCTTCTACTTCATCGCCTTCTTCGCGATCGCCTTCTGGCTGTCGACGCGCCACCGCATCGACTCGAGCCCTCTCCTGCTCAAGATCGCGCTGTTCAGCCTGCCGCTGCCGTGGGTCGCGGCCGAGGCCGGCTGGCTGGTCGCCGAGTATGGCCGACAGCCCTGGGTGGTCGAAGGCGTGCTGCCGACCTTCTACGCGGCCTCGGGCCTGACGCTCGGCGACCTCGTGATCAGCCTCGGCTTCTTCCTCACCGTCTACACGACGCTCGCCGTGATCATGGTCTTCCTCATGCTCAAGATCATCCGGAGCGGCCCGTCTACGCGCAACGTCCTCATCGACGGCTTCGCCGGCGCCTCCCACGTGCCCGCGGGCGCCGCCGCGGCGGCGACGGATCGCTGAGACCGGCCGCTTAAGGAAAGAACGGACCCATGCACACGATCCCGCTCGACTACGAAACGCTTCGCCTGATCTGGTGGCTGCTGCTCGGCGTGCTGCTCATCGGCTTCGCGCTGATGGACGGCTACGACCTCGGCGTCGGCGCGCTGCTGCCCTTCGCCGCCAAGACCGACGACGAGCGCCGCATTCTCATCAACCTCGTCGGCCCGACCTGGGAAGGCAACCAGGTCTGGCTCATCCTCGGCGGCGGCGCGATCTTCGCCGCCTGGCCGCCGCTCTACGCCGCGAGCTTCTCCGGCTTCTACCTTGCGATGATCGCGATCCTGCTCGCGCTGATCCTGCGGCCGGTCGGCTTCAAGTTCCGCGGCAAGGTGCATGATCCGCGCTGGCGCGAGGCGTGGGACTGGGCGCTGTTCATCGGCGGCTTCGTGCCGGCCCTGATCTTCGGCGTCGCCGTCGGCAACCTGTTCCTCGGCGTGCCCCACGGCTTCGACCCGACGCTCCGGCCGATCTACGAAGGCGGGTTCTTCCTCAAGTTCGTGGGCCTGCTGCGCCCCTTCGCGCTGCTCGCCGGCCTCGTCAGCCTCACCATGCTCGCCGCCCATGGCGCCGCGATGATCACGCTGCGCTGCCAGGGCGCTGTGGTCGAGCGCGCCAGGCTGTTCGGCGCGGCGGCGGCGGCGGCGGCGCTCGTCCTGTTCGCGATCGGCGGCGGCTGGATCGCGCTGATGGACGGCTACGTCTACGCCAGCGTCGTCGATCCGGCGGGCCCGTCGAACCCGCTCGGCAAGACGGTGGAGCTGCACGCGGGGGCCTGGCTCGGGAACTTCGCGGCGCATCCGTGGATGATCGCGGCGCCCGTGATCGCGGCGGCCGGACTGCTGCTGGCGCTCCTCGGCTTCGCTGCGCGCCGCGGCTGGACCACGCTCGCCGGCACGAGCCTGGGCGTAGCGGGGATCATCGCGACCGCGGGGCTCTCGCTGTTTCCCTTCCTGATGCCCTCGAACCTCGATCCGTCGCAGAGCCTGACGGTGTGGGACGCGTCGTCGAGCCAGCTCACGCTGTTCGTCATGCTGCTCGCGACCGCGATCTTCCTTCCGCTGATCCTCGGCTACACCGCCTGGGTGTTCCGGGTCATGCGGGGGACGGTCACGCCCGCCTCGATCGACCGCAATCCCAACGCCTACTGAGGACGAACCGCCATGTGGTACTTCTCCTGGATCCTCGGGCTCGGCCTCGCCTGCGCCTTCGCGATCCTCAACGCGATGTGGTTCGAGATGCGCGAGGACCGACGCGTCTCGGACGCCCTGCGCGAGCCGTCGGTTCCCCTGCGGGACTGAGCAGGGCGAGGGGCGTCCGGCAAGGCCGCCCCTCGCGTTTCGGCTCTGGCCGCGGGAGGGCCTCCTGGCGTAGAACGCGGCCATGGCCCTGTTCTTCCGCTCCCGCGCCGAGGATCCCGCCCGCGCCGACGCCTCCCGCCGCGTGGCCGCCTACGCCCGCGAGGCGCTGGGCCTCGGCGAGGACGACGCGGTGACGGTCAGCGAGATCGCCTGCGGGGATCCCGCCTGCGGCGGCGCCGAGACCGTCATCCTCATCATGCGCGCCGGCGCCAAGACCGAAGCCGTGAAGCTCATGATGCCGATGGCGCAAGCGACCCCCGAGGACGTGGCCGCGGCGCTCGCGAAGGGGACGGCGTAAGGGGCCAAGCGACGCTCTTGGTCCCCCTCCCCCTTGCGGGGAGGGGTTAGGGGTGGGGGGTGGCGCAGAAAAGCGCCCCACGTCTGAGGCCCGCGGCCTCGCGAGCGTCCCGTCGCCCTGACAGCTCTCTCTGGAACGACCCCCACCCTTACCCCCTCCCCGCAAGGGGGGAAACGAGCCTTCGGAAAGCTGGGGCGCTCGTTCCTTTCGTGAGCGGATGCAACCCTTCCGCCGCTCAGCGGTGCCGGGCGAGGATCGCCTGGACTTCCTCCACCAGCCGCGCCTCGGGCACGGTCACCTGCGCCGGGCGGCTTTCGGTCCACTCCGCGCGGTCGGAGATTGCGGCGGCGGCCTTGGCGCCCTCGACGAGGTCCTTCAGCGTGACCTCGCCTTTCTCGCGTTCGTCCGAGCCCTGCATGACCACGCAGGGGCTCTTGCGGCGGTCGGCGTACTTCATCTGCGCCTTCATGCCGGAGCCGCCGAGGTAGACCTCGGACTTGATCCCCGCGGCCCGCAGCCGCGCCGCGAGCGCCATCGAGTCGCCGATGCGGTCGCGGTCGAACGCCAGCACGACGACGGGGCCGGCCGAGGCCTCCGCGGTCTCGCCCTCCAGCGCGCGGAGCGCCGCCTGCAGGCGGGAGACGCCGATGGAGAAGCCGGTCGCCGGCGTGTTCTCCGCCATGAAGCGGCCCACCAGCCCGTCGTAGCGCCCGCCGCCGCCGACCGAGCCGAACTGGATCGGCTTGCCGTCGTCGCCGGCGATCTGGAAGGTCAGCTCGGCTTCGTAGACCGGACCTGTGTAGTATTCGAGGCCGCGGACGACCGAGGGGTCGACCGACACGCGGCCGTCGTAGCCGGCGGCGGCGAGAAGATCGGCGATCTCCTTCAGCTCGCTCGCGCCTTCGGCGCCCACAGGCGTGGCGGCGAACTCGGCCGCGAGCGCTTCCGCGGTTTCGGCGTTGGTCGAGCGCTTGGCCTCGAGGATCGACAGCACCCGCGCGGCCCCGGCCTCATCCAGCCCCGCGCCCTTGGTGAAGTCGCCGCTCTCGTCCTTGCGGCCGGCGCCGAGCAGCGCGCGCACGCCGTTCGGGCCCAGCCGGTCCAGCTTGTCGATCGCACGCAGCACCGTCAGCCTTCGCCCGGCGTTCTCCTCGCCGCCGAGGCCGATCGCTTCCATCACGCCGTCCAGAATCTTGCGGTTGTTGACCTTGATCACGTAGTCGCCGCGCTTGACGCCGACAGCTTCGATCGCGTCGGCCATCATCATGCACATCTCGGCGTCGGCCGAGACCGACGGCGCGCCCACGATGTCGGCGTCGAACTGCAGGAACTGGCGGAAGCGGCCCGGGCCCGGCTTCTCGTTGCGGAACACGGGGCCGAAGCGATAGCTGCGGTAGGGCTTCGCGAGCTTCTGGAAGTTCTCCGCCACGTGGCGGGCGAGCGGCGCCGTCAGGTCGTAGCGCAACGACATCCACTGCTGGTCGTCGTCCTGCAGCGAGAACACGCCGGCGTTGGGGCGGTCCTGGTCCGGCAGGAACTTACCCAGCGCGTCGGTGTACTCGAAGAACGGCGTCTCGACCTCCTCGAAGCCCCAGAGCTCATAGGTCGCGCGGATGCGCTCCGCCATGGCGCGGGTCGCGGCGAGCTCGGCCGCGCCGCGGTCGGCGAAGCCGCGCGGCGTGCGCGCCTGGGTCAGATCGGTGCGGCGGGCGTTCATCGGGCGTGTCCAGGCAAGGCGAAGGTCTCGAAACGGACCCGCTCCCTAGCGCAGCCGGCTGGGAACGGCAACGGAGCCGGCCGGCGCGTCCGTTCCGCCCGGAGCCCTCAGTGTCTGTTTGAGATTGAGAAGACGGGCTGTCGAAGCACGCGCCACGTACAGTCCAAACCTTCTTTTCCAAACGAACGGTCAGCCCTTGCCGAATAGGTCGGCGATCGTCTCCTCGCCAATCGCGAAAGCGCCGGTCGCCCCCGCCCCGGAGGCCGCGACCACGACGCGCACGTTCGGCGCGGGCGCCTCGACCACCACAGGGCGTTCGGGATTGAAGGCGTAGGTGCCGGTCCAGCGCGACAGCACCGCCTTCGGACGCTTGCCGAACACGGCCGCGAACTCCTCGAGGATCAGCTCGTCGATCGCCTGCGTCTGGAACGGGTCGGGCGTCGCGTCCACCTGCCGGCTCGCGCCAAGCACCAGCGTGTCGTCCGCCGACTGGGTCGCGATCAGGGCGACGCCATGGGCCAGGTGCTCGGGCTGCTCGGCCTCGAGCCGCGCGCGTAGGGCGGAGGCCTCCGGCAGCTCGGCGAAGCCGGGGAGGCGGATGAGGCTTAGGTCGGTCGCGACGGCGCCGGGGAGTTCGAAACCCTCCTCCGGACGCACTCGCAGCATATGACTCTTGGCGCGAACGAGGCCGGCCCTCGCGAGCGTCTCGCCGAACAGCGACCGGAAGTCGTCGCCGGGGCACACCACGATCGCCTCGGCTTCGATCGCCCCGCGCGAGGTCGTGAGCCGCGTTCCCTCGACCGCGGTCACCGCGGTCTCCCAGCGGAACGCGACGTCGTGGGCCTCCGCCAGCCACGCGGCGATCTTCGGCATCGCGCTTTTCGCCTCCACGCGCAGCTCGTGCGGGCTCCAGAACACCGCCGACATCGCGCCCTTGAACTGCGGGAATAGCGCGTGGCCGTCTTCGGCGGCGTAGAGCGTGCAGTCCTCGCCCATCTCGGTCGCCATGAAGGCCTCGAGCGCGGAGGCGGCCTCCGGACGCCGCGCGACGATGGCGAGGCCCTCGTGCTCGATGCGGACGCTCGCCTGCGCCGCGACGTCGGCCCAGACGTCGCGGGAGCGTTTCGCCCGCCGCCACGCGCCGCCCGCGGGCTGGCCGGTGACGCCGACGATGCCCGGCATGCGCACGGAGGCGCCGTTGGCGCGGCCCTCGCGGTCGACGACGACGACCCGCCGGCCGCTGCGGGCGGCCGCGAGCGCGTGGGCGAGGCCGAGAACGCCGCCGCCGACGACGGCGAGATCGAATGTGTCGGGCATCAGGGGGGATCCGGGTGAACGCCGGCGACGCTGGCCCCATCCCGGATCGCGCGTCAAGCCGGGCCCGGCGCGAGGCTGGGGCGCGGACGGGCGCTTTCGGCGCGGCGCCGGAGCGATCCCGCGGGTTCAGACCGGCGAGCAGCCCCCGGCGGCCCAGCGCTCGCGCTTGCGGTAGATCGTGGAGGGGCTGAGCTCGAGAGCGGCCGCCGCCTTGGCGAGGTTGCCGCCGCAGACGTCGATCGCGCGCTCGATGATCCGGCGCTCTGTGATGTGGAACGGCTCGATCGGCCCGTCGGCCAGCGGGCCGGCGGAGGCCGCCGCGCGCAGCGGCGTCGCCGCCCGCACCTCGGCCGGCAGCATGTCGGGCGTCACCATGTCGCCGTCGTCCAGCACCACGGCGCGGCGGACGACGTTCTGCAGCTCGCGGACGTTGCCGGGCCAGGGATAGGCGCGGATGAGGTCGAGCGCCTCGGGAACGAATCCCGTGAAGCGGCGGCCCTCTTCCGCGGCGAAGCGCGCGAGGAAGGTCTCCGCGAGAAGCGCGACGTCGTCGCCGCGCTCGCGCAAGGGAGGCAGGCGGATCGGTAGCACGTGCAGACGGTAGAACAGATCCTGCCGGAAGCGGCCGGCCGCGATTTCGGCGTGCGGGTCGCGGTGGGTGGCGCAGACGATGCGGATGTCCGCCCGGCGCGCCCGGGCCTCGCCGACGCGGCGGAACTCGCCCGTCTGCAGCACGCGCAGGAGCTTGGCCTGCAGCGCCATCTCCATCTCGCCGATCTCGTCGAGGAACAGCGTGCCGCCGCTGGCGGCCTCGGCCGCGCCGATCCGGTCCTCGCTCGCGCCGGTGAAGGCCCCGCGGACGTGGCCGAAGACCTCGGATTCCATCAGCTCGCGCGGAATCGCGCCGCAGTTCAGCGCCACGAAGGGCTTTTCCGCGCGGCCGGAGCGGGCGTGGACCGCTTCGGCGCAGAGCTCCTTGCCGACGCCGCTCTCGCCGAGGATGAACACCGGCGCACGGGAGGGCGCGATGCGATCGATCTGGCCGTAGATCTCCCGCATGGCGGGCGATTGACCTACGAAGCCGTGGGCGGCCTGCGGGGCCGCCGGCTGCGGCTCCTTGCGCTCGGCGAAGCGCAGGGCGAGCCTGCGGGCGAAGCCGTCCGGCGTGTAGGGCTTGAGGACGAAGTCGACCGCGCCGCGGCGCATGGCCTCGACGGCGAGGCTGACGGAGCCCGCGCCGCTGGTCGCGATCACGGTGACGCCGCTCGCCACCAGGGCGTCGACGACGTCGAGCGCGTCGCGGTTCGGGAGGTCGACGATGGCGTAGGCCGGGGCGCGGCGTCCGGGGGCGGCGGGCAGATCCCGCGCGCCGATCGCGGCGGTCACCTCGCCGCCGGCGGTGGCGACCGCGACGGTGGCGACCCGCAGCGAGGCCGCGTCATCGTCGACGAGCAGCACCTCGGGCCTGGCCTGAGGGCGGCCGCCGCTCCAGTCGCTTAAGCGTGGCTCAGCCATGCCATGCCCTGCAAACCTCGATCCGCTGGAGCGCGCACGAAGCGGCGCGCCGATGCGTCACCTTGGCGAAACAGGGTAAACGAAAGGTGAGCGAGAGCCGCGTTTCAGCCGGTGACGGCGAGCTGCGCGTCGTAGCCGGCGGCCTCGATCGCGGCGATCGCCTCCTCCGCGCTGAGGGTGGTGTCGGCCGAGACCCGGCCGGCCATGCGGTTGACGACCACGACCGCGTCGGGATCGCGCGCGGAGAGCGCGGACTGGACCGACTTCGAGCAGCCGTCGCAGGTCATGCCGGACACATCCAGAACGATCATGGGTCTCTCCTCTCCGGGCGTTCGACCGACGTCGTCGGCCGTCTTCGCCACATCATGTGGGGAACCGCGGCCCGGACGACGACGGGTTGGCTGCGGAATCGCGAATCTGCGATGGTCGCCAAGGCCTTTTGCCCGGATGACGCCAATGTTCAAGCCCGCCGATGTCTTCGTCGCCGTCGCCATGACGGTGACGGCGGCCTGCGTCGCCATCATGGCGAGCTTCGGCCTCGGTTTCGGCCTCGCCGAGGGCATGCTCGTCGGGCTCGCCGCGCTGGCCGGGATGGCCGTGCTCCACATGGCCTTCGCGCGGGCGCCGGGGGCGGAGCTCGAACGCGTCGACGACCTCGACCGCCTGGTGACCGAGCTGCAGAGCCGGATCGAGACCCTCGACGTGCGGCTCTCGACCCTCGACGCGGCGGTCTCCGACCGCGCCAAGGCCGCGAGCCGGCCGCTGGTGGAGGAGATCGCGGCGCTGGGCGGTCTGGTGACCTCGGTCGCCAAGGAGGTCGCAAAGCACGACGCGGCGCTGCTGCGGCTGAAGGCCCCGCGGCCGGCGCCGGTCGCGACCCTCGCGACGCCGGCCGAGGCGCTCCCCGCGCAGCCGGCCCGGGCCTCCGAGCCGGCGGCGGCGGCTGCGGCGCCGGTCGCCGAGGCCCGTCCGCTGATCCCGCCGCCGCCGCCCGCGCCCCCGCGCCGGGCGCGCCGCACGGAGGCCGTGGCCTCGCCCTCGAAGCCGCAGGCGCCGGATCCGTTCGACCCCGCGGAAGCCGAGGACGAGACCCAGGGCTACGCCGGCGCGGCCGACCGCGGCCTCGCGGCGCGCGTCGAGCTGGCGCTGCGGGACGACCGCGTCGACTTCTACCTCCAGCCCGTGGTGGCGCTGCCGAACCGCCGGATCCTGCACTATGAGGGCTTCTCCCGGCTGCGGGAGCCGGACGGGCTGGTGCTGCCCGAGGAGTTCCTTCCTTCCGCGGCCGCGGAAGGAAGGCTGGTCGAGATCGACCGCCGTGCGATCGAGCGCGCCGCTCGGGTCGCGCACCGCCTCAACGCCCGCGGGCGGGGCGTCCGCATCTTCGTCAACATCGCCTCCGAGACCCTCGCCGACGATCGGGTCGCGCGCGACGTCGCGACCTATATCGACGGCTCGCCGGAGCTCGCGCGGTTGCTCGTGCTGGAGCTCACCCAGTCCGCCTTCGACGGCCTCGGCGCGCTCGAGCGCGAGAACCGCGACGCGCTGGCCGCGAAGGGCGTGCGGTTCTCCATCGACCAGGTCGCGAACCTGCGGCTCGACGGCCGCGATCTCGCCGCCCGCGGCGTGCGCTTCGTGAAGGTTCCGGCGGCGACGCTGCTCGACCCCGACACGGCGCGGAACCTGCCGGTGCACCCCGCCGACCTGCCCAACCTGCTCGCCCGAGACGGCGTCGACCTGATCGCGACCCATGTGGAGGAGGAGCGCACCACGCCGGAGCTGCTCGATCTCGACGTCAAGGCGGCGCAGGGCTTCCTGTTCGGCGTGCCGAGGCCGGTGCGCGGCGAGGGCGGAGAAGCCGGCGAGGCGGGATCGGATGGCGTCACCCGCGCGTTCACGCCTCATGCCTTTCCCCGCCGCGCTTGACGGCGCTCCGCCGCGGCTCTAGGGCGCCCTCATGACCGACATCTCCGACTCCCCCGTCTTCGCGCGGTTCGCGCCGCTCGCCTCCGCCTACGACGTCGCGCTGTGCGACGTCTGGGGCGTGCTGCACAACGGCGTCGCGGCCCATGCGGAGGCGGGGGACGCGCTGACGCGGTTCCGCGCCCAAGGCGGCGTCGTGGTGCTGATCTCGAACGCGCCGCGCGACAGCGAGTGGGTGATCGACCACCTCGACGGCTACGGCGTGCCGCGCAGCGCCTGGGATGCGGTGATCACCTCGGGCGACGTCACCCACCACATGCTGGCGGAGCGCGGCGTCGCCCGCGTCCACCACATCGGGCCGATGCGCGACGTGCCGCTGTTCGGCGACGAGCGCATCGAGCGCGTGAGCGTGGAGGAGGCGCCGCTCGCGGTGGTGACCGGCCTGTTCGACGACCGGACCGAGGAGCCGGAGGACTACCGCCCGCTGCTCGAGGAGCTGAAGGACCGCGGCATGCCGCTGATCTGCGCCAACCCCGACCTGGTGGTGCAGATCGGCGACGACCTGATCTGGTGCGCCGGCGCGATCGCCGACATGTACCGGGACATGGGCGGCGAGACCCACTACGCCGGCAAGCCCTACGCCCCGATCTACGACGCCGCGATCGCCGTCGCCTCCGACATCGCCAAGCGCGCGGTCGACCGCTCCCGCATCATCGCGATCGGCGACGCGGTGCGCACCGACCTCGCGGGCGCCGCGGCGGCGGGCATCGACTGCCTGTTCGTGGCGGACGGCATCCACGCCGAGGAGCTTGGCCCCGGCGCGCCGGACCCCGAAAAGCTCGCGGCGCTGTTCGCGGAAAACGGCGACACCCCGGTCGCGGTCACGCCGAAGCTTGCGTGGTGAGCGGCGTCATCCCGGCGAAGCGGCGCAGCCGCGCGGAGCCGGGATCGTTCTGAACGGCCGCTCCCCGGATCACGATCCCGGCTCGGCCTTCGGCCGTCCGGGATGACGTCCGTTTTCCGGACCTACTCCTCCAGCCGCGCCACCGCGCGCCAGCCGATGTCGCGGCGGCAGAAGCCGCCCGGCCAGTCGATGTCGTCGATCGCGGTGTAGGCGCGGGCCTGGGCCTCGCGCACGTCGGCGCCGGTCGCGGTGACGGCGAGCACGCGGCCGCCGTTCGCGAGCAGCCGCTCGCCGTCGGTCGTGGTGCCGGCGTGGAACACGGTGACGTCGTGGCGCGCCTCCGCCTCCGCCACGTGGCGGATCTCCGACCCTTTCTCGTAAGCGCCGGGATAGCCGTTCGCGGCCATGACCACGGTCAGCGCCGCGTCGCTTATGAAGGTGGCCTTCCGGCCCGCGAGCTGGCCGTCGACGGCCGCGACCAGCAGGTCGAGCAGGTCCTCCTTCAGCCGCGGCAGCACCACCTGCGCCTCAGGATCGCCGAAGCGGACGTTGTATTCGACGAGCCGCGGCGCGTTGGCCTCGATCATCAGCCCGGCGTAGAGGAAGCCGGTGAACGGCGCGCCGGCCTCGGCCATCGCCTTCACAGTCGGGCGCACGATCTGCGCCATCGCCTTCTCGACCAGGGCCGGCGTCAGGATCGGCGCGGGCGAATAGGCGCCCATGCCGCCGGTGTTCGGGCCTTCGTCGCCGTCGTAGGCGCGCTTGTGGTCCTGGGCCTCGCCGAAGACGAGCGCCGTGGTCCCGTCGCAGAGCGCGAACAGGCTGGCCTCCTCGCCCTCCATGAACTCCTCGACCACGGCCTCCCCGAAGCCGCCCGCGAACACGTCGTCGACGGCGGCGTGCGCCTCCTCCAGCGTCATGGCGACGGTGACGCCCTTGCCGGCCGCGAGGCCGTCGGCCTTGATCACGACCGGCGCGCCGAAGGCGTCGACCGCGGCGTGCCCTTCGGCGCCGGAACGGCAGCGCCTAAAGCCTGCGGTCGGGATGTCGTGGCGGGCGCAGAGCTCCTTGGTGAAGGCCTTGGAGCCTTCCAGCCGGGCGGCCGCGGCGCTGGGGCCGAAGGCCTTGATCCCGGCCTCCTTCAGCCGATCCACCACGCCGGCCACCAGCGGCGCCTCGGGGCCGACCACGGCGAGGTCGACCTTCTCGTCGGTCGCGAGCCGCACGATCCCCTCGAGGTCGTCGACGGGAACCTCGCGCAGCTCGGCGTGCTGGGCGATGCCTGGGTTGCCCGGCGCCGCGATCAGCCGCGTGAGCTTCGGGCTCTTGGCGAGCGCCGCGGCCAGCGCATGCTCGCGGCCGCCGGAGCCGAGGAGAAGGACGATCATCAGGGCCTCGCAGGGGGCGTCGACGGGGGAGGTCGGCGCCGTTCTAGCGGAGGCGGGCGCGGAGGTCACGGCCCCGCGGGGCCGACCTCCGCCGGCGCCTTACTCGACGATGACCTTCGCCTTCATCATCGGATGCGGCGTGCAAATGTAGTCGTAGGTCCCGGCTTCGCCGAAGGTCACGGTGTAGCTCTCGCCCTTGTTCAGCATCTTGCCCTGGGCCTTCGGGTCGCCCTTCGCCGGGCCGTTGCGGAAATGGACGTTGTGGGCGATCTCGTCGTCGTTGGTCCAGGTCACGCTGCCGCCCTTCTTCACCTTCACCTCCTCGGTCGCGAAGGCCATGTTGGCGATCGACACCGTGACGGCGTCGGCGGGCGCCTGGTCGACGACGGTGATGGCCTGGGCGAAGGCGGCGCCGGCGGGCAGGGCGAGGGACAGGGCGGCGGCGAGCAGGAACGAGCGCATGGGGATGTCCTCAAGCCGCGGCTGCTTTTGTCGGCCGGCGGCCGCCGCGGCACGGCCCCGTCCTCGCGCGGCGCAAAGCGGAGGCCGCGTCACGTGCGAGCCTCGGCAGGTAGAAGGGGCGGCAAGCCAGGCAAGGAAGTTTTGTCCCGCTGACGCAGACGTGACCTTGGCCGCCGCCGTCGCCTTGCGCGCCGAACGCGGCTAACGTCGCGCACGCTCACGACCGCTCCGATCCCACCGAGGCCCATGCCCCCGTCCGACGCCGCCGCCAGCAACGCCCTCGAAGTCTCGGTCTCCGAACTGTCCCAGCAGCTCAAGCGGACGGTCGAGGACACCTTCGGCTATGTCCGCGTGCGCGGCGAGATCTCCGGCTACCGGGGCCCGCATTCGTCCGGCCACGCCTATTTCGCGCTGAAGGACGAGGGCGCGAAGATCGACGCCGTGGTCTGGCGCGGGTCGTTCGGAAAGCTACGGTTCAAGCCGGAGGAGGGCATGGAGGTGATCGCCACCGGCCGCCTCACCACCTACCCCGGCAAGTCCGCCTACCAGATCGTCATCGACACGCTGGAGCCCGCGGGCGTCGGCGCGCTCATGGCGTTGCTCGAAGAGCGTAAGCGCAAGTTCCAGGCCGAGGGCCTGTTCGCAGCCGAGCGCAAGCGTCCGATCCCCTACCTTCCGGAGGTGATCGGCGTCGTAACGTCTCCCACCGGCGCGGTGATCCGCGACATCCTCCACCGGGTGTCCGACCGGTTTCCGCGGCGGGTGATCGTGTGGCCGGTGCGCGTGCAGGGCGAGACCGCGGCGGCCGAGGTCGCGGCCGCGATCCGCGGCTTCAACGCGCTTGGCGCGGGCGGCCTGATCCCGCGGCCGGACGTGCTGATCGTCGCCCGCGGCGGCGGCAGCCTCGAGGACCTGTGGGGCTTCAACGAGGAGATCGTGGTGCGCGCCGCGGCGGAGAGCGCGATCCCGCTGGTCTCCGCTGTGGGTCACGAGACCGACACCACGCTGATCGACTACGTCTCCGACCGGCGCGCGCCGACGCCGACCGCCGCCGCCGAGATGGTGACGCCGGTGCGCGCCGAACTGCTGGCCGCGACCGCCGAACGCGGCGCCCGGCTCCGCGCCGCGACGCTTCGGGGCATGGAGGCGCGCCGGACCGAACTGCGCTCCGCCGCGCGCGCGTTGCCGACGCTCGAGACTCTGATCCAGATCCCCCGCCAGCGCCTGGACCACGCCGCCGCCCGGCTCCGGCCCGCGCTCACCGCCAACGCCGGCCGCCACCGCGCCCGCTTCGCCGCCGCCTCCGCGCGGCTCCAGCCGGCCGCTCTGACTCAGCGCGTTCATCTCGGGCGCGAACGGGCGGAAGGCCTTTCAGCCCGGCTGGAGCGTGCGGCGACGGCGCTCGCAGAGAAACGTCGCGACCGGCTGGCCTCGGTCTGGAAGCTCGTGCGCAGCCTCAGCTACGAGGGCGTGCTGGAGCGCGGCTACGCGCTGGTGCTGAACGCCGAGGGCCATGTGCTGCGCCGCGCCGCCGAGGTGGGCGACGGCGAGCAGGTGCGCCTGAAGTTCCAGGACGGCGAGCGCGCCGCGACCGCCGGCGAGGGCGCCGCGCCGCCCCCGCCCTCCGCCCCGGCGGCGCAACCCGCTCCGCGCAAGGAGGCGAAGCCGCGCAAGCCCGCGCCCGCGCCGCAGTCGGACCTGTTCGGCTGAAAGCGTGCGGCTGCCGGCGCGGGCGACGCGCTAAGCTGAAGGATGGGGTGTTGGAGGAGGGGACGATGGCCAAGGCCGCGCTCGCCGACCTGTTTCCGGGCTTTGCGCCGCGCTGGATCGACGTGGCGGACGACGTCCGCCTGTTCGCGCGCGTCGGCGGGGAGGGGCCGCCGCTCCTGCTGCTGCACGGCTACCCCCAGACCCATGTCGGCTGGCGCAAGGTCGCGCCCCTGCTCGCGGAGCGCTTCACCGTCGTGCTTCCGGACCTGCGCGGCTACGGCTGGTCCTCCGTTCCGCCCCCGGTTCCGGAAAACTACGCCAAACGCGTGATGGCCAGGGACATGGTCGGCCTGATGCGCGCTCTCGGCCACGAGCGTTTCGCCCTGGCCGGCCACGACCGCGGCGGCCGCGTCGGTTATCGCCTGGCGCTCGACCACCCCGATCGCGTCGCGAAGCTCGCCCTGCTCGATATCGTGCCGACGGAGCGGATGTGGGCGGGCTTCGGCCGCGCGCGGGCGCTCTCGGCCTACCACTGGGCCTTTCTCGCCCAGCCGGCGCCGTTTCCCGAGACGCTGATCGCGGCCGATCCCACCTATTTCCTCGAATGGACGCTCGCGAGCTGGACCGCGGCGAAGACGCTCGACGCCTTCGGCTGCGAGGCGCTCAATCATTACCGCGCGTTCTTCGCCGATCCCGGCCGCGTGGCGGCGACCTGCGCGGACTACCGCGCCGGCGCGACGCTCGACGTCGCGGACGACGAGGCCGACCGCGCGGCGGGCCGGCGCATCGGGGCGCCCGTCCTGGCGCTGTGGGGCGAGGCCGGCTTTCCCGGCCAGGGCGGCGGGCGGCCGATCGACGTCTGGCGGGACTGGGCCGACGACGTGCGCGGCGAGGCGATCGCCTGCGGCCACTTCCTGCCCGAAGAAGCGCCGCAGGCGACCGCCAAAGCGCTCCTGACCTTCTTCGGAGACCTTGTGTGATGGACAATCCGGCGGGCCGCAGGATCGGCCTCGCGCTTGGAGGCGGCGGCGCCCGCGGGCTGGCGCACCTTCATGCGCTCGAGGCCTTCGACGAGCTGGGCCTGCGCCCCGCGGCGATCGCGGGCGTGTCGATCGGCGCGATCTACGGCGCCGCCTACGCCGCGGGCCTGCCCGCCAAGGAGCTCCGCGCCCACACCGCGGCCATGCTGCGCGACCGCGGCGCGGTTCTCTCCAAGCTGATGAAGGCGCGGGTCGGCCGGCTGACCGACCTCTTCGGCGCCGGTTCGCGGAACCCGGTCCTCGTCGACGCCGAACTGCTACTCGCGCAGTTCCTGCCCGAAGGCGTGCCCGAGACCTTCGACGCGCTGCAGATTCCCTTCGTCGCCGTCGCGACCGATTTCTTCGGCCGCGCGGAAATCCGCTTCGACGTGGGGCCGTTGCGGCCGGCCGTCGCGGCGTCGATCGCGATCCCCGGGCTGTTCCGGCCGATCGTCCATCACGATAGGACGCTGATCGACGGCGCGATGACCAACCCGCTGCCGTTCGACGCGCTCGACGACGTCGACGCGGTGATCGCGGTCGACGTCACCGGCGGGCCGGTCGCAAGCGAAGGCCGCGTCCCGAACGCGTTCGAGACCACGCTGGGCTCGCTTCAGATCATGCAGACGACCATCGTCGCGGGAAAGCTCGCGCGCCGTCCGCCGGAAGCGGTGATCCGCCCCAACGTCGAGGCCATTACGCTGCTGGATTTCTTGAAGACCACCGCCGTCCTGCGCGCGAGCGAGGCGGCGAAGGACGAGACCAAGCGGGCGATCGAGGCCGTGTTGGGGTGACGTGGGCCAACCCCGTCGTGGGCGTCGCGCGCTAACGCCCTGCGAAGTGCTTCTTCAGCAACGCCATGTTGCGGCGGTTCGCCTTGAAGGCGAAGTCGAACACCGTGCCGATCACCGGCACGCTGCCTACCACCGTGTCAATCGCGACGTTGCCGACCATCCGCGCCAGAATGTGGTTCGGCGCGCCGAGGTCGTGGGCGCGCTTGATCATGTAGGCCGAGACCACCGCGGTCGACAGGTCGCCCGCCACCGGCACGATGCTGGCGATCGCGTCGACCCCGAAGCGCCAGTTGGTGCCGGGGATGCGCCAGCGCGTGTCGAGCAGATCGGCGAGCCGGTCGAGATCGTCCAGCGACGTCTGACGCGACGACGGCTCTATGCGCCCAGCGAAGCCGGTGGCGGCCTTGGCGGTCATTTGCGGATGATCACCCAGATGGCGTGAATGATGCCCGGGATGTAGCCGCAGAGCGTCAGCAGGATGTTCAGCCAGAAATGGAGGCCGATGCCGACCTGCAGGAACACGCCGAGCGGCGGCAGCAGGATGGCGATCAGGATGCGGACGACGTCCATGCGGTCTCACCTCAGGTCTCGCGCGTCGGAACGGCCGACGGCTCCGGCTCGGAAACGCCACGGGAGGCGTTTCGTTCACCGATCGGAGATGGGATCGCGCAGGCCCTGAAAAAAGACCCTGAGCAGGTCGGCCGCGTCGCGCTCCGCGATGCCGGGGTAGACCTCGGGCGCGTGGTGGCAGGTCGGCTGGTCGTAGAGCCGCACGCCGGAGGTGACGGCGCCGCCCTTCGGGTCCTCCGCGCCGAAGTACAGCCGGCGGATGCGGGCGAAGGAGATCGCGCCGGCGCACATCGGGCAGGGCTCCAGCGTCACGTGCAGGTCGCAGCCGGTGAGGCGCTCCGCGCCCAGCGCCTCGCAGGCGAGGCGGATGGCGACGATCTCGGCGTGCGCGGTCGGGTCGTTGCGCGCGCGGGTCAGGTTGCCGGCGGCGGCGATCACTTGGCCGTCGCGGGCCACGACGGCGCCCACGGGCACCTCGCCGCGGGCGGCGGCGGCCCGCGCCTCGGCGAGGGCGCGCTCCATCGGGGTCACGGACGTCTCCTGCGGGTTCGCGTGCGCACGAGAGGTAACCTTCGCGGGCGCCCGCTGTCGACAGGACGATAACCGCTCGTAAACCGCGCCTGCGCGTGCTATCGCCCGGCGATCATGACAGACCCGACCGACCGCCCCGACGCCAGTCCCGACGACGCCGCGACGCCCCCTCCGGGCGAGCGCGTGGCGAAGGTCATCGCCCGCGCCGGCCTCGGCTCCCGCCGCGAGGCCGAAGCCTGGATCGAGGCCGGCCGCGTCGCGGTCAACGGGCAGACCATCGACAGCGCCGCGCGCAACATCACCGCGCAGGACGCCGTCACCGTCGACGGCCGCCCGCTCCCGGCCCGCGAGCGCACGAGGCTCTGGCTCTACCACAAGCCCCGCGGCTACGTGACGACCACCCACGACCCCGAAGGCCGCGAGACGGTGTTCGAGATCCTGCCCCCGGCGATGCCGCGGGTGGTCACGATCGGCCGGCTCGACATAAACACCGAAGGCCTGCTGCTGTTGACCAACGACGGCGGCCTGGCCCGCGTGCTGGAGCTGCCGGAGACCGGCTGGCTGCGCCGCTACCGCGTGCGCGCCTTCGGCCGGACCACGCAGGACAAGCTCGACGCGCTGAAAGACGGCGTGACCATCGACGGCTTCGCCTACGGCGGCATCGAAGCCACCATCGAGCGCCAGCAGAGCGACAACGTCTGGCTGATGATCGGCCTGCGCGAGGGCAAGAACCGCGAGGTCAAGCGCGTCGCCGAGCATCTCGGCCTCGCCGTGAACCGGCTGATCCGCGTGTCCTTCGGTCCGTTCCAGCTCGGCGACCTTGGCGAAGGCGCGGTCGAGGAGGTGCGCACGCGCGTGCTTCAGGACCAGCTCGGCAAGCGCCTGATCGACGACGCCGGCTGCGATTTCGAGGCCGAGGCGGTCAGCCATGGCGAGGACGCGCCGGTGGTCACCGGCGGCCGCGGCGCCGGGCGCAAGACGCCGGACAAGCGCGCCGCAGTGGACCAGAGCCGTCTCAAGGACCCGTCCCAGCGCGTCGGCCGTAAGGCCCCGCTGGCGCGCCCGCGCGACGTGCCGGCGCCGCCGACCCTCGCCGAGGGCGAGACCGAAGAGCGGCCGACGCGCACCAAGCGCGCCCCGGCCGTCGCCGATCGCAAGGGCCGCGCCGTGAAGGTGGAGCGCGTCGCGCGCGCCGAGAACGACCCCGCGCCCCGGCGCGCCCGCAAGGCCGACCCCGAGGCCGCTGAACGTTTCGGCGCGCCCGGCCGCGCCCCGCGGCCGCCGCGTCCCGGTGCGAAGCCCGGAGCCCGCGACGGCAAGCCCGCCGGCCGGAGCTTCAAGCCGCGTGAGGGCGACGAGGCCCGCGGCCCGCGCGCCGACGGCGACCGTCGCGGACCTTCGCGCGGCGACCGCCCCGACCGTGGCGAGCGTCCGCAGCGCAGCTTTGGAGACCGCCCGGCCCGCGCCCCATCCGGCGATCGTCCTGACCGCGGCGAGCGCCCGTCGCGCAGCTTTGGCGATCGCCCCGCGCGCGCACCGTCCGGCGACCGTCCCGACCGTGGCGAGCGCCCGGCGCGGAGCTTTGGCGACCGGCCTGCGCGGGCGCCCTCCGGCGACCGGCCGCGGCCTGCGGCGACCACAGACGGCGGCCGCCGGTCCGAGCCGCGCTGGCGCTCCGAGGACGCCCCGCGAAGCGAGCGGCCTCGCGGCGACCGGCCTCAAGGCGATCGCCCCCGAGGCGATCGTCCCCAAGGCGCGCGTCCTCAGGGCGACCGTCCGCGGACGGAGCGGTCCGGCGCCGGAAAGGCGTTCGGCGATCGTCCGCCGCGTCGCGAAGGCGACCGGCCCTACGGCGACAAGCCCCGCGGCGATCGCCCTCAGGGCGACCGCTCGCAGGGAAGCAGGCCGTCCCGCAGCGACGCTCCGCGCGGCGCCGGCGCTGGCGGAAAGCCGGCCGGCAGGTCCGGCGGCAAGCCGGGTGGTTTCGGGGGCAAGCCGGGCGGTTCGTCGGGCAAGCCCGGCGCACGCCCCGGCGGCAAGCCGGGCGGCTTCAAGCCGCGCGGCCCGGGAGGCGGCAAGCCGGCGGGCGGCGGCGGCAGGGGACGGCCAGGCGGTGCGGATCGTCGGGGGTAAATTCAAGGGCCGCGCCCTGAAGGGCCCGGCCGCGGACTCGCGCGCGATCCGTCCCACGACGGACCGGCTGCGCGAGGCCGTGTTTAACGTGCTGGCTCACGCCTATGGCGATCCGGCCGCCGGCGCGCGCGTGCTCGACCTGTTCGCCGGCACGGGAGCGCTCGGCTTCGAGGCGCTGTCGCGCGGGGCGCGGTTCGCGCTGTTCGTCGACGAGGGGGCCGAGGCCCGCGCGTGCCTTCGCGCCAATGTGGAGACGCTCGGCCTCGGCGGGCAAACGCGCATCGCGCGCCGCGACGCCACCCGCATGGGCCCCGTCGGCGCGACCGCTCCGTTCGATCTTGTCTTCGCCGATCCCCCCTATGCGCGGGGGTTGGGGGAGCGCGCCTTGTCCTCGGCGCGCGAAGGCGGCTGGCTGGCGCCCGGCGCGCTGGTCGTCTGGGAAGAAGCGGCGGACGTCGAGGCCATCGCGCCCGCTGGATTCGATACGCTCGAAATCCGCACGTACGGCGACACCCGGCTCGCGGTGCTGCGCGTGGCCTGACGCAGGTCGCTACGCCGGATCCTCGGCCGATCGGAGACGATCGTGCGGTTCCGCCCGGCGCCCTTCGCAACATACATCGCTTCGTCGGCGAACGACACGATCTGCGCGACATGCGCGCAGTCGAGCTCGGTCGAGGACACGCCGACGCTCAGGGTGGCGCGGACGACGTGCTCGCCGACCCTGATCCGGGTTTCGGCGAACGACCGCCGCAGCCTTTCGGCGACCGTTTCGGCCTGCGCCAGCGTGGCGCCCGGTAGCAGGCAGACGAACTCCTCGCCGCCGATCCGGAACAGCGCGTCGCGCGCGCGGATCGAGCGTTGCGCCGCCGCCGCCGCCTCGACGATGACGACGTCGCCGACGTCGTGGCCGTAGCGGTCGTTGATCGTCTTGAAGTTGTCGATGTCGAACACGAGCGCCGCGACGCCGACGGCGTCGGAGGAGCGTTCGTTTTCGAGCAACAGCAGCTCCTGGTCGAAGGCGCGCCGGTTGAGCGCGCCGGTGAGGTGGTCGCGCAACGCCATCTCGTAGTTTGCGAGCGCCACGCGCTCCCGCGACATCGCGACGACGAGGGCGACGGTCGCGGAGGCCTGCGCCACGACGGCGGCGTTGTAGATCACGACCGCCCAGACCTCGGGCGCGCCGAGGCCAAGCGGCGCGGGAAGGAACGGGACGAACGCGGCGCGGACCGCGCTCAGGCCGGCGAAGAGCGCCATCAGCGACACGATGAGGCGTCGCGACGGCAGGGCCTCGTCGCGCCCGCGCCAGAACTCCCACGCGCTCAATCCGTTCAACGTCGCGACGCAGAGCGTGCGGGTCACGCCCCCGGCGGCCGGCAGGTCGAGGGCTTGCGCCGCGACGTCGAGGCCCATCCAGCCGAAGGCGATGGCGAGCGCCGTCCCGACGACGTTGGAGCGCCGATCGAAGGCTCGCGCGGCCTGCCAGGCGAACCCATGGGCGAGGAGCACCCCGACTACGGCGATTCGCTCCTGCCATTCCCTGACGAGAAAGCCGTCTCCCACCAGCAGGGCGGCCGAGGCCACGGCGAAGAGGAACGGCAGGGTCCACCACCACAGCCGCTTGGGTCGCCCGGAGCCCGCCCAGGACAACAGCAGGGACGCGCCCAGCAGAGCGAGGACCACCGCGGAGCAGGCGACCATCGTTGGAACGTCGAGGCGCATCAAGCGGTGGCGGCTCTGATCTGGGTCATATGGAAAATTACGTATACCAGCAAACGTGGCGGAAAGGGCCGATGGCCGCGCTTTTGCACCGGCCTCGTTCGGCTTGGTGAACGCGGGCCGTCGGCGAAAGCGCCTGTGACCGTCTGGCGCATCACGCCGGGGTCGTCAGTCGCCTTCGAACGCCACGCGGTTGCGGCCGCGGGCCTTGGCCGCGTAGAGCGCTGCGTCCGCGCGGGCCGTCAGCGTTTCCGGGGCGGCGTCTTCGGCCCGCAGCAGGGCCCCGCCGAGGCTGATCGTCACCCCGAGCGTCAGCCCCTCGAGGGCGATCGGCAAACTGACGATCGCCCTGTGCAGGCGGTCGGCGACCAGTTTCGCTTCGTCGCCGGTCGCCCTCGGCAGCAGGGCCGCGAACTCCTCGCCGCCCACCCGCGCGATCATGTCGTCGTGGCGGAGCGCGCCCGCCGCGCGCTTCGCGACCGCCTTCAAGACCTCGTCGCCGACTGCGTGCCCGAACCGATCGTTGATCGCCTTGAAGTGGTCGATGTCGAGCGCGATCAGCGCCAGAGGCTCGCCGCGGGAGCGCGCAGTGGCGATGTCGTGGGCGAGCCTCTCCGCGAAGCGGCGCCGGTTCGCCACGCCCGTCAGCGCGTCGGTGCGGGCCGCCGCGCGGAGCTCCGATTCCATCCGGCGCTGCTCGGTGACGTCCCACAGCACGAGCGTGAAGCGATCGCCGAGGAACCGGTAGTAGAACTGCACCGTCCGGGTGTCGCCGTCCCGGGCCCGCACGGTCCACTCCCGCATGTGGGCGCGCGACGGGTCGGCCTTCGCCGCGGCGATGGTGCGCCGCCAGTCCTCCCGAGCGGCCCGCCTCAACGCGGGATCCGGAAAGGCGTGCCGCCACCAGGCGCCGTGGCTGAGCACCGCCGCGCCCTCGTAGTCGAACAGCGCGTCTGACGCGCCGTTGTAGAACAGGGCGTTGAAGTCGCGGTCGTAGATCTCGACGCCCACCGGCAGCGACTCCAGCACCGAGCGCATCTGAGCCAACTCATCGATCGCGCTCAAGGCATCGGTCGCGCCGCGCAGCGCGATCATGACCAGGCCGGGGTCGCGGGGATCCCGCCCGAGATCGAAGCGGATCATCCCCGCCGCGCCGCAGGCGACCGTGACGCTGGGCCCCGGCCCGCCCTGCGCCATCGACGCGATCGCCTTGGCGAGCGCCGCCGCGGCTTCGGCGCCGATCGCGCGCTCCAAGGTCGGCCGTCCCGCGGAGGACCGCCCGAGCAGGCGGCGGGCGGCCGGGTTCATGGCGATCAGAACGGGGACGTCGTCGCCTGTGACGACGAGCACCGGGCTCGCGAGCGCGTCGAGCAGACGTCGCTCTCGGATCGAAAGCGCTCGACGGGTCGCCGCCATCGCCGCTCCTCCTCACCTGTTTCAGCGAGGGTACCAGAACTCCATCTGGCCGGGGGGCGCCTTGTAGTTTGCGATGGTCTTGACCACCGAGCCCTCGAGGCCCCGCTTCGCCGCGATCGCCGCCACCTGCTCGGCCAGCGGCCGGTCGGCGTCGTTGAAGTAGCGCACCTCCGGCGTCGTCGGCGCGCGCCCGGCGACCAGTTCGATGCCGGGCGACTGGAAGCCGGCCGCCCGCAGGTCGCGCCACAGGTCCTCGGCGGCGAAGCGGGAGTCCATGTCGGGCGCCTGGATGTAGACGGTCCCGACCGACGCAGCCGCCGCCGTGGTCGACGGCGCGACGTCGCCGGGCGTGATCGCCGCGTTGCGCGCGTCGAAGGCCTTGGCGCTTTCGGCGGACGCCGCGATCCGTTGCGCCGCGTCCGCCGGAGGCGTCAGGGCGCCGGCGGCGTAGGCCGTGACCAGCCCCACGATCGACAGGAGATAGAGCGCGTAGAGGCCCGTCCGCATGACCCGCGGCGTCTTCACGATCCGCGCCATGGTCAGCGCGACGACGAGCGTGAGCGCCACGAACACGCCGACCAGCGCATAGACCGCGGCGAGCCGCAGCGCGAGATCGGTGGCGGTCTGTTGAAGCATGCCGTCTGTCTCCTGGCGGGATCGTCTCTCCGCGCGAATCGTGGACGCCGATGCTCGCCGCCTCGGCCCGGCCGATCAACGGCGGCTATGCGCACGATCGCGGCGCCGGCGCGTCACCGCCGGCCGAACAGCTTTTCGAGGTCGGCGGTGGAGAGCCGCACGAAGGTCGGGCGGCCGTGGTTGCAGGTCGAGGCGGCGGGCTCGGCCTCGATCGCCCGCAGCAGCGCGTTCATCTCGTCGGGCTTGAGCTTGCGGCCCGAGCGCACCGAGCCGTGGCAGGCGACGGTCGCCAGGATGTGGTCGAGCCTGCGGGCGAGCGGCGCGGCCTCGGCGTCGCCTTCGGCGAGCGCCTCCGCGACGTCGCGCAGCAGCGCGGCGCCGTCGCAGGGGCCGAGAGGGGCGGGCGTCGCGCGCACCAGCAGCGCGCCAGGGCCGAAGCCTTCGACGCCGAGGCCGAGCGTCGCGAGCGTCTCGGCGTGCGCGAGCACGCGCTCCGCGTCGGCCGGGTCGAGGTCGACGACGTCGGGGACCAGCAGCTCCTGCCGGGGCACGCCCGAGGTCGCCCGCAGCCGCTTCAGCTCCTCGTAGACCAGGCGCTCATGCGCGGCGTGGGCGTCGACCAGGACCACGCCGTCGCAGGTCTCGGCCAGCACGTAGGTGTCGTGGAGGTGGGCCTTGGCGGCGCCCAGCGGCCGGTCGCGGGCGCCGTCGGGCGCGGCCTCGCCGACATGCGGCGCGGCCTGCGGGGGAAGGTCCACGAGGTCAACGGAGAACGCCGCCTGCGCGCTTTCGCCGAAGCCGCGGGCTGGCGCGCTCCAGCGCGGCGCGGGCGCTGCTGTCGGCCGGTAGGCGGGCGACGGCGTGGGGCCGCGGGCCACGAAGCGCGCGATCTCGGCGCCGCCGGCGGCGTAGGGCGCCGGGCCGTGGGCGGCGAGGGCGCTGCGGACGGTCGAGACCAGCAGCGCCCGGATCAGGCCGGCGTCGCGGAACCGCACCTCGGCCTTGGCCGGATGCACGTTGACGTCGACCTCGCCGGGGCCGACCCGGACATCGAGCGCCGCCACGGGATGGCGGTCGCGCGGCATGACGTCCTGATAGGCGGCCTTGAGCGCGCCGACCAGCAGGCGGTCGCGCACCGGGCGGCCGTTGACCGAGAGGTAGATCGCGCCCGCGGTCGCCCGATGCAGATGGCTGAGGCCCACATGGCCCAGCAGCCGGGCGCTCTCGCGCAGGCCGTCGATCGGGATCACCGCCTCCGCCACCTCCGCGCCGAGCACCTGCGCGAGGCGCTCGGCGAAGCCGGCGGCGTCGGGCGCGACCGCGGGAAAGCGGAGCGTGCGCTCCGCCACCACGAGGGTGAAGTCGACCTGCGGGGCGGCGAGCGCCAGCCGTCGCACCACCTCGGCCGCGGCTTGCGCTTCCGCGCGCTCGGACTTCAGGAACTTGGCGCGGGCGGGCGTGGCGAAAAACAGGTCGCGCACCTCGATGCGCGTGCCGTGCGGCAGCGCCGCGGGCTCGACCTCGCCCTTCGCGCCGCCCTCGACCGTCAGCCGCCAGCCGTGCGACGCGCCGGCCGTGCGGGTCGCGATCTCAAGCCTCGCGATCGCGCCGATCGACGGCAGCGCCTCGCCGCGGAAGCCCATGGTGGCGACGCCGACGAGGTCGTCGTCGGACGCGATCTTGGAGGTGGCGAAACGCTCGACCGCGAGCACGAGGTCGTCGCGGTCCATCCCGCAGCCGTCGTCGGAGACGCGGATGAGCCGGGCGCCGCCGCCCTCGAGCACCACCTCGATCCGCCGCGCGCCGGCGTCGAGCGCGTTTTCGGCGAGCTCCTTCACCACGGAGGCGGGACGCTCGACCACCTCGCCGGCGGCGATCCGGTTCGCGACCGTGTCGGTGAGGAGGCGGACAGGCATCAGAGGCGGCGGCTCGCGAGTCGGGCGGTCAGTCTAGCATCGCCCGCGGCGCGGCGCGCGGGCGGCCGACGCTCTCAGCCGGGCGCGCCGGGGGTGGCCGGGGCGGCCTCCGGCGCACGCACGTTGACCTCGCCGAGGCCCTGCGGCTTGCCGACCGCGATGATCAGCAGCGAGCCGTCCCCGAACAGCTTCGCCGCGGCGGTCTTGACCTGCTCGGGGGTGATCGCCTCCACCAGCGCGTTGCGGCGGGTGATGTAGTCGATCCCGAGATCGTCGAGCTGCAGCTGGACCAGCTGATTGGCGATCTTGGCCGAGGTGTCGAAGCGCAGCGCGTAGGAGCCGATCAGGTATTTCTTGGCGCTCGCCAGCTCCTCCGCCGTCGGCCCGTCCTTGGCGATCCGGGCGATCTCGGCGCGGATCAGGTCGACCGACTGCCCGGCGCGGTCGTTCCGGGTCGCGACGCCGCCGAGCACCATGCCGGCGTGGTCGTAGGGGGCAAGGTAGCTGTAGACGCCGTAGGCGAGGCCGCGCTTCTCGCGCACCTCGGTGAACAGCCGCGACGAGAACGAGCCGCCGCCGAGGATGTGGTTGACCACATAGGCCGGGATGAAGTCGTCGTCGTTCCGGAGCGGGCCGGCGCGACCGAAGATGATGGAGGTCTGCGGCACGTCCAGCTCGACCACCTCGGTGCGGCCCACGCCCTCGGGCTGCACGGTCGGAACCGGGACGAGGCTGGCCTTGGCGGGGAGCCCGGAAAGCACGCCGTCGATCAGTCCGGCGAGGCGTTCGGGCGTGATCGCGCCCACGACGCCGATCGCGACGTTGTCGCGGGCGATCAGGCGCGTGTGGCCGGCGACGAGGTCGTCGCGGCTGATGGCGCCGAGGGTCTCGACCGTGCCGCGCGGCGGAACGCCGTAGGGATGGCCGGGAAACGCCTCCGAGAAGAAGGTGCGGCCGGCCATGTCGTCGGGGTCGAGCGCGGCGCGGCGGATCTGCGCGGAGAGCTGGCCGCGCATGCGGTCGACGTCCGCGGTCTCGAAGCGCGGCTTGGCCAGCGCGAGGCCAAGCAGCCGGAACGCCTCGTCGATGTTCTCAGGCAGCGTGCGCAGGCTCGCGGTCACGCCGTCGCGGTTCGAGGAGAAGTTGAGCTCGATCGCCTTGTCTTCCAGCGTCTGCTGGAAGGCCTCGGAATCGAGGTCGGCCGCGCCCTCGTCGAGCAGCGCCGACATCAGGTGGGCGAGCCCGGCCTTGCCCTCGGGGTCCTGCGCCGCGCCGCCCTTGAAGGCGAGCTCGACGGCGACCACCGGGACCGTGTTCTCCTCGACGAGCCAGGCCTCCGCGCCCGCGGGCGTCTTGACCCGCTGGATGTCGGTGGCGCGGGCAGGGGCGGTCGGCAGAGCGATGGCGGCTGCGGTCATGACGGCGGCGAAGACTCCGGACAGGCGGCGGGACAGGCGAGGGGCGGCGAGGCCGCCCGTCACGGACGCGCCCCCGGCGCGGCCTTCTCGGCGGTGGCGGGAACAGCGGCGGGCTTCGCGGTCAGAAGCTCGCCGGTCACGCCGCGGCGCGGCTGCAGCACGGCGCGCGCGGCGTCCCGCACCTGATCGGCGGTCACGGCGCGGATCTTGTCGGGCCAGCCCTGAACCTCGGCGACCGTGCCGCCGGTGGCGAGCGACGCGCCGTAGATCCGGGCGAGCGTCGCCTGGTTGTCTTGCGCGTAGATCGTGTCGGCGACGAGACGGGTCTTGGCGCGGACGAGCTCCTCGGGCGTCGGGCCGTCGGCCACGATCTTGGCGATCTCCTCCTCGAGCGCCGTCTCGATCTCCTTGAGAGAGGCGCCGCCGCGCGGGCTGCCGTAGACCGCGAAGCGACCGTCGTCGAGCGCGTCGCCCTGGTACCAGGCGCCGGCGTTGGCGGCGACGCCCTTCTCCACGACGAGCGCCTTGTAGAGGCGGCTGGTGGGGCCGCCGCCGAGCAGCTGCGCCAGCAGATCGAGCGCGTAGGCCTGGTCGCCCTTCGCAGTCTCGTAGGAGGGCGCGAGGAACTGCTTCGAGATCGAGGGCTGCGTCACCCGCGGGTCGGACAGCGAGACCCGGCGCGCCGCGCGCGGCTCCGGCTCGGTCGGGCGCTTGCGCGCGCCGGGGTCCGCGCGACGGGGCGCCTTGCCGTAGGTCTCCTCCGCCATGGCCTTGACCTCGGCCGGCTCCACGTCGCCCGCGACCACCAGGATGGCGTTGTTCGGCGTGTAGAAGCGCTCGTAGAAGGCGATCGCGTCCGCGCGTGACAGCGTCTCCATCTCGTGCTCCCAACCGATGATGGGCGTGCCGTAGGGGTGGTTCACGAACAGCGCGGCGGCGACGGCCTCGGAGAGCTGCGACGAGGGATCGCCGTCGACGCGCGAGCGACGCTCCTCGAGGATCACGTCGCGCTCCGGGTTCACCACTTCGTCGGTGAGCTGCAGCCCGGTCATGCGGTCGGCCTCGAAGGACATCACCTCCTGGAGGTGCTCCTTGGCGACGCGCTGGAAATAGGCGGTGTAGTCGTACGAGGTGAAGGCGTTCTCCTGGCCGCCGAGCTCGGCGACCACCTTCGAGAACGCGCCGGCGGGGTGCTTCGCCGTGCCCTTGAACATCAGGTGCTCGAGGAAGTGCGCGATGCCGGAGACGCCTGCGGGCTCGTCCGCCGAGCCCACCTTGTACCAGACCATGTGCGTGACGACCGGCGTCCGGTGGTCCGGGATCACCACCACCTCAAGGCCGTTGGCGAGGGCGAAGGTCGAAACCTCCGGCCCGGACGCGCGGGCGGGGTCCGCCGCGGCGGCGGAGGGCTGGAGCCCGGCGAGGGAGGCGACAAGCGTTGCAGCGGCCATGGGTGCGGCGAGACCTCCGAAGAAGCGGGTGAACGGGCGGGGGCCGGTCATCAGGCGGGCGGCGTCCTTTGTCGGGCGAAGCGGCCGGGAAGAGTTGGCGTCCGGGGCGCGAGATCGCCGCGTCAGAGCCGCGGCGACGCGGGCGCGTCGTCTGCATATATAGACGAACCGGCGATCCGCCACGAGCGGCGGTCGACGTCACCCGATGAGGCGGTTAAATCGCCGTAACAAAAAAGGCCGGCCCACGGGAGCGGCCGGCCTTTTCGGGTCGGGACGAGGAGAGGCCTCAGTGGCCCTCGCTCGAGAACGGATTGATCTTCTTGTACCAGGAGGCCTCGGCCTCCGGCGCCTTGTAGGGCGCGGTCGAGGCCGGGGTGCGGTAGCCCGAGGGCGGGTCGGTCAGCCGCGCGCGCTTCGGCTCGGTTCCGGCGGGAACCGCCTCGGCGGTCTGCGTCTTGCGCGCCCTGAGTTCGCTCGGGCTCAGCCGATCAATCGTGTTGTCGTAGGTCGGCGAGGAATAGCCGGCGACGCCCGCGGCGTCGGGCTCGGCCGTGCGCTTGCGGTTCAGCTCGCTCGGCGAGATGCGCGAATTGCGGTCGAGCAGGTAGTCCCGCTCTTCGGTGCGCGGCACGTCGGCCAGCGCCTTGCGCTGGGCGCGGCGCTCCGCGTCGGGATCGAGCGGCCACTGGCCGGTCGACTGGGCGACGGCGCCCTTCGCCTGCGGGGGCGGCAGCTGGCTGACCGCCGGCGGCGGCACCAGCGCTGGACGCTCGCGGTAGTCGATCTCGGGCTTTTCCTTGTCGCCCATGCCGAACGCGTCGAACAGTTCGGTGATGGGGTTGGAGCCCATGTCGTCCGCCGCGTGGGCGGGATGAGCCACGCCGACCGCGGCGATCGCAAAGGCGACCGGCGCGACGAGGGCTTTGATCTGACGCTTCATCGACGTGTCCTTGCAGCCGAGACCCGGGCAGCTCCCGTCCGAAGGACGTGACGCTCTACGAGTTTACCCCCGTGGCGCCCTTCGAGCCGCGGAGCGCACCATACAGAAGCAGCAGGACCCCCGCAACGATGGCCGCGTCGGCCAGATTGAACACGTACCAGGTGACCTCGCCCCAATGCAGCAGCGCATAGTCGACCACGGCGCCGTAGGCGATGCGGTCGATCCCGTTCCCCACCGCCCCGCCGAGGATGAGCGCGAGCGCCCAGGTGGACAGCGCGTCCTTCTCTCGGCCTATCCAGATCGTGATCGCGATCGAGGCGACCACGTGGAGCGCGACCAGCGCCCAGCGGCCGAAATCGCTGTCCTGCTGCAGCAGGCCGTAGGAGACGCCGGTGTTCCAGACGAGCACGAGGTCGAACATCGGCGCGACGGCGACGCGGCCCTTGGCCGCAAGGTCGAACACGAACAGCGCCCAGAGCTTCAGCGCCTGGTCGAGCGCGAAGACCACGAGGGCGACGAGGTAGGCGCGGCGGGCGGGGGAGGCGAGGGTCATGGGCGGGCTGTCGCCGTCATCCCGGCCGGAGCGGCGCAGCCGCGCAGAGCCGGGATCGCTGGACGAGAAGTGCGGGCTTTTACCTCTCCCCGCCGGGGAGAGGTCGATCGGCGAAGCCGAGCGGGCGAGGGGGCTCTGAATTCATCTGAGAGGGAACAAGCCCCCTCACCCGGCGCGCTCACGCCCGCCGACCTCTCCCCGCCGGGGAGAGGTGAAGACCAGCGCCCGCCTGGGAGAACGATCCCGGCTCGGCCTGCGGCCGGCCGGGATGACGCCCTGCGCCTCACGCCGCGCGGCTCCGGGCGGCGTCCCATTCGCGCAGCGCCTGGGCGTCGCGGGGGGTGACGTCGGGGTAGTCGGCGTCCGCGCCGACGTCGGGCGTCACCTTCCACGAGCGGGCGCATTTCCGGCCTTCCGCGCGGCCCACCACCACGGCGACGCCGGCCACCTCCGCAAGACGGAACGCATCTGCCGGCGCCTCGTCGGAGACGACCTTGATGCCGCTGGTGATCGCGACCTCGGCGAGGTCGACGCCCTTCAGCGCCAGGGCGAGTTCCGGATCGGTCACATGCACGACCGGCGCCGCCTCGAGCGACGAGCCGATGCGCTTCGCGGCGCGCTCGATCTCGAGCGCCCCCGTCACCACGCGGCGGACCTTGCGGACGTTTTCCCACTTTGCGGCGAGATCGTCGTCGCGCCAGGCGTTGTCGGCCAGCGCGTAGAGTTCGAGATGGACGGAGCCGTCCTCGCTGGGGAAGCGCGACAGCCAAGTCTCCTCCGCCGTGAACGGCAGCAGCGGCGCGAGCCGCGTCACCAGCGTGCGGAACACCCGGTCGATCACGGTGAGGCAGGCGCGGCGGGTCACCGACGACGCCGGGTCGCAGTAGAGCGCGTCCTTGCGGACGTCGAAGTAGAACGCCGAGAGGTCGTTGGTCAGGAAGGTGAACAGGCTCGCGAAGCCGCGCTTGAAGTCGAAGGCGTCGTAGGCGGCCTCCACCTCTGTGTCGACCTCCGCCAGCCGGTGCAGCACGTAGCGTTCCAGCTCCGGCATATCCTCGACCGCGACGACGTCGCCGTCCCGGAAATGCGCCAGCGCGCCGAGCATCCAGCGCAGCGTGTTGCGCAGCTTGCGGTAGGCGTCAGTCGCGGTCTTCAGGATCTCCTGGCCGATGCGGAGGTCGTCGGCGTAGTCCGACAGCACGACCCAGAGGCGCAGGATGTCCGCGCCGGACTGTTCGATGATCTTCTGCGGCGCGACGATGTTGCCGAGCGACTTCGACATCTTGCGGCCCTGCTCGTCGAGCACGAAGCCGTGCGTCAGCAGCGCGTCGTAGGGCGCGCGGCCACGCGTGCCGCAGCTTTCCAGCAGCGAGGAATGGAACCAGCCGCGGTGCTGGTCCGAGCCCTCGAGGTAGAGCACTTGGTCCTCGCCGCCGTCGACGACGCGCTTCGGGCTGAGGTCGGGCCGACGGTCCAGCACATAGGCGTGGGTCGAGCCGGAATCGAACCAGACGTCGAGGATGTCCGGCACCTTGTCGTAGTCCGACAGGGCGTAATCGTTGCCGAGGAAGCGCGATCCGTCGTCGGCGAACCAGGCGTCGGCGCCCTCGGCCTCGAAGGCCTCCGCGATGCGGGCGTCGACGCGGGGGTCCTGCAGGATCTCCCCGGTCTCCTTGTGCACGAACACGGTGATCGGAACGCCCCAGGCGCGCTGGCGCGAGACCACCCAGTCCGGCCGGCCCTCGATCATGCCGCGCAGGCGGTTCTTGCCCTGGGGGGGATAGAACGCGGTCGCCTCGATCGCGGCCAGCGCCCGCGAGCGCAGCGTGTCCGCGGGGCCGGCGATGTCGCGGTCCATGTGGATGAACCACTGCGGCGTGTTGCGGAAGATCACCGGCTTCTTGGAGCGCCAGGAGTGCGGGTACTGGTGCCGCAGCTTTCCGCGCGCGACGAGCCGCCCGCCCGCGACCAGCGCGTCGATCACCGCCTGGTTGGCGTCGCCCTTGTCGCCCCTGTGGGTGATGACCGAGCGGCCGGTGAAGCCCGGCGCGTCCTTGGTGAGGAAGCCCTCGGCGTCGACCGTGTAGGGGATCTTCGAGCTGATCCCGCGCGTCTCCAGATCGAAGCGATGATCCATCCAGAGCTCAAAGTCCTCGCGGCCGTGGCCGGGCGCCGTGTGCACGAAGCCCGTGCCGGCGTCATCGGTGACGTGGTCGCCGGGAAGCAGGGGCACGGCGAAGTCGTAGCCGTGGTCTTTGAGCGGATGCGCGGCGACGAGGCCCTCGAGCTCGTCGGCCGCGACGTCACGGACCTTTTTGAACCCGCTCACCTTGGCGGCCTTGAACACGCCTTCCGCGAGCGCGTCCGCCAGCAGATAGCGCGCGCCGACCTTGGCCCAGTTGTCCTCGGGCGCTTCGGTCACCTCATAGAGGCCGTAAGCGATCTTCCGGGAGTACGCCACGGCGCGGTTGCCGGGCAGGGTCCAGGGCGTGGTCGTCCAGATGACGACGGAGGCGTTCTCCAGCGTCGTCCCGGCCGAAGCCGAAGGCGCAGAGCCGGGACCGTCCGCAGAACCGGGCGCCGCCTCCGACGCGCGATCCCGGCTCTCCGCTTCGCTGCGGCCGGGATGACGCTCGCTGAGCGGAAACGCCACGAACACCGTGTCGCTCGTGAACTCTTGGTATTCGATCTCGGCCTCGGCGAGCGCGGTCCTCTCGACCACAGACCACATCACCGGCTTGGACCCGCGGTAGAGCTGGCCGGTCCGCGCGAAGGTCATGATCTCGCGGGCGATCTGCGCCTCGGCCGAGAACTTCATGGTGGTGTAGGGGTCCTTCCAGTCGCCGGTGACGCCGAGGCGCTGGAACTCGGCGGACTGGATCCCGATCCAGTTCTGCGCGTACTCCCGGCACTCCTTGCGGAACTCGATGACCGGCACCTCGTCCTTGTTCAGGCCCTTGGCGCGGTAGCCCTCCTCGACCTTCCACTCGATCGGCAGGCCGTGGCAGTCCCATCCCGGCACGTAGTTCGAGTCGAACCCCGCCATCTGGCGGGTGCGCACCACGACGTCCTTGAGGATCTTGTTGAGCGCGTGGCCGATGTGCAGGTGGCCGTTGGCGTAGGGCGGGCCGTCGTGCAGGACGTACTTCTTCCGCCCCGCGCTCGACGCGCGCAGCCTGTCGTAGAGCCCGATGCGCTCCCAGCGCTTCAGCAGCTCCGGCTCCTTCTGGGGGAGCCCGGCGCGCATGGGGAAGTCGGTCTGCGGCAGGAACAGGGTTTCGGAGTAGTCGCGGGCGGCGGGCGTAACGTCGGAGGGCATTGGGGCGCGTCCGGGTGTCTCGTGAGGCGTCGGTCAGGCGGCGTGTCGTCTCCCGGCCCGGCGCCTGGGCGCGCGAACCGCGCGGCTCAGGCGGAGGCCGGGCCGGTAATTCGGAACGTCGGAGACGGACGCAGGCGCATGGATGCAAGCCTCAACGATGAAGAGGTCGCGCGCCTTGTAGCAGGGTCGGGCTTGCTGACAAGTGAAGGGCGCCCGGAAGGGGCCAGCGATCCCTCCCCTGGGACAGGGGAGGGTGGCCTCGCGTCAGCGAGGTCGGGTGGGGTGCCTCGCCGGATGAGACGCTTCGCCAAGCCCTGTTCCAATCGTCGCGCTTAAAAGGACCGACGTCGCAAGGGCGACGTCGGCGGCCCCACCCGACCCTTCGCTTTGCGAAGGGCCACCCTCCCCAAGCTTCGCTTGAGGAGGGATCAGACCAGCGCGCTCGGCGCGAGCGGGTCTTCCGGTTGGGCGAGCAGGCGGCGGGCTTCGGCCTTGTCGCGCTCCATCTGGGCGACCAGGGCCTCCACGCTCTCGAACTTCGCCTCGGCGCGCTGCCAGGCGACGAGCTCGACGCGCAGGCGCTTGCTGTAGAGATCGCCGGAGAAATCAAGCAGGAAGACCTCCAGCCGCGGCGCGCCGTCGTCGAACTGCGGCCGGCGGCCAAAGCTTGCGACGCCGTTCACGATCGCGCCGTCGACCAGCGCGCGCACGGCGTAGATGCCGTAGGCCAGCCGGGTCTCCGGCGGCAGCACGAGGTTGGCGGTCGGGAAGCCCAGCTCGCGGCCGCGCTTGTCGCCGTGGACGACCTCGGTCTCGACCGTCCAGCGGCGTCCGAGCAGGCGGTTGGCGGCGACGAGATCGCCGGCCGCCAGCAGGTCGCGGATCGCGCTGGAGGAGACAGGCGTCGCGCCGCCGTGGGGTGGGACAACCTCCACGAACATGCCGTGACGGGGACCGGCCTCCGCCAGAAAGGCGGGCGAGCCCAGCCGCCCGCGGCCGAAATGGAAGTCCCAGCCGACGACGACGGTGTGGGCGCCGAGCCGGCGCGCCAGCACCTTGGCGACGAAGTCTTCCGCCTCGATCTGCGACAGGCGCTCGTCGAAGGTCAGCACGACGGTGGCGTCGGCGCCGGCGCGCGCCAGGAGGCGCGCCTTTTCCCGCGCGTCGGTGAGGCGGAACAGCGGCCGGTCGGGCTGGAAGAAAGTACGGGGGTGAGGCTCGAAGGTCAGCGCCACCACAGGGCGCCCCGCGGCGTGGGCGGGCTCCACAGCCTGGGCGATCACCGCTGCGTGGCCGCGGTGGACGCCGTCGAAATTGCCCACGACGACGTGGCCGTCGCGCAGGCGGTCCGGCAACGTTTCAGGGTCGATCAGCGGCTCCGTCGTCGGACCGGTCATCGCCGTGGCGCCACTCAGCCCTTCACGAGCTTGAGCAGCTCGGGATGGATGTGCTCGTTGCCGCAGACCACCGAGCCGTTCGTGAGCATCGCGTCGCCGCCGGCGGCGTCGGTTACGAAGCCCCCGGCTTCCTTGATGAGCAGGATGCCGGCCGCCATGTCCCAGGACTTGAGGTCGCGTTCCCAGAAGCCGTCGAGACGGCCGGCCGCCACATAGGCGAGGTCGAGCGAGGCGGCGCCGAAGCGGCGCACGCCCGAGACGCGGCCCTGCACGCGCGACAGCTCCTCGCGGAACAGGTCGTGCTTCGGCCGGCCGAGATGCGGCACGCCGCAGCCGATCACGGCCTCGACGATGTCGCGCCGGGCGGCGACGCGCAGGCGATGGTCGTTGAGGTAGGCGCCGCCGCCGCGCTCGGCGGTGAACAGCTCGTCGGTGATCGGATTGAACACCACGCCCGCGACCAGCTGGCCGGCGCGCTCCAGCGCCACCGAGATCGCGAAGATCGGGATGCCGTGCAGGAAGTTGGTGGTGCCGTCGAGCGGATCGACGATCCAGCGGTGGTCGGGGTCGGTGCCCGCGATCACGCCGCTTTCCTCCATCACCAGGCTGTAGCCCGGGCGAACCCGCTGCAGCTCGGCGCGCAGCATGTCCTCGGCCTTGCGGTCGGCGGCGGTGACGAAGTCGCCCGGGCCCTTGGCGGAGACCTGCAGCTGCTCGACCTCGCCGAAGTCGCGGCGCATGGAGCGGCCGGCCTTCATGACGGCCTGGACCATGACGTTGAGGACGGGCGAGCGGGCCATGGAGACATTCGCTTTCAGGGTCGGCGCCGCCGGGGAGGGCGCTGGGAAGGTCAGGTCAGTAGGGCACGCCGGCCGCGCGCTTGGTCTTGAGCGCCTCGGCGTACCATTCGAGTTCTCGGGCGAAGCGGTCGAACCGCGTCGCGACTTTGGCGTCCGTCGGCCGGCCCGCGTCGTCGAAGGCCTGGCCGATCTTCGGCACCGCGTAGATCGAAGGGATCGACGGCATGCCGAGTTCGCCGACGATCGCCCTGAGCTGCATCGCGGCGCGGACGCCGCCGAAGCCGCCGGCCGAGTAGCTGACGATCGCCGACGGCCGCCAGAAGTACTCCTCGAGGAAGTGGTCGAGCAGGTTCTTCAGCGCCGGCGGGACGCCGTGGTTGTACTCGCCCGTGACGAGCACGAAGCCGTCGGCCTGCCCGTAGAGCTCGGCGAGCTCCCGAAGCACGGGCGGCGCCTCGTCGGGCTTGTATTCCTTGTACATCCGGTCGAGCAGCGGCAAGCGCCGCTCCATCGGATCGATCAAAGGCGCGTCATGCCCACGCGCGCGCAGCGCCTCGGCGATCCAGCGGGCGAGCACGATGCCCTGCCGCTCGGTGCGGACGGAGCCGTAGAGAACGGGAAGCGTCAGCGGCATGATGGCTCCTCGGGGAGTTCGGAAACACCGGCGTCAATGCCCGCGTCTTCGCGGGCATCCACGACTTGCAGCAGCGGGCCTGGCGCCGGCAAAGTCGTGGATACCCGGCCAAAAGGCCGGGCATGACGTAGTGGTTCCAAGCAAACCGTAGCTTGATCGTCTCAGTCCGCGCGACGCAGGTAGGTCACTTCGTTGGTGTCGACCACGATGCGCTCGCCGGAGCCGATGAACGGCGGCACCATCACGCGCAGGCCGTTCTCGAGCTTCGCCGGCTTGTAGGAGGAGGCGGCGGTCTGCCCCTTCACCACCGGATCGGCCTCGACGATCTCGAGCGTCACCTGGTCGGGCAGCTTGATGCCGATCGGGCGCTCCTCGTGCATCTCCACCGTCACCTGCATGCCGTCCTGCAGGAAGGCCGCGCGCTCGCCGACGAACTCGGTCGCGAGCGTGATCTGCTCGTAGGTGCTGGTGTCCATGAACACCAGATCCTCGCCCTCGGCGTAGAGGAACTGGAAGTCCTTCTGCTCGAGGCGAACGCGCTCCACCGTCTCGTCGGCGCGGAAGCGCTCGTTGAGCTTGCGGCCGTCGATCAGGTTCTTCATCTCGACCTGGTTGAAGGCGCCGCCCTTGCCGGGCTTCACGGCGTTGGTCTTCACCGCGGCCCAGAGGCCGCCCTGGTGCTCGAGCACCATGCCGGGGGTGATCTGGTTGCCGTTGATCTTCATGGGGCTGTCTTCCGGACGAGCGCCGCGGCGCGTAGGACGCGGCGTTTAAAAAAGGTTGCGCTCGTTTGCCCCCGCGGACGCCCGCCGTCAAGGTTTGGGGGCGGGGGACCCAGAGCCCGCAAGCGCCGCTTCCGCCGCCGGCAGGGGACCGAGCCTCGCCTCCCAGCGCTTCGACAGCTCGTCCGCCTTGGCCTGGTCGGCCTCCGACAGGGTCTGGACGAAGCCTTCGAGCCAGGCGTCGCTCAGGCCCTGGGCGCGGGCGAGGCGATGCCAGGCCGTGGCGCGGGCGGGGTCGCGGCCGACGCCGCGGCCGTAGGCGTAGAGCCGGGCGAGGCGGTTCTGGGCGATCGCGTTGCCCCGCTCCGCCGCCCGCTCGAACAGCCGGGCGGCGTCGGCCTCGTCCTTCTCCACGCCCGAGCCGTTGAAGCGCGCGATGCCGTATTCGACCAGCGCGGCGATCTGATCCTGCGCCGCGGCGCGGGCGAGCCAGCGCACGGAGTCCTCGACGTTCTTGTCGACGCCGCGGCCTTCCTTCAGGAGCGCAGAGTAGGCGTACTGGGCGTCGGCCTGGCCGGCGTCGCCCGCCGCCTTGAACGCCTCGGCGGCGCCCTTGAAGTCCGGCCGGCCGTTCTCGCCCTGCAGGCGCATCACGCCGAGATTGTAGAGCGCCTCGGATTGTCCGATCTCGCCCGCCTTCGCGAACCAGTCGGCGGCCTCCTTGGGGTCCTTCTCGCCGCCGACGCCCTGGAGCCGCGCGAGGCCGAGCGCGAACATCGCCTCCCGGTCGCCGAGCGCCGCGGCGCGCTCGAACCATCGCGCGGCCTCGGCCTCGTTGCGGCCGACGCCGAGACCGTCGGCGTAGAGCTTGCCGATCAGTGTCATCGCAGCGGGGTCGAGGCGGCGCCCCTCGACGCGTTTGCGCGCCTCCGCCATGGCGGCGATGTAATGGCCGCGCTGGAACGCGCCGTAGGCGAGATCGGCGTTCGGGTCGACCGGCGGCTCCGGCGCCTTCTTCTCCTCGGGCGCGTTCGGAACGCCCGAAGGGGTCGGCGTGGTGATCATCATGTCGCGCAGGCTGGGCACCGAAAGCTCGGCCGGGGCGGGGAGCTCGCCCTGACGAGGCCTCTGCTGCGCGATCGCGGGCCCGACGGCCCCGAGTGAAGCCGCCAGCAGCGCCGCGAGGGCTGCGGCGCGCGGGCTCACGGCGTCGGGGCCCGGCCGAGCGAGATCTGCGCGCCGGCGGCGGCGACTCCGGCCGCCGGGCCGTCCTCGTGGCGCCACACGGCGTCGCCCAGCGCGACGAACTCGGCGCCCGTGGCGGCGATCGCCGCGACGTCGTCGATCGTGGCGGCGAAGCCGGCGCAGGGCACCTCGAAGATCTCGGCCCACCATTCCGTGCGGTCGCGGATGGTCTCCGCGTCCCACGGCTCCGCGCCGTCGAGGCCGATCAGCAGGTAGTCCACTCCGGCCTCGCCCGCCTCCATGGCGGCGTCGCGCGAGCGCGGGGCGGCGAAGCCCACGATCTTCTCGGGGCTGAAGCGCTCGACCATGTCGGGCAGCAGCGTCGACGAGACGAGATGAACGCCGTCCGCGCCGGCCTTGCCGATGATGTCCTCGACGCCGTCGCCGGCGAGCAGCACGGCGGCCCCGGCCTCCTGGGCCGTCGTGATCAGGGGCTTCGCGCGGGCGATCCGGGTGCGGTCGTCGGCGGCCGCGAGCCGAACCACCACGGCGGCGACATCGCCGGCCGCCAGCGCCGCGGCGAAGACCGGCGCGAAGGCCTCGGTCTCGGCGAGCTCCGGGGTCACGAGCATCAGGCGGGTGCGATGGGGAAGGGTCATGGGGCTCGGACGGACGGGGAATGGCGTGGACGCTGTCTCACGCCCGAGCGTGGCGAAAGCGGGGCGGGACGCCGTCGGCCGGACCGCGCGTCCTCGGCGCGGAGCCGGGATTGTCGTGCGGACGAACGACCCCCCGAAACGACGATCCCGGATCGCCGCGGCTCGCGCCGCGACGTCCGGGATGAGATCAGACGTCGATCACGCCTTGGCGTAGATGTCGATGATCTTGCCGAGCAGCTCGATCGCCTCGTCGCGCGGGCGCTGGAAGGCGTTGCGGCCCATGATCGAGCCGAAGGCGCCGCCGGCCGCGATCTGGCTGATCTCGGAGAGCAGCGCGTTGGTGTCGTTCTTGGTCTCGCCGCCTGAGAAGATGACGATGCGGCGGCCGCCGAAGCAGCTCTTGACGACGTCCTGGATGCGCTCGGACAGCGTCGAGACCGGGATCTTGGCCTTCTCGTAGGCCTTCTTCGCGGCGTCGAGCTCGAGGTGATCCGACGGCGGCTTCACCTTGATGATGTGGGCGCCGAGCAGCGCCGCCATGTGGGCGGCGTAGGCGATGACGTCGGCGGCCGTCTCGCCCTTCTTCGTCAGCGTGCCGCCGCGGGCGTAGGACCACACCACGACCGCGAGGCCGACCGACTTGGCTTCGGCGGACAGCTCGCGGATCTCCTCGAACTGGTCGTAGGCCGCGTCCGAGCCGGGATAGATCGTGAAACCGATCGCCGAGCAGCCGAGACGCACTGCGTCCGCGACCGACGCGGTCACCGCCTGGTCGGCGTCCTCGTTGAGGCGCGACAGCGAGTTCGCGCTGTTCATCTTGAGGATGGTCGGGATCTGGCCGGCGAAGGTGGAGGCGCCGGCCTCCAGCATGCCGAGCGGCGCGGCGTAGGCGTTGAGGCCGGCGTCGATCGCGAGCTGATAGTGGTAGTGCGGGTCATAGCCCGCCGGGTTCGGCGCGAAGGACCGCGCCGGGCCGTGTTCGAAGCCCTGGTCGACGGGCAGGATCACCAGCTTGCCGGTGCCCGCGAGGCGACCGGTCATCAGCAGGCGGTAGAGGTTCGCCTTCGTGCCCGGGTTGTCGCTCTCGTACCAGGACAGGATTTCCTTGACCCGCGGCGTGATGAGCGAATGGGTCGCGGGGGTGATCTTGGTCTGAGCGTTCATGGGCCTCTCGAAGTCCGGGTTCGCAGTTTGCGCCTGATATAGAACAGAACGCCTATCTTGTCGCGGCGAGCGCCTTCACGCCCGGCAGATCTTTGCCCTCGAGCCATTCGAGGAAGGCGCCGCCCGCAGTCGACACGTAGGTGAAGCTGTCCGCGGCGCCCGCGTGGTTGAGGGCGGCCACAGTGTCGCCGCCGCCGGCGACGGACAGAAGACGGCCTTCGTCGGTTAGCTCCGCCGCCTTGCGGGCGACCGCGACCGTGCCTTTGTCGAAGGGCGCGATCTCGAAAGCGCCGAACGGGCCGTTCCACACCAGCGTCTTGGCCGTCTCCAGCACGGCGGACACCTCCGCGACGCCGTCCGGCCCGATGTCGAGGATCATCTCGTCGGCGGCGACGTCGGTCACCGGCGCGACGCGGTTCTGGGCGTTGGCCTTGAACTCCTTCGACAGCCGTCCGTCGCTCGCCAGCACGATCCGGCAGCCCGCCGCGGCGGCCTTGGCCGTGATGTCGCGCGCGGTGTCGAGCAGGTCGCGCTCGCACAGCGACTTGCCGACGTCGACGCCGTTGGCCGCGAGGAAGGTGTTCGCCATGCCGCCGCCGATCACGAGGTAGTCGACCTTGGCGACGAGGTTGCCGAGCAGGTCGAGCTTGGTCGAGACCTTGGCGCCGCCGACGACCGCGACCACCGGGCGCTCAGGCGCGCCGAGCGCCTTGGTCAGCGCGTCGAGCTCGGCCTGCATGGAGCGGCCGGCGTAGGCCGGCAGCAGCTTCGCGAGGGCTTCGGTCGAGGCGTGCGCGCGGTGCGCGGCGGAAAAGGCGTCGTTGACGTAGATGTCGCCGAGCTTGGCGAGTTCGGCGGCGAAGGCCGGGTCGTTCTTTTCCTCGCCCGCGTGGAAGCGGACATTCTCGAGCAGGAGCACGTCGCCGGGAGTCATGCGGGCGACGGCGGCCTCCGCGGCCTCGCCGACGCAGTCGTTCGCGAAGCCGACGTCCTGCATCAGCGCTTTTTCAAGCGCCGGGATCACGACCTTCAGCGACTGAGCCTCGTCGCGCTTGCCCTTCGGCCGGCCGAAATGCGCGAGCAGAACGGTCTTCGCGCCCTTTTGCGCGAGCTCGTTCAGCGTGGGCTGGATCGCCCGCAGCCGCGTGTCGTCGGTGACGCGGTCGCCCTCCATAGGGACGTTCAGATCGACGCGCACGAGCACGCGCTTGCCCGCGACGTCGACGTCGTCGAGAGTCTTGAAATCGGTCATCAGGCTATGTCCCCCAGCGCGGCCGTTCGGCTTTTATTGGTCGTCAGAGAACCTGGGCAAGCCCTCGAACTTGTGTCCCGGCGGAAGCCGGAACACAGCCAGCGGTCCGGCCCGCGTCAGGCCTCAGAGGAACTTCGCGAGCGCGGTCGCGGTGTCCGACATGCGCGAGGAGAAGCCCCACTCGTTGTCGTACCAGCTGAGCACGCGCACGAAGGTGCCTTCGAGCACCTTGGTCTGGTCGAGAGCGAAGCTCGACGAGTGCGGGTTGTGGTTGAAGTCCGACGACACCAGCGGCGCGTCGACCACGTCGAGGATGCCCTTGAGCTTGCCGGCGGCCGCAGCCTTCACGGCGTCGTTGACCTCCTCCACGCTGGTCGGGCGCTTGGCGACGAACTTGAAGTCGATGACGGAGACGTTCGGGGTCGGCACGCGGATCGAGACCCCGTCGAGCTTGCCCTTGAGCTCCGGCAGCACGAGGCCGACGGCCTTGGCGGCGCCGGTCGAGGTCGGGATCATGCTGAGGGCCGCCGCGCGGGCGCGGTAGAGGTCCTTGTGCATGGTGTCGAGCGTCGGCTGGTCGCCCGTGTAGGAATGGATCGTCGTCATGAACCCGTGATCGATGCCGATCGCGTCGTTCAGCACCTTGGCGACGGGCGCCAGGCAGTTCGTGGTGCAGGACGCGTTCGAGACGATCAGGTGGTCCTTCGTCAGCTTGTCTTCGTTGACGCCGAACACGACCGTCAGGTCGACGCCCTCACCGGGAGCCGAGACGATGACGCGCTTCGCGCCGGCCTGCAGGTGCGCGGCGGCCTTGTCCTTCGCCGTGAAGAGACCCGTGCACTCGAGCGCGATGTCGACGCCGAGCTCGGTGTGCGGCAGCTCGGCCGGGTTGCGGATCGCGGTCGCCTTGATGTCGCCATGGCCCGCGACGGTGATGACGTCGCCGTTGACGGTCACCTCGGCGGGAAAGCGGCCGTGGACCGAGTCGTAGCGCAGCAGGTGAGCGTTGGTCTCCACCGGCCCCAGGTCGTTGATCGCGACCACCTGGATGTCCTTGCGCCCGGACTCGACGATTGCCCGGAGCACGAGCCGCCCGATGCGCCCGAAGCCGTTGATCGCGACCTTCACCGCCATTGTCGTGTCTTCCCTTCCCTGTCGCGCCGCGCTTCGCCGCCCGACGCCCCGATTGTCATCCCTGTCGACGCGGGCCTGCGATCCTGAAGGGTCGCGGGCCGCCGCGGGCCCCTATATGGGGCCTCGCGGGAAAAAATGCGCATGAGTTTTGGCGTAGGACGCCATTCACGCCCGTGATTATGCGGAGGTCTCGGCCATCGCGTTCGCGAGCGCCACGACGGCTCCGGTCGTGATGCCGAAGTGCGCGTAGACCTCTTTGTACGGGCCGCTCTCGCCGAAGCTCGACATCCCGACGAAGCCGCCGTCGGAGCCGACAATCGCGTCCCAGCCCTGCCGGATCGCGGCCTCGATCGCGATCTTGACCGGCGCCGTGCCGATCACTTCGGCGCGATAGGCGCCGGGCTGGTCGAAGAACAGCTCGAAGCAGGGGATCGACACCACGCGGGTCGGAACGCCCGCGGCGTCGAGCTTGGCCTTGGCCTCCATCGCGAGGCTGACCTCGGAGCCGGTCGCGAACAGGCTGACCTTGGCCGGGCCGTCTGCGGCGGCGAGCTCGTAGCCGCCCTTGGCGGTCAGGTTGCCTTTATCCTCGAGCCGGAGCTGCGGCAGGTTCTGGCGCGTGAGCACCAGCAGGCTCGGGCGCTCAAGGCTCGAGACCGCGAGCTCCCACGCCTCCGCCGTCTCGATCGTGTCCATCGGGCGGAACACGTTGAGGTTCGGGATCGCGCGCAGGCTCGCGAGGTGCTCCACCGGCTGGTGGGTCGGACCGTCTTCGCCGACGCCGATCGAGTCGTGGGTGAACACCTGCACCACGCGCAGCTTCATCAGCGCGGCGAGGCGCAGCGGCGGGCGGCAGTAGTCGGAGAACACGAGGAAGGTCGAGCCCACCGGCAGCAGGCCGCCATGGATCGCCATGCCGTTGATGGCGCCCGCCATGCCGTGCTCGCGGATGCCCCAGTGCACGAAGGTGCCGCCGTAGGAGCCCGGGGAGACCACCGTCATGTTCTTGGTGAAGGTGTTGTTCGACGGCGTGAGGTCGGCGGAGCCGGAGACCAGCTCCGGAAGGGCCTGCGACACGACGGCGAGCGCGGCCTCGCCGGCCTTGCGCGTCGCCATCTCCTTGGGCTCGGCGTAGAGCTTCGCCTTGTAGTCGGCCATCGCCTGCGCGAAGCCCGCGGGAAGCTCCGCGCGCTGCCGCCGCAGGAACTCGGCCTTTTCGTCGGCGCCGAGCGCGTCCAGACGCTTCTCCCACTCGGCGCGGGCGCCTGCGCCGCGCGAACCGGCTTGCGCCCAGGCCTGCTTCACGTCGTCCGGAATCACGAACGGGGGATACTCCCAGCCGAGCTCCTTGCGGGCGGCGGCGATCTCCTCCGCGCCGAGCGGCGAGCCATGCACCTTCTCGGTGCCGCCCTTGTTGGGCGCTCCGAAGCCGATCGTGGTCTTGCAGGCGATCAGCGTCGGCTTGTCCGAGCCCTCGGTCGCCTTGATCGCGGCTTCGATCGCCTCGGCGTCGTGGCCGTCGATGCGCACGGCGTTCCAGCCGCAGGCCTGGAAACGGGCGATCTGGTCGACCGAGTCCGACAGCGAGGTCTCGCCGTCGATCGAGATGCCGTTGTCGTCGTAGAGGAAGACGAGCTTGCTCAGCCTGTAGTGGCCGGCGATCGCGATCGCCTCCTGGCTGATCCCCTCCATCAGGTCGCCGTCCGAACAGATCGCGAAGGTGCGGTGGTCGGTCAGCGTCGGGTACTGGGCGGCGAGGATGCGCTCGGCGAGCGCGAGGCCGACGGCGTTCGAAATGCCGGCGCCGAGCGGGCCGGTGGTGGTCTCGATGCCTTCGGTGTGGCCGCGCTCGGGGTGGCCCGGCGTGCGCGAGCCGACCTGCCGGAAGCGCTTCAGCTCGTCGATCGTCATCTCCTTCGAGCCGGTCAGATGCAGCAGCGAATAGAGCAGCATCGAGCCGTGGCCGGCGGAGAGCACGAAACGGTCGCGGTCGAACCAGTGAGGGTCGGCGGCGTCGAACTTCAGGACCTTGGTGAACAGCACGGTCGCCACGTCCGCCATGCCCATCGGCATGCCGGGATGGCCGGAGTTCGCCTTCTCGACCGCGTCCATGGAAAGGGCGCGGATGGCGTTCGCCAGCCGGCGGGTGTCGATCGCGTCGGTCATCGTGGGAGATCCGATCCTTGAGTTCTGTCTCGCGGAGAACGTTTCGCCGGACGAAGCGATCCCTACGAAAGACGGGTCGACCCGCCGCGCGGTCGTCGGGCGAGCGCCTGGGGGGAGACGCCTACGCCCTCGAAACTGCGGCGGACGCCGAGGGCGCCCGGACGTTTAAAGGGGCGCCCAAACATGTCAATACGCAGCGTCCGGCGTGGTTTCCGCGAAAGCCGTGGACGCCGGGGCTCGCGCGATTGACGCAACTTCGACGCAGCTCTTAAAATCAGGCGCGCAAGGTCTTGCCTGATCGACGCTTTCGCGTTTGGTCGCGACCGACGCCGGGGGAGCTAGGGGTGAGCGAGCTGGACGCCGCGCTGAAACGTCTCGACGCCGCGCTCGACGCGGCCGAGGCGGCGGTCGGCCGCGCGCTCGATGCGGCCGACGCCGCCCGCGCCCGCGAGGAGGAGCTCGGCGCCTTCGCCGACGATCGTCTGCGCCTTGCGGAACTGCTCGACCAGGCCGCCCAGCGCGCCGAGGCGGCGGGGGAGGGCGACCGCGAGCTCGCGACGCGCATCGACGCGGCCATGGACGCGGTGCGCGCCGCGCTCGCCGAGACGGAGGGCTGATCGCGGTGCCGCAGGTCAAGGTCACGATCGGCGGACGCGACTACCGCATGGCCTGCGGGGAGGGCGAGGAGGAGCACCTGCTCGCGCTCGGCCGGGAGGTCGACGGCAGGTTCTCCAACCTGCGCGGCACGTTCGGCGAGGTCGGCGACGTCCGCCTCTCGATCATGACCGCGATCATGGTGGCGGACGAGCTGAGCGAGGCCAAGAAGCGCCACGCGGCGCTCGAAGCCGAGATCGCCGGCCTCAAGGCCGCCCAGGCGGACGCCGGCGCCGCCGTCGACGGCCGCCACGCCAACGTCGCCAACGAGATCGCCGCCGCCGCCGAACGCTTGGAGCGGCTGGCGGAGGAACTGTCGGACGGGGTGCGGCGGGAGTAGGGCGGCTGCGACCACGTCTCGCTCAGTGCCTGCGATCGTTGATCTGTGCGATGGCCCTGATCGGATCGGCCCACGCCGAGGCGTCAGCCTGCGTCTGGAAGGGCGGCGGCTTCCGCTACGGTCAGATCCTCGCGGAGGGAGGCCAACTGCGGGAATACCGGCTTGGGTCGACCGATCCACGAGTCCAGTTCTCCCAAGGGCATCGGGGGCTCACATTCGTCTTGTGCCGAAGTTGCGCTCCTTATGGCGACGTTGTCCTGAGCGTGATGGTCACGGGCCGGAGCCAGGCGGGGGACAAGGATGTCGACGATCTTTGGCGACCGCTTGTTGCTGTGTCTGGCGGAGGGAGCGGTCTACATGATCAGATCGAGCCGACAGGCCGTTTGAAGACGTTCCGTTCGTCCCGGCTGGACGGCGCGTTGGCTGAATATCGTTTCACGGGGACCACTGCATTCCAGCGCGACACGACAGCAGCTTACTTCACGATTTCAGACGGCTGTGTCGCGGCCATCGGTTTCGTCGAGCAAGCTCTCATCCATTACGAAACGATTGATCGGCCCTATGAACCGCACGATTTCGATGGTGCGGCGCACATGCTCGAGACGCTCACCCTCAACGCCGTTCGCTTAGACTCGACCTCGTTTGACACGCGGGATCTTGTTCCTCCACCGAGGCGTCGCGTCGTGGGGGCGCTTCCGCCGCCGCCCGATCTCGTCCTTTCCATGCGGCCCCCGCGACCAAAACGTTTCGCGCCGGTCGGCGAACTCTCGTATCCGTCGATTCCGATCAACGAATTTCGGGCATCGCTCGGCCTGCCGCCGCGCTGAGGCCACTGGCGCTTCGCCCTTCGCTCGCCTACATTGGCGTTGCGGTGCTGCGGGGTGCGTCAGGAGACTTGAATCCCCGGGCCCTTACGATTCCGAACGGGAGCTGTCACTGGTCTCGACCGTGGTCTTGGTCACAACGGCGCCCACCTACTATGTAGGTGTCCCGGGATCTTACATCCAACGGCCTCTGCGGCTCCGCGCTTCTCATCTTTCATGACCCAGACGACGACCACCGACCCCGCCGCCCTCAAGGCGGCGCTACGGGCCGAGACGCTCGCGCGCCGGGCGGCGATCCCGCCCGACGAACGCGCGCAGGCGGCCGAGGCCGTCGCCGAGGTCGGAGCCGAGCTCGTGGCCAGGTTGCGGCCCCGGCGCGTGTCCGTCTTCGTCGCGATCCGCGGCGAGATCGAAACGGCGCCGCTGATGACGCGGCTCCACGCCATGGGCGTCCTGCTCTGCCTGCCCGTGATCGCGCGCAAGGACGCGCCGCTGATGTTCCGCGCCTGGGCGCCGGGCGAGCCGCTCGAGACCCGCCGCTTCGGCCTTCTGGAGCCGGGCGACGCCGCCGAGGAGGTCGAGCCCGACCTGCTGTTCGCCCCGCTCGCGGCCTTCGACGCCCACGGCTTCCGTCTCGGCTATGGCGGCGGCTTCTACGACCGGTCGCTCGAAAAGCTCAGGGCGTCGCGGCCCACCACCGCGGTCGGGCTCGCCTTCGCCGCGCAGGAGGTGGAGCGCGTGCCGACCGACGCTTACGACCAGCGGCTGGACGGCGTGCTGACGGAGTTCGGATACGCGCCTGCAGTTTAACGCGGGCGTGGCGAAACCATGGCGGCCTGTCGCGCGTTCATCTGCCGCCGGATCCCTTGAGGCCGGTTTGCTCGCTGTCCGGGAGTTCTGCACATGGCGCGTCGCCTCATCGCTTTCACCGTTCTCGTCGCCTTCTCCGTTTCGATGGCCGCCTGCGCAAACACCGTTCGCGGCGCGAAGCGCGACGTCACCGCCACCGGCCAGGCGATCGCCCGCTGATCACGGCCTGCGGCCCGCATTCCTGCGATGACGGCGCTGCAAAGCTCGGATAGTGAAGCGCGTCGGTCCTGAGGGCCGGCGCGCGTCACAGTCATCCGGGGTTCCCGCATGCGACTTCTGTTTCTCGGCGACGTGGTCGGCCGCGCCGGGCGCAATGTGGTGGCCGAACGGCTGCCGGCCTTGCGCGAGCGCTGGGGGCTCGACCTCGTCGTGATCAACGGCGAGAACGCCGCGGGCGGCTTCGGCATCACCGAAGCGATCTACAACGACCTGCTGGACGCCGGCTGCGACGCGGTCACCCTCGGCAACCACGCCTTCGATCAGCGCGAGGCGCTGGTGTTCGCCGAGCGCGCGGACCGGCTCGTGCGCCCGGTCAACTTCCCCAAGGGCACGCCCGGACGCGGCGCGCAGCTGATCGAGGCGCGCAACGGCGCCCGCGTGCTCGTGGTCAACGTCATGGGCAACGTCTTCATGGGGACATCGCTCGACGATCCCTTCCGCGCGATCGACGCCGAGCTCGAGGCCTGCCCGCTGGGCGAGGCGGCGGACGCCGTGGTGGTCGATTTCCACGCCGAAGCCACCAGCGAGAAGCAGGCCTTCGGCCACTTTCTCGACGGACGCGCCACGCTCGTGGTCGGCACCCACACCCACACGCCGACCTCCGATCACCGCATTCTTGCGGGCGGCACGGCTTACATGTCCGATGCCGGCATGTGCGGCGACTACGACAGCGTGCTCGGCATGAAGAAGGACGAGCCGATCCAGCGCTTCCTGCGCAAGCTGCCCTCCGGCCGTTTCGAGCCGGCGGAAGGCGAGGGCACGCTCTCCGGCCTCGCCGTCGAGGTCGACGGGCGCGGCCTCGCGACGCGGATCGCGCCGGTGCGCATCGGCGGGGCGCTCAGCGAAGCGCGGCCGGACTTCTGGGAGTAAGCCGGCCTTTCCTTCCCAAAAACGTGGTCTTATAACGCCGCGCACCTCAATCGCCGGACGCGATCCGCCGCGCGCGCCTGAAACATCGGCGACCGGACGCGTCCCCCAATAAGAAGACGACGTCGGAGCGGACCATGGCCGGTCATTCCCAGTTCAAGAACATCATGCACCGCAAGGGCCGCCAGGACGCGGTCCGGGCGAAGCTGTTCTCGAAGCTCGCCCGCGAGATCACGGTCGCGGCGAAGGCGGGCCTGCCCGACCCGAACATGAACGCGCGGCTGCGCCTCGCGATCAGCGCCGCCAAGTCGCAGTCCATGCCGAAGGACAACATCGAGCGCGCCATCAAGAAGGCCTCGGGCGCCGACGGCGAGAACTACGACGAGGTCCGCTACGAGGGCTACGGCCCCGGCGGCGTCGCCGTCATCGTCGAGGCGCTGACCGACAACCGCAACCGCACCGCCTCGGCCGTGCGCTCGTACTTCACCAAGGCCGGCGGCGCGCTGGGCGAGACCGGCTCGGTCGGCTTCATGTTCAACCGCGTGGGCGAGATCGTCTATCCGGCCAAGGCCGGCACCGCCGACGCCGTGCTCGAAGCGGCGATCGAGGCTGGCGCGGAGGACGTGGAGTCTGACGCCGAGAACCACGTCGTCACCTGCGCCTTCGAGGACCTGAACGAGGTGTCGAAGGCGCTCGAAGCGGCGCTCGGCGAAGCGGAAAGCACCAAGGTCGTGTGGCGACCCACCACGACCACGCCGCTCGACGAGGAGAAGGCGGCCTCGCTGCTCAAGCTGCTCGACGCCTTCGACGACGACGACGACGTCCAGAACGTCTTCGGCAACTACGAGATCTCCGACGAGATCATGGCGAAGATCAGCGGCTGAACGGTCCTCGGGCCGTCGCCCTCCGGCCAAGCCGGAGGACGACGCCTTACGATCTTCCGTCGCGGAACTTGATGCGAATGCCCGGTCGCCCTGCAGCTGCGGCCCTCCTCCGCTCCCCCGGCATGGACGCGGCCAGCCGACGCGGTTAGAAGACGCGCCCCCGTCCCAGCACCGGCGCATTCCATGACCGCCTGCGGCCTCGATTTCGGCACGTCCAACACCACGCTCGGCCTCGCGGGCGCGCAGGCCCGGCTTGCGCCGCTCGAAGGCGACGAGCTGACGATCCCGAGCGCCATCTTCTTCGCGCCCTCGGGCGAGTCCCGCGTCGGCCGGGCGGCGCTCGCCGCCTACCTCGCCGGCGAGCCTGGCCGGCTGATGCGCAGCCTCAAGTCCGTGCTCGGCACCGCGCTGATCGACGAGGCGACGGTGATCGGTCGGGAGCGGGTGAAGTTCCGCGACGTCGTCGCGCGCTACCTCGCCATCGTGAAGCGCCGCGCGGAGACGGCCTCGGGCCGCGCGCTCGACGCGGTCGTGCACGGCCGTCCCGTGCACTTCGTCGACGGCGACGCGGAGGGCGACGCCCGCGCCGAGGCGACGCTGCGCGAGATCGCGCTCTCGGTCGGCTTCAAGGACGTGTCGTTCCAGTACGAGCCGGTGGCCGCCGCGCTCGACTACGAGCGCGAGATCTCGCGCGAGGAGCTGGCGCTGATCGCCGACATCGGCGGCGGCACCTCGGACTTCTCGGTCATCCGGCTCTCGCCCGACCGGCACGGCCGCGCCGAGCGCGGCTCGGACATCCTCGCCAACGACGGCGTGCGGGTGGGCGGCGTCGACTTCGACCGCCGCTTGAGCCTCGGCGCGGTGATGCCGCTGCTCGGCCTCGGCTCGCCCATGAAGCGCAAGGAGCTCGAGGTCCCCTCGACCTATTTCCACGACCTCGCCACCTGGTCGAGCATCAACAAGCTCTACGACGGCCGCACCGCGCGGCAAATCCGCGAGGTCCGGCGCGAGGCGGCGAAGCCCGAGCTGCTGGACCGGCTGCTGACCGTGATCGAGGCCGAGGCCGGCCATGGTCTCGCGGCCGACGTCGAGGCGGGCAAGATCAGGCTCTCCGACGCCGAGCGCGCGACCTTGCCGCTGGACTTGGTGGAGAGGGACCTGACGGCGGAGCTGACGCGCGACGGCTTCATCGCCCACACCCGGCGCCAGTCGGAGAAGATCACGGCCTGCGTGGCGAGCTGCCTCGCGAAGGCCGGCGTCGGCGCCGGCGAGATCGACGCCGTGTTCCTCACCGGCGGCTCCACCCGCGTGCCGCACGTGCGCGCCGCGATCCTCGGCGGCCTGCCAGGCGTCCGTGTGGTGGAGGGCGACGTCTTCGGCGCGGTCGGCGCCGGCCTCACCCTCGAAGCCGCCCGCCGCTATGGGGCGATGGCCGCGGCGTAGACGGGCGCGAAGCTCGGCTCCATCACTTTCAAATGACCCGCAACGTCGTAGTCCCCCTCTCCCCTTGCGGGAGAGGGTAGGGGTGAGGGGTCGTCCGGGACGCCCTCCAACGTTTCAGGATGGCCCGGACGACCCCTCATCCGGCGCTTCGCGCCACCTTCTCCCGCAAGGGGAGAAGGGAAGGGAGGTTCGAGGCGGAATGGCTCCGGAATTTCCGCCGTGGCGGACGTTCTGCTTGTGTTCCGTAAACCTTCGGCCGTTACATCGGTCGTCATGAGCCTCGCACCGATTCGCATCCTCGGCGTCGACCCGGGCCTCCGCCGTACCGGCTGGGGGATCATCGTCGCCGAAGGGTCCCGCCTGTCCTTCGTCGCCGCGGGCGTGATCACGCCCGACGACACGCGCGATCTCGCCGACCGGTTGGCGGCCCTGCACGCCGGGCTCTCCGCCGTTCTCGCCGAGCACGCGCCGCACGAGGCGGCGGTCGAGGAGACCTTCGTCAACAACAACCCGTCGGCCACGCTCAAGCTCGGACAGGCCCGCGGCGTGGCGATGCTGGTGCCGGCGCTCGCGGGGCTCGCGGTCGCGGAATACGCGCCGAACCTCGTGAAGAAGACCGTGGTGGGCGCCGGCCACGCCGAGAAGCGGCAGATCCAGGCCATGATCGCCATCCTGCTGCCGAAGGCGACCTATAAGGGAGCCGACGCGGCCGACGCGCTCGCCGTCGCGATCTGCCACGCCCAGCACCGGGGCGCCCGCGCGCGCCTCGCGGCGGCGACGAGGATGAGCGCATGATCGGCAAGCTCACCGGCACGGTTGATTCCGTCGGGCCCGACTGGGTCATCCTCGACGTCGGCGGCGTCGGCTATGTCGTGCACTGCTCCGCCCGCACGTTGCAGCGGCTGCCGAAGGCCGGCGAGATCGCGCGGCTTTCGATCGAAACCCATGTGCGGGAGGACCGCATCCAGCTGTTCGGCTTCATGGCCGATCTGGAGCGCGAGTGGTTTCGGTTGCTGAACACGGTGCAGGGCGTCGGCACGAAGGTCGCCCTCGGCGTGCTGTCGGTGATGGACGCCTCGGACCTCGCGACCGCGATCGCCCTGCAGGACAAGGCGGCGATCTCCCGGGCGCCGGGCGTCGGCCCCAAGGTCGCGATGCGCATCGCCGCGGAGCTCAAGGACCGCGCGCCGCTGTTCGCCGACGTCGATCCGGCGCTCGCGCGCTTCGCCGGCGAGGTCGCTGAGGCCCGTGGGCCTCAGCCCGCGCGCGACGCGGTCTCCGCCCTCGTCAACCTCGGCTACGCCGCCCCGCAGGCGAGCGGCGCCATCGCGGCCGCGCTGAAGGCCGCGGGCGACGGCGCGACGACGGAGCAGCTGATCCGGGCCGGGCTGAAGGAGCTGGCGAAGTGAGGGGTCAGGCGGGGTTGAGAACGTCGCGGTAGATGTCGGCCAGGGGCACCTCGACGCCGATGCCGGGAAGCGGGAGGATCGCTTCGAGGCCGTCGATAACCTGAAGGCCGCGCCAGACCCCGTCGATCCGATCGAGGGTTTCGATATGAGCGCGATCCTGGACGACGAGCACGTAATGCATCAACGACGGAATGCGTTGATAGACATGCCATTTCGCCATGCGGTCGCGCGCTTCCGTGCCGTTCGACATCACCTCGACCAGTACGACCGGGGTCTGGACCGAGGTGGCGCCGGGCGGCAGCGGCCCGCAATGCACAAGCACGTCCGGAAGCAGCGAGGCGTTGAGCTCGCGCTCCTTGAGGTAAAACGTCTCAGTGAGCGTCCGGCACGGCGAGCCTGCAGCCCGCAGACGCTCCCGAATGCCGGAGGCGAGGTTTTGGATGATGTAGTTATGCTCCCAGCGCACGCTCACCGTCATCTTGACGACGCGACCGCCGATCAGCTCCCAGCGCTCGTTCTTCGGCTTGTCCGCGAGAAACTCTTCGAAGTCGTCGAACGACATGTAGTCGTAGTCGGCGGTCGCGCGGCTCATGGGGCTCTCCGGTCCGCACCAAATGTAGCGCGGTCGCGATCGACGTGCGAGACGTTCGGTGTGACCGACACAAACGCCTTCGCTGCGCCGCGATGACCGCCCAAAGCCCCGTCCGCGACCCGCATATGCGCGACGACGACCTCGACCTCGAGGCGTCGATCCGGCCGCAGACGCTTGCGGACTTCACCGGCCAGAAACAGGCGCGCGAAAACCTCTCGGTGTTCATCCAGGCCGCCAAAGCCCGCGGCGAGGCGCTGGACCATGTGCTGTTCGCCGGCCCTCCGGGGCTCGGCAAGACCACGCTCGCCCAGATCGTCGCGCGCGAGCTCGGCGTCGGCTTCCGCGCCACCTCCGGTCCGGTGATCGCCAAGGCCGGCGACCTCGCGGCGCTGTTGACCAACCTCGAGGAGCGCGACGTGCTCTTCATCGACGAGATCCATCGCCTCAACCCGGCGGTGGAGGAGATCCTCTACCCCGCGATGGAGGACTTCCAGCTCGACCTCATCATCGGCGAGGGGCCGGCGGCCCGATCGGTGCGGATCGACCTGTCGAAGTTCACGCTCGTCGGAGCGACGACCCGCGCGGGCCTGCTGACGACGCCGCTGCGCGACCGCTTTGGCATCCCGATCCGGCTGAACTTCTACGAAGTCGACGAACTGGAGCTGATCGTGCGGCGCGGCGCGCGGGTGCTGGGGCTGCCGATGCGGCCCGAAGCGGCGCGCGAGATCGCGCGGCGATCGCGCGGCACGCCGCGCATCGCGGGACGGCTGCTGCGCCGGGTGCGCGACTTCGCCGCGGTGTCGGGCGACGCGGAAGTGACGCGCGAAAGCGCCGACCGCGCGCTAAGATTGCTCGACGTGGACGACCTGGGCCTCGACGCCATGGACCGGCGCTATCTCTCGATGATCGCGACCCACTACAACGGCGGCCCCGTCGGCGTGGAGACGATCGCGGCCGCCCTGTCGGAGCCGCGCGACGCGGTGGAGGAGATCATCGAGCCCTATCTCATCCAGCAGGGCTTCATCCAGCGGACGCCGCGGGGGCGCATGCTCACCGCGCACGCCTTCCGGCACCTGGGGCTGAGCGTTCCGAGCGCCACCTCCCAGGCGCCGCTGTTCGACCTCGGCGAGGACTGATGACCGCTAATCTCGAAGACGGCGTCGGGGGGCGCCTCGACGGCGTGCGCCATGTGCTGACGCTGCGCATCTACTACGAGGACACCGACTTTTCCGGCGCGGTCTACCACGCCAATTACCTCCGCTACATGGAGCGCGGACGCACCGAGATCCTGCGGGCGATCGGCTTCGACCACCGCAAACTGTGGGAGACCGTGCGCGAGGGCTTCGTCGTTCGCCGCATGACGGTCGACTACCTGCGGCCGGCGCACATGGACGACGTCGTCGCCATCACCACCTGGGTGCATGACGTGAAGCAGGCGTCGCTGACGCTCGGCCAGTCGGTGACCCGGGACGGCGAGACGCTGGTCACCGGCCTCGCCGTCTGCGCCTACGTGCGCGAGGGGCGGCCGGTGCGGATGCCGGAGCGCATGCGCAAGGAAATGGCGCGGACGGAGTAGCGGCGGCCGCGCGTCAGCCCCGCCGCGCGCGCGCGAGCATGTTGCGGAAGCCGCGCGACTCCGGGTCGACCACCGCCATGAAGATCGTCGAGTTGCAGAGGTTCTTGCGACGGACGATCGCGATCACCACGCCCCAGAGGCCGCCGGAGCTGATCACCGGCCCGCCGGAATCGCCGCGGCACACCGCGCCGCCGGTGGTGCCGAGGGCGACGGCGGTCGGACCGTCCGTCACGACCTCGGCGTTCACGCGGGCGAACCGGAGCTGACCGGCGGAGGCTTCGTCGGCCGGCGTGCGGAGGCCCGCGCCGGCGAGGATCGATTTCAGCTTCGAGGCCTCGACCGGACGTTTCGCGAGCGCGATCGGCCGGCGGCCCTTCGGCGCGAGCGTCGCGAGCTTCAAAATCGCGAGATCGGCGCCCAGCAGGTCCGGCCGCGGGTTTTCCGCGTCGCCCCGGCCGGCGAAGTCCGGATGCATCGCGCCGGCCGCGACCTCGATCGTCTCGGCGATGCGGTTCGAGCGGTCGAAGAACTGAGCCACCACGACGCTCGGGCCGCCGAGGTCCGCAAGGCAATGGCCTGCGGTCAGCACTAGGTCGCGCTCGATCAGCACGCCGGTGCAGTTCGCGACCTGCGCGCGGTTGCGGGCGGTCGGCGTCAGGCTGGTGATGAACACCGTCGCGCGCGTGAGGCGATCGCCCGCGGGCGCAGGCGAGCCGCCGGAGAGCGCGGCCGCCGGGGTCGCCAGCAGCCCTGCGAAGGCGATGGCGGCGGAGGCGCGAAGCAGGATGGAACGCATGTACGAAAATCCGGATCGGCGCCGCCGGGGGCGAGTCTGCGGTCGGGGTCTCGGCGCACCATGGCACGCCGAATCCCAAACGTCCGTTCACGCCGGGCGCGCCGGCGTTTCGGTCCCGCGCCTGTGTCCGTCGGGCGACAACCAGGGCGGGCGGTTTCAGTCGAGCGCGGCCCGCATGCGCCGGAAGCCCTCGGAGGCGGGGTCGACCGGGGTGACGACGATCCGCGCGCCGCAGCCGCCGCGCGCCTTCAGGATCGCCGCGACCACGCCCCAGAGCGCGCCGTCGCGCGCCACCGGACCTCCGGAGTCGCCACGGCAGGCGGCGCGCGCGAGGCTCGCGAAGGCGATGCGCGGGCCCTCGCCGGTCGCGAAGCGCACCTCGGTCGCCGGGGTGAGCTTGAGTCGGCCCGAGCGCGCGTCGGCGCCGGGCCCGTCGCGGCCCGTGCCCGCGGTGAGCGACGGCGCGCCGGCGGCGGCGGGCGCGAGCGCGAGCGGGCGCGCGGGCGTCGGCGCGGCGAGCTTCAGCAGCGCGAGATCGGCGGCGATCTCCGCCCGCCGCGTGGAGGGATCGCCGGCCCGTTCGCGCCAGCCGACGACATGATCGGGATGCCGCGCGAACCGCGCGACGCGCAGCGGCGGCGCCTTCGGCCGGTCGCCGTCATAGGCGAAGGCCGCCACCTGGGAGGGCGACGCGATCCCGTCCAGGCAATGGCCGGCGGTCAGCACGAGGTCGGGCGCGATCAGCGCGCCGGTGCATTCCGACACCCGCGCGCGCCCGTCCGCGGTCGGCGCGATCGCCTGGACGGCGACCGTCGCCGCGCTGAGGCCGTCGTCGGCGGCGAGCGCCGGGGCCGCCGGGAGGGCGAGCAGGAGAGCGTGGGCGAGCGTGCGGAACATGGCGGGACGACCTCGGGTGCGGCGCGGCGCTGCGGCGCCATCGCCACAGCCCGGTTTGGTAACGCGTCATTAACCCTGACAAGTCATTAACGACGTGGGGAAGCGGGTCCGGGTCGCAGTTTCAACACATTAGCGCGCGACTAGCGCGGACGCTCCGAGCCCGACGTCCCGTGGATGCCCGGCGTGGCCGGCTTTCTTTCGAGCCGCCCGCGCGGCGAAACGCGACGCCCGCCACACCGGAGCGTGGAGACGACCGGACGATGCCTACGCCAGACATGTCGCTGTGGGGCCTATTCCTGCAGGCCCACTTCGTCGTGAAGTTCGTGATGCTCGGACTGCTCGCGTCGTCGGTCTGGTGCTGGGCGATCGTCGTCGACAAACAGCTCCTGTTCTCGCGCACCAAGCGCAACATGGACCGCTTCGAGAAGATCTTCTGGTCCGGCCAGAGCCTCGAGGAGCTCTACCGCTCGCTGTCGAACCGGCCGAACACCTCGATGGCCGCGCTGTTCGTGGCGGCGATGCGGGAGTGGAAGCGCTCCTACGAGAGCGGCGGCCGATCCGTCGCCGGCCTCCAGCAGCGCATCGACAAGGTGCTCGACGTGACGATCTCGCGCGAGGTCGAGCGGCTGGAATCCAAGCTCCTCGTGCTCGCCACCGTCGGCTCGGCCGGCCCCTTCATCGGCCTGTTCGGCACGGTCTGGGGCATCATGACCTCGTTCCAGTCGATCGCCGCCTCGAAGAACACCTCGCTCGCGGTCGTGGCCCCCGGCATCGCCGAGGCGCTGTTCGCCACCGCGATCGGCCTGGTGGCCGCCATTCCCGCGGTCATCTTCTACAACAAGTTCTCCAGCCAGGTGACGCGCCAGGCGAGCCGCATGGAAGGCTTCGCCGACGAGTTCTCCGCCATCTTGTCTCGCCAGCTCGACGAGCGAGGCTGACGCGATGAGCCTTGCGGGAGCGATCTCATGGGCATGAGCGGCGGCGGCGGCGGAGGCGGCGCGCACGGGGCGAGACGCCGTCGGCGCAGCGCCGTCATGTCCGAGATCAACGTGACCCCGATGGTCGACGTGATGCTGGTGCTGATGATCATCTTCATGGTCTCGGCGCCGCTGCTCACCGTCGGAGTGCCGATCGACCTGCCGCAGACCTCGGCCAATCCTCTGAACGAGGAGAAGGAGCCGCTGACGATCACGGTGAACACCAAGGGCGAGGTCTTTCTTCAGGAGACCCCGGTCGCGGTCGAAGACCTCGCGCCGCGCCTCATTGCCATCACGAACTCCGGCTATGAGGAACGCATCTACGTTCGGGGCGACCGCAACGTGAATTACGGGCAGGTGATGAAGGTGATGGGCACGCTGTCCGGGGCGGGCTTCCGTCGGGTCGCGCTCGTCACCGAGCTGGAGCAGGGGAGCTGATCTGACGCCATGCGTGCCGGCCTCGTCACCTCCTCGGCGGCGCACGCCCTGGTCCTCGCCTGGGGGATCTGGAATTTTGGCGTCGCGAAGCCTTTCGACGTCGGGCCGACCGAAGCGCTTCCGGTCGAGATTCTGACCCCGCAGGAATTCGACGCCATGACCAAGGGCTCGAAGACCTCGAAGAAGGTCGACGCGCCCAAGCAGAAGGCCGAGCAGGTCGCGGAGGCCGAGTCCGAACCGGTCGACGACGACACGCCGATCGCCAAGGAAGACGTAAAGGCGCCCCCGCCGCCGGCGCCGCCCACGCCTGCGCAGGCCGAGGCGCCGCCGAAGCCCGAGCCGGACCCCGCGAAGCTCGCCGCTGAAAAGGCCGCCAAGGCGGAGAAGGCGGAAAAGGCCGCGCAGGAGAAGGCCGCCGCCGAACAGGCCGCAGCCAAGGCGGAGGCCGACAAGGCCGCTCAGGCCAGGGCCGCCCAGGAAAAAGCCGCTCAGGCCGCTCAGAAGGCGGCGCAGGACAAGGCCGCCGCCGAGAAGGCCGAGAAGCTGGCGGAGGCCGCCGACGCCGAACTGCGCGCGAAGGCCGCGGCCGAAAAAGCCGCCGCCGCGGAGAAGGCGGCGCAGGAAAAGGCCGCTCAGGAAAAGGCTGCGGCCGAACAGGCGGCCGCCGAGAAGGCCGCGAAGGAAAAGGCGGACAAGCTCGCCAAGGCTAAGGCCGACGCGGAGAAGGCCGCGAAGGCCGAGGCCGAAAAGCTCGCCAAGGCGGAAGCCGAGAAGCTCGCCAAGGCCGAGAAGGCCGCGAAGGAGAAGGCGGACGCCGAGAAGGCCGCCAAGGCCGCCGAGCGCAAGTTCGACCCGGCCAAGATCGCGAGCCTGCTCGGCAACAAGGCGTCCTCCAGCGACAGCGCCATGAAGGATGTGCGCGATCCCGGCCGGAAGGCGGCCGCGGCGCGCGACGCGGCGCCGGAGACCACCGCCGGCACGGCGCGCGGCACGGCGAGCAAGCTGTCGCTGTCGGAGCGCACGGGCATCGACAACGCCGTGCGCGAACAGGTCATGCAGTGCTGGAGCCCGCCGATCGGCGCGTCCGGCTCGGAGTCGCTCGTGGTGCGCGTTCAGTTCTCATTGAACGCGGACGGTTCGATCGCCGACGGACCGACGGTGGTCAACTCGTCGTCGCACCCGGCGTTCCGCGCCGCCGCCAGCGCCGCCACCCGCGCCGTGCAGCGCTGCGCCCCCTTGAAGCTGCCGGCCTCCGGATACGACTACTGGAAGCAGGTCACGATCAATTTCGATCCGCGCGACATGGCCGGCGGATGAGCGCTTTCGTCTCGTTCGCCCAGCCGACCGCATCTCAGAACGGCGCCCTCCGGGGCGCGCCCTCCGCCCGACCGTGCGCGTAGCCCCGGCTCCGCCCATTTTCTTCGTCCTGTCTCCGCCGGCCGCACCGGCCGCCCGAAACGGATAGCCCTCATGTCGCTTTCACTTGCTCAGCTCCTCCGCGCCCTGGCCGTCATCGCCACCCTGATCGGGCTCGCGGCGATGGCCCCGGCCGCGCGCGCGCAGGTCAACATCGACATCAACCAGGGCAACGTTCAGCCCATGCCGATCGCGATCCCCGAGTTCCTGGGGCAGGGGGCGGACGCCGAGATGGCCCGCAACATCGCGAGCGTCGTCGAGGCGGACCTGAAGCGCTCTGGGCTGTTCGCGCCGATCGACCACAAGGCCTTCATCGAGAAGATCACCAACACCGACTCGGCGCCCCGCTTCGGCGACTGGCGCATCATCAACGCCCAGGCGCTGGTGACGGGCCGCGTCGTGCGGCAGGGCGACGGCCGCGTGCGGACCGAGTTTCGGCTGTGGGACGTGTTCGCGGGCAACCAGCTCGACGGCCAGCAGTTCTTCACCGACAAGAACTGGCGCCGCGTGGCGCACCTGATCGCCGACATGGTCTACGAGAAGCTGACGGGCGAGAAAGGCTACTTCGACACCCGCGTCGTCTACGTCGACGAGAGCGGCCCGAAAGACCGCCGCGTCAAGCGTCTCGCGATCATGGACCAGGACGGCTTCAACTCCCGCTACATCACCGGCGGCGACGAGCTGGTGCTGACGCCGCGCTTCAGCCCGACCAGCCAGGAAATCACCTACATGGCGTTCGGCCGCGCGGAGCCGCGCGTCTACCTGCTGAACATCGAGACCGGCCAGCGCGAGGTCGTCGGCAACTTCCCCGGCATGACCTTCTCGCCGCGCTTCTCGCCCGATGGCCAGAAGGTGATCATGAGCCTTCAGCAGGGCGGCGACTCCAACCTCTACGCCATGGACCTTCGCTCGCGCGCGACCACGCGGCTGACCGACAGCGGCGCGATCGACACCTCGCCCTCCTACTCGCCGGACGGCGCCAAGATCGTGTTCGAGAGCGACCGCGGCGGCAACCAGCAGATCTACGTCATGGGCGCCGGCGGCGGCGGCGCGCAGCGCATCTCCTTCGGCGACGGCCGCTACTCCACCCCGGTGTGGTCGCCGCGCGGCGACCTGATCGCCTTCACCAAGCAGTCCGGCGGCAAATTCGCGATCGGCGTGATGCGCCCCGACGGCTCCGGCGAGCGCATCCTCACCGAAGGCTTCCACAACGAGGGCCCGACCTGGGCCCCGAACGGACGCGTGCTGATGTTCTTCCGCGAGCAGGGCGCCGGGCCGAAGATCTACTCGATCGACGTCACCGGCCGGAACGAGCAGGTCGTCCCCACCCCGGGCTTCGCCTCCGACCCCGCCTGGTCCCCCCCGCTGAACTGAGGCGACGTTCTCTTGCCGCTTTTGCGGGGAGGGGACGCTTTCCTGAACGCGCGCGCGTCATGCCCCGGTTTATCCGGGGCATCCAGGCCTCCCGCTCTCCCTCTCGATGATCTGGTCTGGATGCCCCGGATAAACCGGGGCATGACGGCCGTAAGGATCCTCGGTCGCGCTTCGAACGGGCGAGCCGACGCGTTTGGAAATCCGAGTTGAGGCGCAGTGCGTGCTTCGAGACGCCCGCCGAGAGGCGGGCTCCTCAGCATGAGGGCGTTCTTGATTGTTTCACCTTCCGAAACTCAAACGCGCCTCATGCTGAAGAGCCGCCCATAGGGCGGCGCCCCGAAGCACGCACTGCGCCCAACGGCCGCCTTCCGTCACCGCCAAACAGGCCCGGAGAGCGCCTTCCGCTCGAAGTCCAAGATGGGTCCTCCGAAGCGGCGCATGACGGGGCGTGTGTCTTCAAAGACTCAGACGATCTGAAAACGCGGCCGACCGCGGGCGCAGCCATCGCTCCGACACGATCGGCCGCGCAGGGTCCGGTAACGAACGTTTAAGCCTAACGGAACCTTCGGTTAACTGGGAGACGGCTATGGTTGCGGCAACCGAAAGCCACAAGGAGTCATCGGGGATGTTGCGTGCCATGCGTATCGGCCAGGGCGGAAAGCTCGCGGCCGCGATCTGCGCGACGCTGCTTCTGGCAGCCTGCGCGAAAAAGGGCGCCGGCGACGGCATGGACGGCATGAACGGGGCGGGCGGCTACGGCGCCGGCGGCCGCGGCGGCCCTCCCGGCAGCCAGCAGGACTTCGTCGTGAACGTCGGCGACCGCGTCTTCTTCGAGACCGACTCGACCGAGCTCACCAGCACCGCACGTTCGACGCTCGACAAGCAGGCCCAGTGGCTGTCGCGCTACCCGCGCTACGGCATCCTGATCGAAGGCCACGCCGACGAGCGCGGCACCCGCGAGTACAACTTCGCGCTCGGCGCGCGACGCTCGCAGGTCACCCGCGACTACCTCGCGGCCCGCGGCGTCGGCGGCGGCCGCATCCGCTCCACGTCCTACGGCAAGGAGCGGCCGGTCGCGGTGTGCGACGACATCTCCTGCTGGTCGCAGAACCGCCGCGCGGTTACTGTGCTGCAGGGCGGCGCCGGAATGTGATCGACTTCGGGTCCGGCGGCTCCAGGCTTCGGCCTGCGCCGCCGGACCCGGCCCTAATTCGGCCGAACTGGACGCTTAACCGCGTGAAATCGTTGCTCTATCAGCTCGGATTCGTCGCACCCATGTTCAAAGCCGCGCGCTCATCGCTCGTCCGACGCCTGGCGCTCGGCGCCGTCCTGACGTGCGCGCCCTTCGCCGCCACGGCGATGGAGGCCGGCTCCGGGCCGGCGCCGTCCTGGCTGGAGAGCCGCGTCGAGGGCCTCGAGACCAAGCTCGCCTTTTTCGGCGCCGGCCGCGAGGAGCGCCCGGCCTACTCCTCGCCGGTGCAGCCGGCCCAGTCGTCCTCGCTCGCCGACATCGCGGTCCGGCTCGACCGGCTCGAGAACCAGATGCGGCAGCTGAACGGGCGGCTCGACGAGATCCAGTTTCAGACCAAGCGCAACGACGAGGCGCTGAAGCGCTTCCAGGGCGACGTCGACTTCCGCCTCCAGGATTTGGAAAGCGGCAAGGGCGGCGGCGCGAAGCCCGGCAAGCGGGGCGACGCCGGCCCCGGAGCCGGCGGCGGCGCGACGGTCGGCGACCTCGGGGCTCCGCCGGCGGGGCGTCCGTCCGGCTCCGGAGGCGCGCCGTCCAACCTCGGCGCGCCTCGCAGCGGCGGCGACACCATCGGCGGCCTGATCGACGACGGCGGTCCCGGCGACGATCCGAACGCGCCGATGAGCATCCGCCCGCCCGGCGCCCGTCAAAGCGCGGCCGTCGGCCCGACCGGCGCCGTGCCTCAGAGCGGCGGCGGCGGCATGTCGGTCGGCACCGGCGATCCGCGCGACCAGTTCGACATGGGCGTCGGCTTCATCCAGCGCCGCGACTACGAACTGGCGGACTCGACCTTCCGCGACTTCCTGCGCGCCTATCCCAAGGACCCGCGCGCCGCCGAAGCGCAGTACTGGCTGGGCGAGAGCCTCTACCAGCGCAAGAAGTACACCGACGCCGCCGACAGCTTCTATAAAATCTACGTGGACGCCCCGCAGTCCGCCAAGGCGCCCGAGAGCATGATGAAGCTTGGGATGTCGCTGAACGGCATGGGCAAGAAGGACGAGGCCTGCGCGACCATCGCCGAGGCCGGCAAGAAGTACGCCCGCATCAAGCCGCAGACCGACCGCGAGCTGAAGCGCATCTCCTGCTGACGTCGGGCAAGCTCGTAGTCGGGCTTACGCCGCGCCCTTCGGACGCCTAAGCTGGCGCCGACCACGCGCGAGGAGACGGTTTTCGTGCTCGACGGCCGCTGCGGCGAAGCCGCGCCGCTCAGCGCGGACGAAATCGACGCGCTGTTAACCCCGACGTTCGCCGGAGTTAACCTCGTGTTGATCGCCGTGTCCGGCGGCGCGGATTCGATGGCGTTGCTCGCGCTGGCCGCCGACTGGGCTGCGGGGCGGACCGGGACCCGGCTGTCCGTCGCCACCGTCGACCATTCTCTCCGTCCTGAATCCGCCGCCGAAGCCCGCGCCGTCGCCAGGGCCGCGACCGCGCTCGGCCTGCCGCACGCCCGGCTGGAGGCGCCCTTAGGCTCCCGCGGCGCGCGGATCGAGGAGGCGGCGCGGGACGCCCGTTACGCCGCGCTCGCCGCCCACGCCGCCGCGATCGGCGCCGAGGCCCTCGCCACCGCCCATACGCTCGACGACCAGGCCGAGACGGTGCTGATGCGGCTCGCCGCCGGCAGCGGCCCGGCCGGGCTCGCGGCCATGCGGCCCAAAAGCATGAGGGGGCCGCTGGTGCATCTGCGGCCGTTGCTCGGCGTGCCCAAGGCCCGGCTGGTCGCGACGCTGCGGGCGCGCGGCTGGGGCTGGTCCGAGGACGCCATGAACGCCGACCCCGCCTTCTGCCGCGCCCGCCTCCGCGCCGGCCGCGCGGTTCTGGAGGACGAGGGCCTGACGGCGGAGCGCCTCGGCGTCTTCGCCCGCCGCGCCGCCCGCGCGGAGGACGCGCTCCTGGCCGTCGAGGAGAAGGCGGCGGCGGCCCATCTCAGCCTCGCGCCGAACCGCGCCGTCATCGCCCCCGAGGCGGCGGCTCTGCCCGCCGAGATCCGCCTCAGATTGCTCGGCCGAGCGGTGGCTGCGCTGGGGAAGACCCGCGTCCGGCTCGACCGGCTCGAGCGCCTGTTCGAACGGACCTCCGCGACCTCCTCCGGCGCCGCGACCCTCGCCGGGGCCCGCGTGGCCTGGACCGCGGACGGCCGGATCGTCGTCACCGCGGCGCCGCCTCGCAGTGGACGTGGCGTCGGGGCCTAAGCGCGGCTAAGACTGGCGTATGATCCGGGTCAGCCGCCTTTTCCGCGCGCTCGCGCTCGTCGCCGCCTATCTGCTGGCGGTCGAGGGCGTCGTCGCGTCGGCCGCCGCCAGCGCCCATGCGGGCCGCATGGCGAGCGTCGACGGCCTGGCCGCGCTCTGCGGGGCGGGCCCGGCGTCGACCGAGGATCCGGCTGCGCTCTGCGCCTGCGACGACCTCTGCCGCCTCCCGCCCTCCGCCGTCCTCGACGCCGCGTCGCCCGCCGTCGGCGCGCTGGCGACGACGCCATCAGGCGTCTCCGGCGTCGGCGTCGCGTGCGCGATCCCCGGCGCGCCGCGGCGGATGGGCATGGCCCGCGGGCCGCCGGCGCCGGCGCGTCCCACCTGAGCCAAGCCCCTGTCCATCCCGCGGAGACGAGGCGTCAGCCCCTCCGCCCGGAGAACGAGATCATGATCCGCACCGTCATCGGCGTTGTCGCCACCCTCAGCCTCATGGCCGCCGCCGCGTCCGCCCACGAGTACAAGGCCGGCGCCCTCGAAATCGCCCACCCCTGGGTCCGCGCCACGGCGCCGGGCGCCAAGGTCGGCGGCGGTTTCCTGGTCGTCACGAACACGGGCAAGGAGGCCGACCGCCTTGTCTCAGTCGCCGCGAGTTTCGCCGACAAGACCGAGCTGCACGAGAGCCTCACCGAAGACGGCGTGGCCAAGATGCGCCCGCTCTCGAACGGCGCCGAAGCGCCGGCCGGCGGCAAGGTGGAGTTCACGCCGGGCGGCAAGCACATCATGTTCGTCGGCCTCAAGCAGCCCCTCAAACAGGGCGAGAAACTGAAGGCCACGCTGACGTTCGAGAAGGCGGGAACGGTCGACGTCGAGTTCGCCGTCGAGGCCGTGGGCTATCGGCCGGCGGGCGAGCCGAAGGGCGCCGAGATGCACATGGGGCACTGAACCGCGAGCGCGCGACCTCCGCGCCTATCGGTCCGCCCGCCTTCGCCGCCGCATGAGCAAGGCGTCGAAGGCGAGCATCGCGAGCAGCGACGCCCCCACCAGCGGGAAGACCAGCCCCGCGACCGCGACGATCGCCACCACGCCGATCGTCGCTCGGGCGTCGACCGGCGGCGGGGGAACGCCCAGCGAGCCCTTCGGCCGCCGTTTCCACCACATCACGGGGGACGAGACGCAGAGTCCGACGAGGGCGAGGCAGACCGCAAGCATGAAGAGCTGGTTCGCGCGGCCGTACTCCTGGCCCATGTGGACGCTGATGCCCCATTCGATCGCCTTGGCCGCGGCGCCGTAGTCGGCGAAGCGCGCGTCGACCAGCGTCATGCCCGAGTACTGGTCGATGTGGGCGACGCGCTGGCCGCTCACGTCGTCTGGGTAGGCCGAGGCGGAGTAGACGCCGTTCGGGCCGGCTGGCAGCGCGAGGCCATAGCCGGCGGGAAAGCCCATGTCGGCGAAGATCGTCGCGGCGGCGTTCACGCCGAGCGGCGGCGCGTCCTGCGGCGTGGACTGCGGCATGGGCGCAGCCTGCAGGGTCCAGCCCGTGCCGGGGATGGCGACGCCGGTCGGCACCGGCGACATCGGGATGTTGGCGCGGACGCCGCTGGGGTAGCCGCCGCCGGCCTGGGCCAGCACCGTCTTCAGCCCCGCGCCCCACACCAGCGACCATGGCATGCCGGTGAGCGCGAGGAAGGCGATGAAGACGCCGGCGAAAGCGCCGGTGACGGCGTGAAGGTCGCGCCAGAACACGCGTTTCGCCGGCGTCGCGCGCACCGTCACCACGCCGCCGCGTTGGCCGCGCGGCCACCACAGGTAGATCCCCGTCGCCACCAGCACGATCGCCCAGCCGGCCGCGATCTCGATCAGCGCGGTCGGGAGCCGACCGAACAGCGCGAGCGAATGCAGGCGCCGGACATAGTCCATCACCGAGCCGCCCTCGGGCAAGGCGCCGAGAACGCGGCCGTCGTAGGGGTCTACGTAGACCACCTGGCCGGGCCCGTGGCCGTCGCGCAGCGTGACCTCGGCGGAACCAGCGGGCGTCGACGCGCCGCGGAACGACGCGGCCTTGCCGGGGTGGGCCTTCAGCGCTGCGGAGATCAGCGCGTCCGCCCCAAGCGGCGCAGCGGCGCGCGCCTCGACCGACTTAAGGTCGGCGTGAACCAGCCCGTCGATCTCGTCGCGGAACAGGTAGGCGCCGCCGGTGACCGCGAGGATGAACAGGAACGGCAGGGTGAACAGCCCGGCGTAGAAGTGCCAGCGCCAGACGGCGCGGTAGACGTTCTCGCGCGTCACGGCGGTGCGAGCGGGCGCTGGCAGAGTGGCGTCGGTCATCGGCGGGCTCCCGGATCAGCCGTTCGGTAACATAAGGCGGGCGTCGACGGGATGCGACGTGTGGGAACGGCGCGTTGGCCTCAAAGACGAAGGGGTTCTTGTGAGGATCCAGCGCGTGCTTCGAGACGCGATCCTTTGGAAGGCTCCTCAGCATGAGGAGGGAGGCTTAGCTCAGGTCTTCTCATGCCGGATCCTCGCGAAGCGAGGCGTCTCGAAGCACGCCGGCGCTCTCGATCGCGGGGAACCCCTCGTCGGGCGCGCGTTATCCAGAAGCAATCCGCCTTCGACCCGCGCATGCGCCCCCCGAATCCGCTAGAGATGGCCGGTGTCCTCCGCCGCCCTGACGTTCCCCTCGTCCGTCGCCCTCGAGCCCGCGCTCGAGGCGGAGAAGCGGCGCGTGCTCAAGACGGCCTTCGGCTTCGACGAGTTCCGCCCCGGGCAGGAGCGGGTGATCGACGCGCTGCTCGCCGGCCGCGACGTGCTGGCCGTCATGCCGACCGGCGCGGGCAAGTCGCTGTGCTATCAGGTGCCGGCGCTGGTCTCCGGCGGGCTTGCGGTCGTCGTGTCGCCGCTGATCGCGCTGATGGACGACCAGGTCGCGGGGCTGCGCCTCGACGGTGTCTGCGCCGAGGCGATCCACTCCGCGAAGTCGCGCGACGAGAACGTCGCCTCCTGGCGGCGGGTGGCGTCCGGCGAGGCCAAGCTCGTCTACATGGCGCCCGAGCGGCTGATGACGGAGCGCATGCTGGGCGCGCTGGGGCGTCTGCCGGTGTCGCTGGTGGCGATCGACGAGGCGCATTGCATCTCGCAGTGGGGCCACAGCTTCCGCTCGGAGTATCTCACGCTCGGCCGCCTGAAGGACGCGCTCCCCGGCGCCCGGATCGTGGCCCTGACGGCCACCGCCGACGACGCCACCCGCGCCGACATCATCGAAAAGCTTTTCTCGGGTAAGGCGGACTCCTTCGTGTCCGGCTTCGACCGCCCGAACATCGCGATCTCCGTCGCCGACAAGCGCGACGTCGGGACCGCGATCGAGCGCTACGTCACTGCGCGGCCGGGCCTGAGCGGCGTCGTCTACCGGCTGTCGCGCAAGAAGGTCGAGGAGACCGCTGCGAACCTCAAGAAGTCCGGCGTCAACGCGCTCGCCTACCACGCCGGGCTGGAGGCGTCCGAGCGGGCGGCTGCGCAGGAGACGTTCCTGGCGGAGCCTGGCGTCGTCATGGTCGCGACCGTCGCCTTCGGCATGGGCATAGACAAGTCTGACGTGCGCTACGTCGTCCATGGCGACATCCCGGGCTCGCTGGAGGCCTACTACCAGGAGATCGGCCGCGCGGGGCGCGATGGCGCGCCCGCCGAAGCGCTGATGTTCTATGGCCTCGAAGACGTGCGCACCCGCCGCCGCTTCATCGACGAGCAGGACAGCGACGATGAGCGCAAGCGCGTCGAGGCGCGCCGGCTCGACGCGCTTGTGGGCTTCTGCGAGACCACCTCGTGCCGCCGCCAGACGCTGCTCGCCTACTTCGGCGAAACCACCGGCCCGTGCGGCAACTGCGACGTCTGCCTCGACCCGCCCGAGGTGATCGACGGCACGCGGGAGGCGCGGCTGCTGCTGGGGCTGGTCGCGGCCACCGGCGAGCGCTTCGGCGCGGCGCACATCGTGGCGCTCGCGGTCGGCCACATGTCCGAGACGGTGGAGGCCCGCGGCCACGACCGTCTGCCGGGCTTCGGCAAGGGCGCCGACCGGCCGGCGGCGGAGTGGCGCGGCATCGTCCGCCAGCTTGTGGCGCTGGGCGCGCTCAAGGTGGAAGCGGGCGCCTACGGCGGCCTGCAGCTCAGCCCTAAGGGCGGGCGTATTCTCGACGGCGCGGAGACGGTGACGATCGCCAAGCCCAAGGAGAAGAAACGCGAGCGCCGGCGGATGGTGGCCGAGAGCGCGGGCTTCGACGGGGTTGACGGCGAGCTGCTCGGTCGCCTCAAGGCGCTCCGGCGCGAGCTGGCGATCGCCCGCGCCGTGCCGGCCTATGTGATCTTCGCCGACCGCACGCTGGTCGAGATGGCCGCCACCAAGCCGCAGACGCCCGCCGCGCTCGCCAAGGTGAAGGGCGTCGGCGCGGCCAAGCTCGACGCGTTCGGCGACGTGTTCTTGAAGGTGCTGAATGGCGGGTGAGCGACGCCGCTTCGCGGACGTCGCGACGCCGACCGTCCCGCCTTCAGAACGAAGCGTGGGCGTCCCTCCCCCGGAAGGGGAGGGTGGACGGGCGGAGCCCGGCCGGGTGGGGTGGGTCAAGGACGAAGCTCGTCATCCACAGTCGCCCCACGCCCAAGACCCCACCCGACCCTTGGCTTCGCCAAGGGCCACCCTCCCCACGCCTTCGGCGCGAGGAGGGATCCCCGCGGTTTACCCTGCCGCGCGGGCGGCGGAGGTCAGCGCGTAGAGCGCGATCCCGCTTGTGGTCGCCACGTTAAGGCTGTCGAAGCCCGCCGCCATCGGCACGCGCGCTGTCGTCGTCCGCGCCATGATGTCGGCGGGGAGGCCCGGCCCCTCCGCGCCCAGCAGCAGCGCGGTGCGCGGCGCGGGCGAAACGGCGCCGATGGCGTGCGTTCCCGCGGGGCTGAGCGCCAATGTCCGAAATCCCTGCGCCGCCAGCGCGTCCAGCAGGTCGTCGCCTGATCCGCCGCGGGCGAAGGGCAGAATGAGGCTCGCGCCGACCGACACCCGGATCGCCTTCCGGTAGAGCGGGTCGCAGCTGGTGTCGTCCAGCAGCACGGCGTCGGCGCCGAAGGCGGCGGCGTTACGGAAGATGCCGCCGACGTTGTCGTGGTTCGCGACGCCGACCAGCGCGACGACCAGAGCCTTCGCCGGCAGGCGGGCGAGCAGCTCCGCTGCAGTCTCGGGCGGCGCGCGGCGGGCGATGGCGAGGACGCCGCGGTGAATGTGGAAGCCGACCACGGCGTCCATCACGGCCTGCCCCGCCGCGTAGACAGGGATCTCGGGCGGCAGCTTCGCGAGAAGGTCGCCGAGCGCGTCGAGCCGGTTTTCCGCGATCAGCAGGCTTTCTGGCGCGTGGACGGAGGGGGCGCCGCGTCCGCCCTCGATCAGCAGGCGCAGCACCACCTCGCCCTCGGCCACGAAGCGCTCGCCGCGGCCCACGACGTCGCGCTCGCGCACCGCCCGGTAGGGGGCGACGCGCGAGTCGTCGGGGTCGGCGATGGGGATCGGGGTCATATTTTTGAAGGTCCGCTGCGCCCCGCCGGTTCTGTTCCGCTCTAAACCGATGCGACTGAAGTGCGTGCTTCGAGACGCCTCGCTGACGCGCGGCTCCTCAGCATGAGGGAGGCGGGCGGAACGGCGGCGACCCACCACATCCTCATGCTGAGGAGCGGAAGCACGCACTTCATTTCAGCCGCATGGCCTCAGCCCGCCGCCAGCTCCTCGCGCATCATTTCGAGCTCCAGCCAGCGCTCCTCCGACGCGGCCTTTTCGGCCTCCGCCTTCGCGAGGTCGTCGCTCGTTTTGGCGAAGGCCTTCGGGTCCCGGGCGTAGAGCTGCGGGTCACCGAGCTTCGCCGCGAGCTTCGCGATCTCGGCCTCGAGTGCCTGGATGCGCTTCGGCAAGGTTTCGAGCGCATGCTGGTCCTTGAACGACAGCTTCTTCCGCGCGGCGGGCGGAGCGGCCGGGGAGGGCGGCGCTTTCGACCTGTCGGAGGGCTGCGAGGCCGCCGGTCCTCGCGCGTCGACGCCGCGGCCGCGCTGGGCGACCATGTCGGCGTAGCCGCCGGCGTACTCCTGCCAGCGGCCGTCGCCCTCGGAGGCGATCACGGCGTCGACCGTGCGGTCGAGGAAGTCGCGGTCGTGGCTGACGAGGATCACGGTGCCGGGATACTCGCCGATCATTTCCTGCAGCAGGTCCAGCGTCTCGAGGTCGAGGTCGTTGGTCGGCTCGTCCAGCACCAGCAGGTTCGATGGCTGCGCCAGCGCGCGGGCGAGCAACAGGCGGCCGCGTTCGCCGCCGGAGAGCGCCGAAAGCGGCGACCCCGCCTGCTCCGGGCCGAACAGGAAGTCCTTCATGTAGGACACGACGTGCTTGGTCTGGCCGCCGACCTCCACCGTGTCGCCGCGGCCATGGGTCAGCGCCTCGCGCAATGTGGTCGAGGGGTCGAGGCTCGCGCGTTTTTGGTCGAGGGTCGCGATCTCGACGTTGGCGCCCACCCGGATCAGGCCCTCGTCGGGCGCCAGCGCGCCGGTGAGCAGGCTCAGAAGGGTGGTCTTGCCAGCTCCGTTCGCGCCCACCAGGCCGATGCGGTCGCCGCGAGCGATGCGGGTGGAGAAGTCCGTCACGATCGGACGGTCGTCGTAGGCCTTGGAGACGTTCTTCGCCTCCACGACCAGCGCGCCGGAGGTCGCGCCCTCGGTCACGGTCAGCTGCACCGAGCCTTGCGCCTTGCGCTGGGTCCGCCGCTTCTCGCGCAGGTCGTCCAGCGCCCGCAGCCGTCCCATGTTGCGTTTGCGCCGGGCGGTGACGCCGTAGCGCAGCCAGTCCTTCTCGCGCTCGATCTGGCGGTCGAGCTTGTGGCGCTCCAGCTCCTCCTGCGCGAGCTGTTCGTCGCGCCAGGCTTCGAACACGCCAAACCCCTTGTCGAGCTTGCGGGTGCGGCCGCGGTCGAGCCACAACGTGGCGCGGGTCAGGTTCTCGAGGAAGCGGCGGTCGTGGCTGATGAGCACGAGCGCGGAACGAGAGTTCCGAAGCTCCGCCTCGAGCCATTCGATCGCGGGAAGATCGAGGTGGTTGGTGGGCTCGTCCAGCAGCAAGATGTCCGGCTCGGGCGCGAGCGTGCGGGCGAGCGCGGCGCGGCGCGCTTCGCCGCCCGACAGCGTGGCGGGCGCCTCGTCGCCAGTAAGACCCAGCGCCATCAGCAGGTAGGACGCGCGGTGCTCGTCATCGCCGGGGGCCAAGCCCGCCTCGACATAGGCGCGCGTGGTTGCGAAGCCCGACAGGTCGGGCTCTTGCGGCAGGTAGCGGATGGTCGCGCCGGGCTGGACGAAGCGCGAGCCGCCGTCGGCCTCGACGAGGCCGGCCGCGATCTTGAGGAGGGTGGATTTGCCCGAGCCGTTGCGGCCGACGAGGCCGAGGCGCTCGCCTGCCGAGACCGAGATCTCGGCGCCGTCGAGCAGCGGACGGCCCCCGAAGGTGAGGCGGACGTCTTTGAGCAGAAGAAGGGGAGGAGCCATGGCGGCAATTAGGCCCACGACGCCCGCGCCCGCAAGGGCGTCAACGCTTCGCAGTCGCAGAGCGCGCCATTCCGATCTTCGGCTCCTCCGAAGCCAGCGCAACCTCGAACTCCACCCGGCCCTGGCGCCAATCGCCCACCGCGCTGCCGATCTGCTCGGTGTAGGCGCGGATGAGGCGGAGCGGCAGGCCGGTCGTGGGCAGCCAGTTCTGGTTCTGGGATTCGATGATCAACGCCAAGCGGCGGCCGGGGCGCTGGACGATCGAGAGCGACGCGTCTCCGCCCGCCGCGGCCGCGGCGCTCAGCAGTTCCATCACCAGCAGCGACAGCGGCACCGCCCTGTCGAGGTCGACCTCGCCGACGGGCCCCTGCGTCAGGATGTTGACCTCGAACCGCCGTTCGCCCACCGCGTCGCGCGCCTGCAGCGCCACGTCCCGGATCAGCTCGCCGACCTCGACGTGACCGATCTCGCCGCTGGCGTAGGACGCCTTGTAAGCGGCCGCCATCGCGCGCACCCGGTCTTCCGGCGCGCGCAGCACCGCCGACAAGGACTGCGGCGCTTCCTGACGCTGCAGCGCGAGCAGACTGGCGATCATCTGGAAATTGTTCTTCACCCTGTGATGAAGCTCACGCAGAAGCCGGTCGCGCTCGTCGAGCGCCGTGGTCAGCGCCTGCGACCGCTCCTCGATCCGTCCCGACATGGCGTCGAGCGCGTCCCCAAGGCGGGCGATCTCCAGCGGCGCCTTCTCGAAGTCCACGGCGCGCACGTCCATGCGATCGCCCTGGCTTGCTTCAGCGGTCACGCGCAGCGCGCGAAGCCATTTGAGGACGAAGCGCTCGATGCCGAACAGGACGAGGCCGATGCAGAGCAGGCTCATCAGCGCCGGCATGCCGAGCGCGAGCAGAAGCCCCTGGGTCTGGCGCCGCCCCATGAAATCGAACGACGCGGCGGCGATCGCGACAGCCTCGCTTCCCGGCACCGGAGCGAGCGCATAGCGATAGGGGCGTCCGTCGGCGCCGCGCGCCTTTCGGATCCGTGGGTCGCTGGCAAGCGGATCGCGAGGCGCTCCGTCCGGAGGGAGCCACGCCCCTCCAAACGAGGCGGGCGAGTCCTCGGCGAGAACCTGGCCGCCTCGGTCGAGGATGGCGGCGGCGATCATTGCGCGGGAGTCGCCGTCCTGGAACACGGTCCGCCGCGCCGCGTCGTCGAGCCGGCTCTCAGCAGCGAGCCCCTTGGCGCGTGCAGCCACCAGGTTTGCGGCCTGAACCAGCCGATCGCGATCGACCAGATCGGCCGCGCGGAAATCGCGCACGCCGATCCATACGGCGAGAACGATCACCGGGAAATTGGCCGCGATCAGGAGGAGCGCGATACGGCTGCGCAGCGTCTTCAACACGGGGATCACCGGACCGGCGAACGAGCGTCGAACGGCCTTAACAGAGCGAGGTCAAGCGACGCCAGACCGATCCTGCGGCCCGAGAGCCGCGCGGAGGGCGGGCTCGAGTCCAATCTCGCTGACGTCGAGATTGAGCTTTCGCGCCAGCGCGTTGCGAGCGCGGTTGACGCGACTTTTGACGGTTCCCACGGCGCAGCCCGCGATCTCAGCGGCCTCCTCGTAGGAGAATTCGGCGGCGCCGATCAGCACCAGAGCTTCACGTTGCTCCTCCGGGAGACCATCGAGGGCCTTCCGGAAGTCCACGAGATCCATGTGGCCGTTCTGAGCGGGAGCGACGGCGACGCTCTCGGCGAACACGCCGTCGGTGTCTTGCACCTCGCGTTTTCGCCGCCGAATGTCCGAGATGTAGACATTGCGGAGGATTGTGAAGAGCCAGGCGCGCATGTTCGTGCCCTCGGTGTAGCTGCCGAGGTTGCGCCAAGCCTTGACCAGCGTTTCCTGAACCAGGTCGTCCGCCCGGTCGATCTGGCCAGAAAGCGACACCGCGAAGGCGCGCAGGCTAGGAATGTGAATCAGCAGTTCGTCGCGCGGGGCCCGCGGCTGCGGCTCGATCATCGCGCACCATTCTGACGCGCGTCGTCCGTATCGTCAGCTGGCGGATCGACCTGCTTGGCGTCAAGCTCGGCCAGCAACTCGAGAAAACGATCCGGCACCGGCTGGTTCAGGATGTCGACATATCCGGCTCGGAGCTGACGCCCGATGTGCGACTGCACATCCGTATCGAGCTTCGTGTCGTCCGCCTTCCGTTGAGTCATCAAATCACCTTCATGCGAACGTGAAGCCCGCTTTCACGTTCTGCGCCGTTCCAGCGCACGCCCCCGAACGCAACGACCAAGCATGACGTCGAACGCTTGACGTTCCGCTAACGCTAAAAATCCGTGAACTCCAAACCGGTCGTTCGCCTTACGCCGCGTGCTCGTCAGCGCGCGGCGTAAGGCGATCCCGCGCCCAAGCCCGCAACCTCGCCTTTGCTGACGGTGGTCACGCGCTCCGCCCGATCGTCGTGCCGAACCGCGACTGTCACGTTCGAGCCGAATGCCGCGACCTCGGATGTAGGCGCGACTCCAGCCGCGACCAGACGGTCTCCCTTCGAAACAGTGGAAATCTGTTCCGTACGGACGCCGGCCGACGACAGGGCGAAAACCGCCACCGACACACCCAGCGCTGCGATCAGGCAGCGGCCGATCTGGCGGTTGTTTTCCGCCGCCTGATCGCGGCGGGCGAAAACGGGATACGCACGATATGGACTGTGGGTCAGGTAAGCCATGATCGTGTCCTCTTATTAGGTTCGGAGGAGCGGGTTACGTTCAGTTTTCTGCGATCGCTCGCAGCATCCAGACGGCTTTCTCATGGAACGCCAGCCGCGCGGTCAGCAGGTCGTGGGTCACGAAATCCCGACGGTCCTCCGCCTCGGCTGCGCCTTCGCGCACGACGCGCGCAAGGCTTTCGTGGTCTTCCGCGAGCTCCTCGAGCATCGCCTGCGCGGTCATCCGCGAACCGAGCGACAGGGCCTTGTCCAAGCCCGACGTCGCCTTTCCGGTCGGCATGACGTGCCCGAGCGCGCGGATGCGCTCGGCCATCTCGTCGATCGCTGCGAACAGATCGCGATAATGCTGCTGGGTGAGGGTATGGATCGGCTGGAAGAGGGGTCCGGTGACGTTCCAGTGGACCACCTGGGAGCGAAGCAACAGACGGTAGGTCTGGACCGTCAGGTCGGTCAGCGTCTCCGCGATGACCTTTCGATCGGCGTCGCTCAGGCCTGTTCCGATTTTCTCGTCGCTCGAGGACGCGACCTTGAGCACCGTCGCTTTCGCCATCTTCGTCTCCCGGCCTGCCGCCGCGCCTGCCCATTTCAATCGGGCTCTATGGCGTCGTCGGAGCGATAACGCGGAGATGACAGGAAAGTTTCAGGGGCGGCGGCGGTATGAGGGGTCCAAAATGAACACGGGCCGGATCATCGATCCGGCCCGTGTTCATTCCTAACGAAAACCGCGAGATCGCCGCTCAGGCGGGAGCGCGATCAGGGTTACGCGCACGGGCGCCGAAGAACAGCGCCTGGCTGACGATCGCCTTCACCGTCGAGGCCTGGAAGGGCTTCGTGACCAGGAACACGGGCTCCGGCCGCGTGCCGCTGAGCAAGCGCTCGGGGTAGGCGGTGATGAAGATCACCGGCACCTCCAGCTTCGGCAGCATTTCCTGAACGGCCTCGAGCCCGGAGCTGCCGTCGGCGAGCTGAATGTCGGCCAGGACCAGGCCCGGATTCGTCTTCGCGGCCATGGCGACGGCCTCGGTGTGGGTGCGCGCCGTGCCCACGACCCGATGGCCAAGATCCTCGACCAGCTTGGCGAGATCCATGGAGATGATCGGCTCGTCCTCGATGATGAGCACGTCCGTCGCCACCTGCTCGGCGATCTCGCGCCCCGCTTCGTCGATCGCCGTGTTGATCTCACCGTGTGAGAGGCCCAGGATCTGACCGGCTTCGGCAGGGGAAAACCCTTCGACGGACACGAGAAGGAACACCTGACGCGACCGTGGCGTCAGCGCTTCGATGGTGCGCTCCGCCTGGGCGGCCTCTAGCCCCGTCTCAACGTTCAGCGCCACCGACGACCAGATGCGCGAGAAGATGGCGTAAAGCCCGACGCGCGGGTCGGTGTCGACGGGGAAGATCCGCGGGTCGGCGATAAGCGCCTTGAGGACAGCCGCGACATAGGCGTCGCCGCTGTCCTGCCGCCCGGTCAGGGCGCGGGCGTAGCGACGGAGAAAAGGCAGGTGAGGTGCGATCGTGTCGGCGAGAGCCATGACGAGAATAATCCGGACAAGCGGTGTCGGTGCAGGAACGCAGTGGAAGCGCTGTGGCAGCGAAATGGCGCGGCGAGTGGAATGAGCAAGTCCTGGGCGCGGATGTCAACGATGCAGCGGCAGGATGATCTTCGCATGGCTGCGTCGGCTCGGTTGGAATTTATCCCCTATCGACGGGCGCCAATGTGTGTTTTCACATAGCGCCGCTGTGTCGATTGGGGTCTCTACAGCTGCCGCAGGCCGCGGCCATCCTACGAAATCTGCCGAGCGTGACCATGTTCGTGCGCTGCTCCCGGTGCCCCCTGCGAAAGAGGAATGCCTTCCGTCAGAAGACCGACGAGGAGGTGGCTTTCCTGGAAACGCTGAAGTCGGAGCATCTCCGCCTGCCGGCCGGGGCCGACATCATCAATCCCGAGCAGAACGGCGCCGAACTCTACACCGTCTTTTCGGGTTGGGCCTTCCGGTACAAGGAGTTGCCGGACGGGCGGCGGCAGATCCTCAGCATTGCGCTTCCCGGCGATCTTCTGGGCTTGCAGGCGTCGCTGTTCGAAAAAGCGCTTTACGGCGCGATCGCCCTGACCGACGTCGAGCTTTGCCTGATCCCGCGCCGGAGGCTCTGGAGCGTTTTCGAGCGGATGCCGGCCTTCGCGTACGACCTGACCTGGCTCGCGGCGCAGTCGGAGGCGATCCTGGATGAAAACCTACTGACCGTCGGACGGCGCAGCGCGGCGGAGCGCATCGCCTCGCTTTTCGCGGGCCTGTTCAAGCGCGCCGAGGCGCTCGGGCTGGTGAATGGCCGGACGCTCGATTTCCCTCTAACGCAGCAGCACGTGGCGGACGCACTCGGCCTGTCGCTGGTGCACACCAACAAAACCATGGCCCGCCTCAAGAGCCAGGGCCTCTTCGCTCTGGCCGACGGCAAGCTCACGATCGACAACCCGCGCGCGATGGCCCGGTTTGCGCAGCACTTCGAGAAGGAGCTTTCGCCCCGCCCGATCCTGTGAGTCTCGGCTTGGATTATTAGCCTTCGACCACTTGAAGAGGCGAACTCCGCGCCGAGATGACCCACCTGAGATTGTCCAAATGAGATCGACGGAGGGATGGGATGGCTGTTCTTGTGACAGGCGGCGCCGGCTACATCGGCAGCCATATGGTGCTTGCCCTCAAGGACGCCGGACGCAGCGTCGTCGTGATCGACGATCTGTCCACGGGCTTTCGCCGGGCGGTGCCCGAGACCGTGCCTTTCGTGAAGGGGTGCGTAGGCGACGAGCGCCTCGTCGCGAAGACGATCGTGGAGCATGACGTCGACGCGATCGTCCATTTTGCGGGATCGATCGTCGTTCCGGACTCGGTGCGGGATCCTCTCGACTACTACCTCAACAACACCGTCCGCTCCCGCGCGCTGCTGGCCGCCGCGGTCGCCGGGGGCGTGAAGCGCGTGGTGTTCTCGTCGACCGCCGCCGTCTACGGCGAGGGATCGGACGAGCCGCTCACCGAAGACGAGCCGCTGGATCCGATCTCGCCCTACGGCGCCTCGAAGCTGATGACCGAGCGCATGCTGGCCGACATGTCGCGCGCCTACGGCCTCTCCTACGCCGCGTTGCGCTATTTCAACGTGGCGGGCGCCGATCCCGACGGCCGGGCCGGCCAGTCGAGCCCGCGCGCGACGCATCTGATCAAGGTAGCCGCCCAAGCGGCGCTCGGCGGGCGCAACCACCTTGAATGCTACGGCGACGACTATCCGACGCCGGACGGCACCTGCGTGCGCGACTACATCCACGTCAGCGACCTCGCGCACGCCCATCTCCTGGCGCTCGATCACCTCGAGGCCGGCGGCGACAGCTTCGTCGCGAACTGCGGCTATGGCCGGGGCGCGTCCGTGCTCGAGGTGATCGACGCCGTGAAGCGCTGCGCCGGCGTCGATTTTCCCGTGCACGTCGCCCCGCGTCGCGATGGCGACCCGGCGTCGCTGGTGGCGAATCCGACCCGCATCCGCGAGACGGTGGGATGGCGCCCTCGCCATGACGACCTCGACGCGATCGTCGGTCATGCGCTGGCCTGGGAGCGTCGGGTGGCGGAGCGCGGCGCCGGTCAGGCTTGAGCTCCAACGCCATGCTCGGCGGCCGCGAGGCCGTCGAGATCGACATTCCCGCCCGCATGGACCGGCTGCCCTGGTCGCCAATCCATCGACTTATCGTGCTCGCCCTAGGCGTCACCTGGGTCCTTGACGGGCTCGAGGTGACCATCGTCGGGGCGCTTGCGCCGCGCCTGCAGGACCCTGGAACGCTCGCGCTGAGCGATGCGGACATCGGCGCTCTCGCCTCGGCCTATCTCATCGGCGCCGTCGGAGGCGCGCTGGGTTTCGGGTGGCTGACCGACAGGCTCGGCCGCAGGCTGATCTTCTTCACGACGCTCGGCGTCTACATCGTCGGCGTGCTGTTTTCGGCCTTCGCCTGGGACTTCTGGAGCCTCGCGCTGTTCCGGCTGATCACCGGGATCGGCATCGGCGGCGAGTACGCCGCGATCAACTCCGCGATCGACGAACTGATGCCGGCGCGGCTGCGCGGCCGGATCGCGATCATCATCAACGGCAGCTTCTGGGCCGGCGCCGGCGTCGGGGCGCTGGCGAGCGTCGTGCTGCTCGACTCAGGCTGGTTCCCGGTCGATCTCGGCTGGCGGCTCGGCTTCGGCCTTGGCGCCGTGCTGGGCCTTTTCATCCTGTTCACCCGCCGGCACGTGCCGGAAAGTCCGCGCTGGCTCGCGTGCCACGACCGGATCGAAGAGGGCGAGGCGGTCGTCGCCGACATCGAGCGGCGCATCGAGGCCGAGACGGGCCAGACCCTGCCGCCGGCAACCGGATCGCTGCGAATCCATCCCGCCCGCACCTTCGGTTTCGGGCTGATCTTCCGCGCGATCTTCGGCGTCTATCGGGGTCGATCCGCGCTGGTGCTCGCGCTGATGATCGCCCAGGCGTTCCTCTACAACGCCGTGTTCTTCACCTACGGGCTGATCCTGACGAAGTTCTACGCGGTCGAGGCTACCCACATCGGGCTCTATCTCGTGCCCTTCGCCTTCGGCAACGTCATCGGGCCGCTGGTCCTCGGGCCTCTGTTCGACACGGTCGGGCGGCGGAAGATGATCTGCCTGACCTATGTCGCCTCCGGTCTTCTGCTGCTCGTCACGGGCTGGCTGTTCGCGCAGGGCGCGCTGACGGCGGTCACGCAGACGCTCGCCTGGTGCGTGATCTTCTTCTTCGCCTCCGCCGCGGCGAGTTCGGCCTATCTCACGGCGAGCGAAGCCTTTCCTCTCGAGGTCCGGGCGCTGGCCATCGCGGTGTTCTACGCCATTGGCACCGGCCTCGGCGGCGTCGTCGCCCCTTACGTCTTCGGCGTGCTGATCGGCGGCGGCCAGCCTTGGCCGATCTTCCTCGGCTACGCCGGCGCGGCGCTGCTCATGATCGGCGCGGGCGCCGCGGCCCTGGTGTGGGGGATCGACGCCGAAGGGAAATCGCTCGAGGACGTCGCCGATCCGCTCTCGAAAGCCGCATGACGCCGTTGCCGAAGGCGACGAGTTGCGGCACAAAGCCCGCGAACAATTGTATAGTCTCCGAACAATGGAGCGTCAGATGCCGGTCTCCCTCGTCGTGGAAACGTCCCTCCCGTCCGACCGTGCGACGGCTGTTCTCGCGGGTCGGGTCTGGCGGCCGGATGTGAGCGGTCCGAGCGTGGTGACGGTCCGCGACGATCGCGTGCTGGACGTGACCGCCGCCTTCGCCACCTCGCGAGACCTCTGCGAGGCGGCCGATCCCGCCGGCGAACTGGCCGCGGCGCCGGGGGAAGACATCGGCGCGCTGGCCGACATCCTCGCGAACACCCCGCCCGACGGTCGGAACGCCAGCCGGCCGTGGCTGCTGTCGCCCATCGACCTGCAGGCCGTGAAGGCCGCCGGCGTCACCTTCCCCGTCTCGACGCTCGAGCGCGTCGTCGAGGAGCAGGCCAAAGGCGCGCCCGAGAAGGCCGCGTCGTTCCGCGCGGAAATCGCGACGACCATAGGGGCGGACCTCGCCGCGCTGAAGCCCGGGTCCGAGGAGGCCGCAGCGCTGAAGCGCGTGCTCGTCGAGAAGGGCCTCTGGTCGCAGTATCTCGAGGTCGGCATCGGGCCGGACGCGGAGGTCTTCACGAAGACCCAGGCGATGGCGAGCGTCGGATCAGGCTCGGACGTGGGCATCCATCCGATTTCGACCTGGAACAACCCCGAGCCGGAGATGGTGGTCGTCGTCTCGAGCGCGGGCCGCATCGTCGGCGCGACGCTCGGCAACGACGTCAACCTGCGCGACGTCGAAGGCCGCTCCGCCCTGTTGCTGAGCAAGGCCAAGGACAACACGGCCTCCGCCTCCGTCGGGCCCTTCATCCGCCTGTTCGACGGCGGCTTCACGCTGGACCACGTGCGCAAGGCGGCGGTGACGCTCGAGGTCGTCGGCGACGACGGCTTCAAGCTCGGCGGCGTCAGCCACATGGAGCAGATCGCGCGCGATCCGGAGGATCTCGTCGGCCAGACCATCGGGCGGAACCACCAGTATCCCGACGGCTTCGTTCTCTATCTCGGAACGATGTTCGCGCCGATCGAGGATCGCGACACGCCGGGCGAGGGCTTCACCCACAAGGTCGGCGACATCGTCACCATCGCGACCCCGACGCTTGGCGCGCTTGTGAATCGGGTCGTCCGCTGTCCCGACGCCGAGCGCTGGACCTTCGGCGCCGGTCATCTCATGCGGAACCTCGCCGCGCGCGGACTGCTCTGATCCCGCAGGTTTGACCGGCGCTGCGTCCATCGGCGCACTTCCGGCGGAAACTTTCGCCACACTCGCGACGTTTGGTCCCCGATTATAGGGTTCGAAGCGCCGGCCGCGCGTGATTCGTCGCGCGGCGCAGCGTGCTTGCGGCGCGAACGTCGTCTCAAACCAGCGAGGATGGCGTCTTGGCGGATGGCGATGCGACGACGCAGGCTGCGAAGCGCCCGGCGGGAGCCCCCGTTTCCTCGCGCGACTGGCGCCTCGACTTCTGGCGCGGGCTCGCGATCGTCTTCATCTTCTGGAACCACAGCGTCAACAACGTCATGAGCTGGCTCACGACGAAGAATTACGGCGTCTCGGATTCCGCCGAGCTCTTCGTCTTCCTGTCCGGCTTCGCTATGGCGAGCATGTTCGTCGGCAAGTTCCTCGATCGCCCGATCATGGCGATCCCCTACGGCTTCCAGCGGGCCTTCACGCTGTATCTCCACCACATCTCCGCCTTCGTCGTCATCGCGACGCTGGCCGTGCTGTACCGGGAGTACGCGGGCTCCAGCATCATGGAGCGGGACCTGTTCGTGCGGCCCTTCCTCGTAGCGACGGAGACGGTGCTGCCGAAGCTCGCGACGCTCGGCTACCTGCCGCCGCTGCTGGACATCCTGCCGCTCTACATCCTCCTCACGATCATGGTCGGCGTGCTGTTCTGGCTGTTCCGGGACCGCTGGTTCTTCTACGCGGCCTTCGCCGTCGGCGTCTGGACTTGGGCGCAGTTCTCCGGCGCGACCCTGTCGTCCTACCCCGACACGCGTTTGTGGACCTTCAACCCCTTCGCCTGGCAGGCGGTGTTCCTGGCGGGGTTCGCCATCTTTCTCGCGCGTGAGGAGCCCTGGTTCCGGAACGTCATGGCGGCGCCCGCAGCCATCGCGCTGTCCATCACCATCGTCATCGTAGCCTTCATCGCCGCTGCGCCGTGGGCCACGCTCGGCCTGTACGAATGGCGGCCGCTTCGCTTCATCACGGACATCGCCGACAAGGCCAACGCCTCGCCGGTGCGGCTCGCGCACTTTCTAGCCATGGCCCATCTCGCGGCGCTGTTCATCCGCAAGGAGAGCCGCCTGGGCGACACTTTGCTTGGCCGCTCCATGGTGCTTATCGGGCGCAAGAGCCTGCCGCTGTTCGTGATCTCCACGGTGTTCGCGGCCATGAGCCACGGCGTGTTCGACTGGTTCGGCCATGGCGTCGTGACGCAGGTGACGTTCTCGCTGCTGGGAGCGCTCATCCTCGTGGCCCTCGCCTACGTCTCTGAGGAACTGCGGACGACCAAGCGCGTGACGCCCGTTCGCGCGCCGACCGGAACGCCTGCGCCGCAGCCGCGCGAGGGCGCTCCGGTCGTCCCGGCGAACGCGCCGCCGTCGCCGCGCCGCATCTGACGCGCGGCTGGCCTCTTTATCCCGCGAAGCGTTCGTATAACCTTGCCTCCGTCGACGGAGGCGAGGCGGCGACCCTCGTGCGCGCGACCGTCCGTCTCCTGCGATCCGATTTTCGCTCCGCTGGCCGCCTCGGCCGCTTTCCGTCACGATCCGGAGGTCGAACGTCTCAATGAACGCCCGTGCGCCCGTCGTGCCGCCCCGCAAGATCCGGAAGCTCCTCGTCGCGAACCGCTCCGAAATCGCGATCCGCGTGTTTCGCGCCGCGGCGGAGCTCGGCATCCGCACCGTCGCGATCTACGCGGAGGAGGACAAGCTCTCGCTCCACCGATTCAAGTCCGACGAGGCGTACCAGGTGGGCCGCGGGATGGGGCCGCTCGAAGCCTACCTCTCGATTCCCGAGGTGATCCGCGTCGCGACCGAGGCCGGCGTCGACGCGATCCATCCCGGCTACGGCTTCCTGTCCGAGAGCCCGGAGTTTGCCGAGGCCTGCGCGGAGGCGAAGATCCTCTTCATCGGGCCGTCGCCGGACACGATGCGCTCGCTCGGCAACAAGGTCGCGGCGCGCAATCTGGCCGAGAGCGTCGGCGTGCCGGTGATGCCGGCGACCGCGCCGCTGCCGGACGACCCCGACGCGATCCGCAAGGCGGCCGAGGAGCTCGGCCTGCCGGTGATGCTGAAGGCCTCCTGGGGCGGCGGCGGACGCGGCATGCGCGTCATTCGCGACATGGCCAAGCTGACGTCGGAGGTCACCAACGCCAAGCGCGAAGCCAAGGCGGCCTTCGGCAAGGATGAGGTCTATCTCGAGAAGCTGGTGGAGCGCGCCCGCCACGTCGAGGTGCAGGTGCTGGGCGACCGGCACGGCAACACGGTGCACCTCTTCGAGCGCGACTGTTCGGTCCAGCGCCGCAACCAGAAGGTCGTGGAGCGCGCGCCAGCGCCCTACCTCGACGCCGAGACCCGCGCAGCGCTCTGCGAGAGCGGGCTCAAGATCGCCCGCGCCACCGACTACCTCGGCGCCGGCACGGTCGAGTTCCTGATGAACGCCGACACCGGCGAGTTCTACTTCATCGAGGTCAACCCGCGCATCCAGGTCGAGCACACGGTGACCGAGGTCGTCACCGGCGTCGACATCGTGAAGGCGCAGATTAAGGTGATCGAGGGCGAGACGATCGGGACGCCGGAGTCCGGCGTGCCCCTGCAGGACGACATCCGCCTCAACGGCCATGCCTTGCAGTGCCGGATCACCACCGAAAACCCCGAAGACAACTTCATCCCGGATTATGGCCGCATCACCGCCTACCGCGGCGCCATGGGCTTCGGCATCCGCATCGACGGCGGCACGGCCTATTCCGGCGCGGTCATCACCCGCTTCTACGACCCGATGCTGGAGAAGGTGACGGCCTGGGCGCCGACGGCCGAGGAGGCGTGCCTGCGCATGCAGCGCGCCATCAGCGAGTACCGCATCCGCGGCGTCGCGACGAATCTCGCCTTCCTGGAGAACGTGGTCCGGCACCCGACCTTCCTCGCCGGCGAGACCATCACCCGCTTCATCGACGAGACGCCGGCGCTGTTCGCCTTCGAGAAGCGGCAGGACCGTGCGACCAAGCTGCTCACCTACGTCGCCGACGTCACCGTCAACGGCCATCCGGAGGCCAAGGGCCGCGCTAAGCCTAAGGCCGGCGCGCAGGTTCCGACGCCGCCGGTCTTCGGCGGGGGCGGTCAGCCGTCCTCCGGCTCGCGCCAACTGCTCGAGAAGCTCGGGCCGAGGAAGTTCGGCGAATGGATGCGCGCGGAAAACCGCGTGCTGTTCACCGACACCACGATGCGCGACGCGCACCAGTCGCTGCTGGCGACCCGCGTCCGCACCTTCGATATCGCGGCCTCCGCGTCGTCCTACGCGCAAGGCTTGCCGGAACTGCTCAGCCTCGAATGCTGGGGCGGGGCGACCTTCGACGTCGCCATGCGCTTCCTGACCGAGGACCCGTGGGAGCGCCTGGCCAAGATCCGTGAGGCCGCGCCGAACCTGCTGCTGCAATGCCTGGTCCGCGGCTCGAACGGCGTCGGCTACGCCAATTACCCGGACAACGCGGTGGCCTACTTCATCGGCCAGGCTGCAAACGGCGGCGTCGATCTGTTCCGGGTGTTCGACTGCCTGAACTGGATCGACAACATGCGCGTCACGATGGACGCGGTGAACGAGGCCGGGAAGATCTGCGAGGCCGCGATCTGCTACACCGGCGACGTCCTCGATCCCTCGCGCGCGAAGTACGACCTCAAGTATTACGTCGACCTCGCGAAGCAGCTCGAGGCGGCGGGCGCCCATGTGCTGTGCCTAAAGGACATGGCGGGGCTGCTGAAACCCGCGGCGGCCCGGCTGCTGGTCAAGACGCTGCGGGAGGAGACCGGGCTCCCGCTCCACCTTCACACCCACGACACCTCCGGCATCGCCGGCGCGACGCTGCTCGCCGCGATCGACGCCGGCGTCGACGCGGTGGACGCCGCCATGGACGCCTTCTCCGGCATGACCTCGCAGCCGTGCCTCGGCTCGGTGGTCGCCGCCCTGAAGGGCTCGGAGCGCGACAGCGGCCTCGACCTCGACGCGATCCGCGCGATCTCGCTCTACTGGGAGGCGGCGCGTGCGCAGTACGCCGCCTTCGAGAACGACCTGCTGGCGCCCGCGTCCGAGGTCTATCTCCACGAGATGCCGGGCGGGCAGTTCACCAACCTCAAGGAGCAGGCGCGCTCCATGGGGCTGGAGAGCCGCTGGACGGAGGTCGCCCGCACCTACCGCGACGTCAACGACATGTTCGGCGACATCATCAAGGTCACGCCGACCTCGAAAGTCGTAGGCGACATGGCGCTGACCATGGTCTCGGCCGGGCTAACCCGCGCCGAGGTCGAGGACCCGGCGGTCGACGTCTCGTTCCCGGAGAGCGTGGTCCAGCTGATGAAGGGCGAGCTCAGTCAGCCGCCCGGCGGCTTCCCCGAGGGCATCCAGCGGAAGGTGCTGAAGGGCGAAGCGCCGATCGAAGGGCGCGCCGGGGCGCTGATGCCGCCGACCGACCTCGACGTGGCGAAGGCCGAGGTCGAGGTCAAGATCGAGCGCGAGGTGTCGGGTTTCGAGCTTGCGTCCTACCTCATGTATCCCAAGGTCTTCGTGGATTACGCGCTGGCCGAGAAGAAGTACGGCCCCGTCTCAGCGCTGCCGACGCCGGTCTACTTCTACGGCCTGGCCGCCGGCGACGAGTTGGCGGTCGAGATCGAGCGCGGCAAGACGCTGATGATCCGCAACCTCGGCGTCGGCGAGACGGACGAGGAGGGCCAGGTGAAGGTCTTCTTCGAGCTGAACGGCCAGCCGCGCATCATCAAGGTGCCGAACCGCTTCGCCGCCAACGTGCGCGAGGCGCGGCGCAAGGCGGAGGACGGCAACCCCGCTCACGTCGCGGCGCCGATGCCGGGGATCATCTCAACCGTCTCGGTCAAGACCGGCCAGCAGATCGCGCAGGGCGACGTGCTGCTCTCGATCGAGGCGATGAAGATGGAGACCTCGATCCACGCGGAGCGCGGCGGGACCGTCAAAGAGGTGCTGGTGACGCCCGGGTCGCCCGTCGACGCCAAGGATCTGCTCGTGGTGATCGAAGAATGACGCGAGCGCCTGTGCGCATCCGGGTCCGCCGCGCTTCGCGGCGCGCCCGTGGCTTGCTATCGTGAAGCCATGCGTGACGAGCGTCCTCAAGATCTTCCAGCCGCGAACGGCGACCGCCGCGGCGGCGTGCCGCCGCTGCGCGAGGCGCTGAGGCGCGCCCGGGTCGAGGCGGTGGAACGAACCGACGTGGTGATCGGCCTCAAGCACGCCGAGCTCGGACGATTGGAGGCGCTGCGCGACGCGCTGGCGCCGGTCTTCGCCGATGTTCCCGACGAGGTCGACATCTTCGACATCGGCCTCGTGCCCGGCGAGCGGCCACGGCTCTTCGTCGACATGGTCGCCTTCGTCGAGATGGCGCGCGATCGCAAGACCTATCGTTTCCTGCGCGACGGGCGGCATGGCCGCGCGGCGATCGCCGAAAGCGCCGAGATCCAGCCGATCGTCGACGCGGTGACGTCTTACATCGCGCGCCGTCTCGTCGAACGCGAGCGCCTGCTCGCGGACGACGTGTTCGACGACGCCGGCCCGGCCGTCGTGGAGCAGCCGGCTCCGGCTCTCGCTCCGACGCCGGTTCCGAAACGGCCGTCGCCGGTCTGGGCGCGCGTGCTCGCGGTGCTGTTCGCCTTCGGCGTCGGGGGCGCCTTCGGGGCGGCGCTCGTGATCGCCGTCATCGTCGCGGCCGCCAAGGGTTTGATGCCCTGGTTCATCTGAACCGGCGTCAGGCCACCGTGAAGCGGTCGGTCTCGCCGATCGTCCCGTCGGGCTTCAGCCCACGGGTGATCGCCTCGCAGCGCCATGCGCCGGGCCCGCCGGAGACGACATAGAGATTGTACGCCGCGGGCGGCTCGTGGCTGAACGGACCGGCGGAGCAGGACGGCACCGCGATCACGGGGATCGCGCCGTCCGCCCCCGTTACCGAGTGCCGCGCAGGCTCATGGTTGTGCCCATGCAGGACGAGTTCGGCGCCCTCCGCCGCGAGAATGGCGCGCAGCTCCTCCTTGTCGCGCAGGCGCCGCATCCAGGGCGTGCCGTCTTCGGCGACGGGATGGTGCACGAGCACGATGCGAAACAGCCCCTCGGCCTTGAGGCTGCGCAGAAGAGGGCCCAGCGCGTCGCGCTGGCGCCGGCCGACCTCTCCGGTCGCGGCGAGCGGCATGGTCGCGACGGCGGAGGACAGGCCGATCAGCGCCACCAGCCCGTGGCGGCGCACATAGGGGAAGCCCGGCGCGCCGTCGTCGCTCGACATGTGCGCGCCCCACACGCGCGCCGGCGCGCTCGCCACGCGGCGGACATAGGCGTCGTGGTTGCCGGGGATCGCCGCTACCTTGTCCGGCGGGCCGAAGCGGCCGAGGAAGGCCGCGGCCGGCAGGAACTCGGACTCGAGGCCGAGGTTCGTCAGGTCGCCGGTCACCGCGACGGCGTCCGGCGCCTCGTCGATGACATCGGCGACGATCTGGTCGAGCACCGCCATGTCGTGCCAGCGTCGCCGGCGGCGGAACCAGTTGATCGCGCCGAGACCGCGCTTCGACATGAGCTCGAAGACGGTGAAGCGGGGGAGGGGGCCGAGATGCGGATCGGACAGGTGGGCGATGACGGTCACGGGCGCCCTTATAGCTGCTTCGCGATCACATGCGCATCAGGCGCGCCCCAAAAACGACGACGCCGGCTCATGCGTTCCGCATGGCCGGCGCTCAACGGGGACTGAGTGCGCGAGACCGGTGTCTCAGTTGCCCGAGAAGGTCATCAGCGCGGCGATCGCGCGGCCGTTGGGGGCGCGCAGCGACGGACGCCACACGAACTCCGTCGTCCGCTTTTCAGCGCCGCGCCGGAACGAAAACAGCCAGAACATCATAAGCCTCGTTTGCGGAGAGACGCGCCGCCGGTGGGGCGTCCTTCTATCTCCTGCGTCTCAAATAGGCATTGCGCCTCGATTTTCACCAGTCTTACCCGAGGTTGGCCGATATGCGGATTCGCCGTGCGAGCTCGTCGCGTGCTGATCTGACGGACAGAATTGGTCGTTCTTGATGCTGAAGTCCCGCGTTCTCAGCTACTTGGTCGCCCGCTACGGACGGATGCGGCGGGCCATGACGCTCGGCGTCCGGGTCGCCGCCTTCGATGCGGAGGGGCGGGTGTTGCTCGTGCGTCACGGCTATGCGCCGGGCTGGCACCTTCCGGGAGGCGCGGTGGACCCCGGCGAGAGCGCGCAGGAGGCGGCGATCCGCGAACTGCTCGAGGAGACCGGCGTCGTGGCCGGTGACGACGTTGCGCTCCACGGGCTGCATTTCAATCCGGGCTTCGGCGGCCGCGATCACGTCGCGACCTTCGTCACGCGGGCGGTTCGGATCGGGCCGGAACCCCCGCCGAACCGCGAGATCGCGGAGCGGCGGTGGAGCCGGATCGACGACCTGCCCGAGGGCGTCACGCCCGCGACCCGGCGACGGCTGCTCGAAATCGTCGGCGCCGGCGCGGGCGCCGGCCGCTGGTAGGGCGGAGAGCGCTAGCCGAACGCGGCCCGGTCGTGCGGCGCGTCGTAGTCGAGCGTGGGGCCGAGCGGGATCACCCGGGTCGGGTTGATGGTCGTGTGCGACCAGTAATAGTGCGTCTTGATGTGCGCGAGATTCACGGTCTCCGCGACGCCCGGCGTCTGGTAAAGATCGCGCAGATAGCTGGACAGGTTGGCGTAGTCCGCGATCCTGCGCCGGTTGCACTTGAAGTGCCCGACATAGACGGGATCGAACCGGACGAGCGTGGTGAACAGGCGCCAATCGGCCTCCGTCGCCGCGGATCCCAGCAGGTAGCGCCGGTCGGCGAGGCGCGCGTCCAGCGCGTCGAGCTCGGCGAAGAGCGCCTCGAACGCCTCCTCGTAAGCCTCCTGCGTGGTCGCAAACCCCGCCTTGTAGACCCCGTTGTTGACCCGGTCGTAGACCCGCGCGTTCAGGGCGTCGATCTCGGGGCGGAGCGGCTCGGGGTAGAAATCGGTCGTGTCGCCGGTCAGGCCGTCGAAGGCCGAGTTGAACATGCGGATGATCTCGGCGCTCTCGTTCGAGACGATCGTCGCCCGTCGGTCGTCCCAGAGGACCGGCACGGTGACGCGCGTGGTCACGCCGGGCGCGGCCTTGAGATAGATGTCTGACAGCCGCCGGGCGCCGTTGCGCTCGTCCGGCGTCGACCCGGGGAAGTCGCCGAAGACCCAGCCCTCGTCGCCCATCCGAGGATCGACCACCGCTACGGGAATCAGGCCCTCGAGCTTCTTGAGCTTGCGGAAGATCAGCGTGCGGTGCGCCCAGGGGCAGGCCAGCGAGACGTAGAGCCGGTAGCGTCCGGCCTCGGCCCTGAAGCCGCCGTCGCCGCTGGGGCCGGGCGCGCCGTCGGGCGTGATCCAGTTGCGGAAGCTCGCGGCCTGCCGCTCGAACCGCCCGCCGGAGGACGACGTGTCGTACCACTGGTCTCGCCAGACGCCGTCGACAAGCAGCCCCATGCGATCCTCCCTGAACGATCGGGTTAACATAGGGCGACACTTTGGTTAACGGGCGTGCGGCCGCGCAGGGCTTTGCGTGCGCTCGCGCGGCGTGCTACGCGCTCGGCCGTCATGACGCTCGACCTCAGGCTCATCTCCCGACGACGGATCCTTCGCCGCGCCGCTTTTGGCGCGACCCATCCGTACGCCTGACCGCCGGGGAGCGCCCGGCCGGTCGATCGCCTCCCTCATCCGTCCGAGCGTCCCATGACTTCGCTTCCGCTAGCGCTCCTCCACGAGCAGCCGTCCGACGAGGCGGCCATCGATTATCTGCAGGAGCGGGCCTTCGGCCCCGGCCGCTTCGCCCGTTCGGCTTACCGGCTGCGGGAGGGGGTGGCGCCGGCGCGCGACCTCTCGTTCGTCGCCCGCGTCGGAACTTTCCTGGTGGGGTCAAACCGGATGACGCCGATCCTGATCGGCGGCCGCGACGCGCTGCTGCTGGGGCCGCTGGTGGTGGACCCCGCCTTCCGCAGCAAGGGGATCGGCCTTGCGCTGCTGAACGCCTCGCTCGAAGCGGCGGCGAACAACGGCCACCGCCTCGTGATGCTCGTCGGCGACGAGCCCTACTACGCCCGGGTCGGCTTCACGCGCGTGCCGGCCGGCCGGGTCTCGCTCCCGGGGCCTGTCGATCCGCGGCGGGTGCTGTGGCGCGCGCTGGTCGAGGGCGCCGCGGACGGCGTCGCCGGAGAAGCGCGCCGCGCCGCCTGAGGCCTCAGCCGCAGGCCGCCGCTTCCGCGAGCGCGATCACGGCGCCGATGCAGACGAGCAGCAGGCCGATCGGGATCAGGAACAGCCCGACCACATACTTCAGCGTGTCGATCCCGTAGCTCACCAGCATCCAGCCGAAGGCCTTGGTCCGCTCGCCCTGGCGGCAGCCGTCGTCCTTCTTTTCCTCCGCCGCCATCAGCGAGACCAGGGCGGGCGCCGCGGCGACGCCGGCGTGCGCCGGCGCGCGCAGCGGCGCGGCGAGGCACAGCAGGCAGAGCAGCAGCCGGAACAGCGTGGTGCAGCGGATCATGCGATCGCCTCTTCGGATGCGCGCCACAACGGCAGCGTGACGACCTGAACGAGTCCGCCGGCCGGACGGTTCGTCACCGCGAGCTCCCCGGAGTTGCGACGAATGATCTCGCGGGCGATCGCCATGCCGAGCCCTGCGCCCGGCATCGGCGCCTTGCGCGCGGGATCCACGCGGAAAAACGGTTCAAAAACCCGTTCGAGCAGCGCGTCCGGAATGCCCGGCCCGGAGTCCTCGATCGCGACGATAACCGACTGCGCGGTGACCGTCACGGCGACCGCTGCGGCCTGACCATGGGTCGCGGCGTTGACGACGAGATTGCGAAGGGCGCGCTTCATGGCGTGGGGCCGGACGTCAGAGAAGGCCGGCGAGGCGCGCGTCATCCGCACGTCGAGCCCGATCTCGGCGAGCTCGGCGACGATGTCGTCCACCATCGCGTCGATCCGCACGGGATGTCGGGCGTCGGGGTCGACCTCCTCGCGCACGAGACGGATGGCGCTGTCGGCGATCCGGTCCAGTTCGGCCAGATCGGCCAGCCAGCGGTCGCGGTCCTCGCCCTCGGGGATGAACTCGGCGCGAAGCCGCATGCGGGTCATCGGCGTTCGGAGATCATGCCCCGCCGCCGCCACCAGCCGCATGCGGCTCTCCATCGCGTTCCTCAGTCCCGACGAGAGGCGGTTGATCGCTTGCGCCGCGGCGCGCACCTCGGGCGGTCCGCGCTCGGGCAGGGGGGCGAGCTCGCCGTCCGGGCCGACCGCGGCCGCGGCGCGCTCCAGCATGCGCAGCGGCTGGGTGACCCGCAGCACCGCGAAGGTGACGACGCCGGCGGTGCCGGTCGCGATCAGCAGAAGCCAGAACGCGAACACGATCCAGTCCCTGCGGGGCGGACCGCCGCGAGGCGATTCCGCGAAGGTCAGCCATCGGCCGTCCCGTAGCCTGACGGTCGACAGCGGCGGCCCTTCCGCCGTCTCGACAATCACGACCGGGGTTTCGACGCCGCGTCGGGCCAGCAGAGTGGAGGCGGCGTCGCTTTCCTGGCGCAGCTCCCGGCCTTCAGGCGGCGCGGCGGCGATCTGCAGGCCGTGGACGGCGGCCAGCCGGTCGGCGTCGCCTGGCGAGGCGTCGAACAGCAGGGCGCTCGCGAGCGCGAGACGGTCGAACGCGCGGTAGCCGCCGCCGCCCATCGGCCCGCCGGGAGGGCCAAGCAACTGCACGGCGAGAAGCGTCACGAGCGCGATCACGACGACGATCGCGATCGTCAGCAGCGCCGCGATGCGGATGCCGAGGCCGCTCATGCGTCGGCGCCGTCCGTCTCGACCCGGGCCGTCAGCTGGTAGCCGCCGTTGCGAAGCGTCTTGAGGATCTGGAACGTGCCTCCGTCGCCGAGCTTGCGGCGCACCCGGCTGACGAGCACGTCGATAGACCGGTCGAAGGGGCCGGCGCCGCGCCCCTGGGTGATGTCGAGCAACTGCTCGCGCGACAGCACGCGGCCCGGCCGCTCCAGGAACGCGATCAGCAGGTCGAACTCCGCGGCCGTGAGCGGGATTTCGACGTCCGCGGAGTCGCCGACGCGGCGCGCGTCCTTGTCCACGACGAATTCGGCGAAGCGGAACACCTTGCCGCGCGCCGTCATGCCGGGGGCGGAGCGCTCGACCGTGCGGCGCAGGACCGCCCGGATGCGGGCGACCAGCTCCCGCGGGTTGAACGGCTTGCCGATGTAGTCGTCGGCGCCGATCTCCAGCCCGATGATGCGGTCGACGTCCTCCTTCAGCGCGGTGAGGAGGATCACGGGCACCGTCGAGGTCTTGCGCAGGTCGCGGCACAGATCGATGCCGGACCCGTCGGGCAGGAGCACGTCCAGCACGATGAGGTCGATGCGGCCGTCCCCGAGCCGCTCCCGCAGCTCCTTGCCGTCCGAGGCTGTGGAGACGCGAAAGCCCTGCGTCAGCAGATAGCGGCTGAGGAGCTTCCGGATTTCCTCGTCGTCGTCGACGACAAGGATGTGTGTGGCGGCGTCGGCCATGGTCGTCCGTCTCGATGATCGTCCCGGAGGATCGCTAGCCCGCCGCGGACACGCGGCGCCAGATTTTGTGTAACCGAAGCTTGCGGGCCGACCGCCAGCAACGTTCGGACATACTTTATAACAAAATGGACATGTATTATTATGCTACGACCTTTGCGTGAAACCGTCGACGCCGAAGGTGACGGCGTCCGGAATCAACAGCAGAGGAGCGTTCCGTTGAAAACGCTCAGTTCCATCTTTCTCGGCGCGTCCGCCGGCGTCGCCGCGTTTGCGGCCGTCGCCGTGGCGTCGGGCGCCCCGGCCATCGAGGCTTCGAAGGATCAGACCTCGGTGCACGAGATGAAAGTCGCCCAGCTCGATACCGCCGAAGGGCGTCCGTCGCGTCGCATCCTGGGCCCCGGCGCCGACCTTCCCCCGCCGGGGCGCGACGGACCGCGGTCCCGTCCTTTCGGGGGGCCGCACCGGCCTATGGGGCCGCTTGGCCTGGCGCGCCGGCTGAGCGCCGAGGAGACCGCGATCGGCATTCGCGCCGCGCAGCTCGACGCGTGGCGGGACTACGCCGACGCACTCCAGGCCGTGCTCGCGCCGCCGCCTCCGCCCTCGAAGGATCTGGCGAAGGATCCGTTCGCGCTGCCGGAAGCTCTGGCCACGCATGCCGAAGAGCGCGGCAAGGCCGGAGCAGCGCTGAAGACAGCGGTCGCCACGCTGCGCAGCCAGCTGACGCCGGAGCAATTGGTTCGCGCGGCCAGGGTGATGGGGCCGCCGCCTCCGCCCGGGTTGGCGCCGCATGAGTTTCCCGCAGGCCCGCACGACGGCCTTGGGGGAGCGGAGCCCGGTCCATCGTCCCCCCGCTGACCGGGTTTCCCGAGCGGGCGTCGTCCAAAGCGCGCCCGCTCACTTCGAAGCCGACGCCCCCTGTCCAGGGTCGTCGGCTTCGTTGCGTCCGGGGGGCGCCGCACGCGGCCAGGATGATGTCCGAGCCGACGTTAGGCCGCGCCATCTCTGCAGCCATAGGGGACGGCGGAAGGGTCGCTCCCATCGCATAAGATCGCGGGCGCCTTCGAAAGTATGACAGGGGTGCGGGGCGCTGTCTCATTGTTCCCCCTATCCCCTTGCGATAGGGAGGACGAGATTTGCCGCATAAATGTCGGGAGTGGGAACGTGGCGCGCAACATTCTAATTCTTGGAGCGTCTTACGGCTCGTTGCTCGCGACGAAGTTGTTGATGGCCGGGCACAACGTCACCCTCGTGTGTCGGCGGAAGACCGCGGACCTCATCAACAGCGAGGGCACCGAGGTGCGCATCAAGCTGCGTGACGAGCCCACGCACCGCGCGATTTTTTCGCGCGACCTGCCGGGAAAGCTCGACGCCACGACGCCTCAGGACGTCGACGTCTCGCGCTACGATCTGGTCGGTCTCGCGATGCAGGAGCCGCAGTACGCCAACCACACGATCCGCGTGCTGATGATCAAGATCGCCGAGGCGAAGTTGCCGTGCCTGTCGATCATGAACATGCCCCCGCTGCCCTACCTCAAGCGGATTCCGGCGCTGGCCGGGATGGACCTCGAAGAGGCCTTCACCAACGCGCAGGTCTGGGAGCGCTTCGAGCCGGGCTTGGTGTCGCTCTGCTCGCCGGACCCGCAGGCCTTCCGGCCTCCGGAGGAAGGCGCGAACGTTCTGCACGTCGGCCTGCCCACCAACTTCAAGGCCGCGACCTTCGCGGACGAGGCGCACAACACTCTGCTTCGCGAATTGGAGGCCGACATCGACGCGGTGACGCTCGACGGCAAGGACGTGCCGGTGAAGCTCAAGGTGTTCGACTCGCTGTTCGTGCCGCTCGCGAAGTGGTCGATGCTGCTCACGGGCAACTACCGCTGCGTCACGCCCGAGGGGGCGCCCCAGTCGATCCGCGAGGCGGTGCACGGAGACATCGACCTGTCGCGGTCGATCTACGAGCACGTCGACGCGGTCGCCCGCCGTCTGGGCGCCGACCCCCAGGACCAGGTGCCGTTCGAGAAGTACGCCAAGGCGGCGGAGAGCCTGCTCAAGCCCTCGTCCGCGGCCCGCGCCGTGGCGAGCGGCGCGCCCTTCATCGAACGGGTGGACCTGCTGGTGAAGCTGGTGTCGCATCAGCTGGGCCTGCCCAACGCCGCCATCGACGAGACCGTCCGGACCGTCGATGGACGGCTGAACGAGAGCATCGTCTGAGCCGAACTCGCCTTTCCGGCTGATGATCGTCGCCGGAAGGCGGGCTCGACGCCCATCGCCGTAGCGGCCCGACCAGCGCGGGCCACGACGGATCGGCGCCGCGGCTCCGCGGGTTGTTCCGCCCGGGGAGCGCCGAAGGCCAAACGGCTCGTTGCGAGCGGGAGGGCAACCTTTCCCCCCGGCTTTCGTTGCCTCCTTCACTGAGGGTGGAGGCGTAGGCGATGAGCGTGACGGTGTTGGTGGTCGAGGACGAGCCTTTGATCCGGATGGCGGCCGTGGCCATGATCAAGGACGCGGGTCTCCGGACGCTTTCCGCCGCCAACGCGGCCGAGGCCATCGCGCTGATGGAGCGCACGCCCGAGGTGAGGCTGCTGTTCACCGACGTCCACATGCCGGGGGCCATGGACGGGCTCGAGCTCGCCGAAGTGGTCCATCAGCGCTGGCCGCACGTCAAACTGATCGTCGCGTCCGGCCATCTCGTGGTCCGCAACGAAGATCTGCCGGACGACGGCCGCTTCATCGAAAAGCCCTATTACCCGTCCGCGATCCGCGCCGCGATCAAGGACGTCCTCGCCTCGCCGACGTCGTCCGTGGCGGCGCGGGCGCAGTTGCCGTCGCTCGAAGAAGACTGAGCCGAGGCCGCGACGCGGCGCTACCTGTCGCGCGACGCGTGTCCCGCGGGAAAGTCGAGCGCGAAATGCGCGCCGGCGTCGGAGCTCCGCCACTCCGGCTTGCCGCCGAGCTGGCCCGCGAGACTGGCGATCAGCTTCATGCCCAGGCTCGACGACTTCTGGGCGTCGAAGGCCTTGGGCAACCCCGGCCCGCGATCCTGGACCTCGAGGCGCAGCAATCCGGCCGGGGTCGGCTTCACCGCGATGCGGACGTCACCCGTTCCGTCGGGGTAGGCGTATTTGAAGGCGTTCGTGACCAGTTCGTTGATCAGCAGCGCCAGGGGCACCGCCTGATCCGTCGGCAAGCTGACGGGCGCGAAGTCGTAGCTCAGCGTGAGGGTGGGGGCCGCGGTCGACCGGATCTGATGGCAGAGATCGCCCATGAAGTCGGGAAGGTTGATCGTCTCCACCTCGTCCTTGCGCCAGAGCCTGTCGTGCACCTGGGCGATGGTCTGGACGCGGGCCTGCGCGTCGGCGAGGGACTGCTTCAGTTCGGCGTTGGACGACATCCGCCCCTGCAGCGCCAGGAGACTGGCGACGATCGACAGGCTGTTCTTCACCCGGTGGCTGATCTCGCGCGTCAGCACCTCTTGATGCGCCAGCGCCCGCTCCAGCTTGGCCTCGCCGGCCTGCGCGCGGGCCTCGCTCGCGATCAAAGCCGCCTCGAACTGCTGGCGCTCGATCGCGACGCCCAGCAGATTCGCGAAGCCCTGCATGAACGCGAGGTCGGCTTCGGTGAAGCGCCCCTCCGTCGGACTGTCCACCTCGAGAATGCCGAACCGCTTGTCCTCGCCCTGCACCACCACGTTGATCGCCCGCTTCACGCCATGCTCGAGCAGGAGACTCGGCGTGCGAAACCGGGTTTCCCCCTCCAGATGGTTTGAGATGACGGGTTCGCCGGTCTGAAACGCGTATCCGGTCGGGCTTTCGGCGTCGGCCCCGATGCGGGCGTGGCCCACGACGCCCGGCTTCCAGCCGATTCCCGCCCGCACGATGAACTGCTGCTCCTCGGGCAAAAACTCCATCGCCTTGCAGTACTCGCTGTGCAGACCGAGGGCGCAGACCCGAGTCGCTTCCTGCAGCAACGCCACCGTGTCGAAGGTCCGCAACGCGAAATGCCCGTATTCGGCGGTCAGCTGTTGCTGCCGAAGCCGATAGGCCAGTTCTTCCGCGGCCCCGCCGCCCTCTTCCGGAGCAACGGCCGGAGCGGTCGTGCGGTCGTCATGCATTGGCGCGCTTTCGTGGGCCCGGAGCCGCGGCGCGGCTTGGAAGGACGCCCGCTCCCCTGAGAACGGCCGGATCGGCCTGCGGTCGTCGCTTCAATAACCACACTTACGCACCGCTTCGCCAGCGGAACGAGGCCGATCGATCGCGGGGGCCGACGCCATCCTCAGCGACCCAATCGATCCCGCGGGCCGCAGGTTCGCATCCGCCGGCCTCGCTCGTTTTTAGGGCACAGCTTCCATGACCGGACGCCGCGCGCCGAAGGCGCAGCGGGTCTGGCGGCGGCTTCGCACGATCTGATCGCGCTTTTCATCTCGACGCTACGGCACATCCGCCCTTTCAGGAGCTGTCATGATTACGATCAACGCCAAATCGGCGGTCTTCGACGCCACGGGCATCGACTTCGAAGCCTACGTCCGCGGTCAGTTCGTCGCCGACACGACCGGCTCCGGCTTCCCCGTGTTCGACAACAGCAGCGCCTTCACCGGCGAAGAGATGTTCATCGGCTACGGGACCGAGGCGACGTCGAAGTACGTGCTCGCGCATGGCCAGGTCGAATACGCGTTCGGAACGCACACCGTGGCCGGTACGATCAACACGATCGAATACGGCACGATCGGCGACGGCTCCTACGACGCTGACGGCTACTTCACCGGCGGAAACGTCGCCCTGACGATCACGGGCCTCGATCTGAGCAACCCGGTCCCGGCGGACAACGCCGAAGCGGTCGGGATCGAGGCGACCGGGCCGGTGCACAACTTCGCGCTTGCTCACATGTACGGCGCCTCCGGCGACCAGGCGCGCTTCGACACCTATGCGGACGCGCTGGACTCCGAGGCGCAGACCTTCCTCGGATCGCGGGGGAACGACGTCTATGTCGGCACGGCGTTCAACGACGTCATCCGGAGCAACGCGGGCGACGACCGCGTCACCGGCGGCGGCGGCGACGACAAGATCTACGGCAGCCGCGGCGTCGACACGGCGGTCTACAGCGGCAACCGGGCGGACTACGCGATCACCCGCGACCTAGCGGGCGTCGTGCACGTCGTGGACCTGCGCACCGGCGCGACCTCGGAAGGCGCCGACCAGCTCGTCGACGTCGAGCAGCTCGAATTCGCCGACGGCGCTCTCGACGCCTCGACGATCGCGGCGGGCGGGATGCTGACGCTGGACGCAAGCGGCGCGTCGACCGGCGTCGACATGACCACCTTCCTGGCCGACTTCTTCGCGGGCGTCGCCACCGGCGCGGCCTACAAGTTCTATGGCGGCACGCCGGACCAGGCCTTCGGCGGCACCTACTACATGAACGGCGACCAGCTCGCGTACCAGTACACGGTCGGCGGCGTCGCCACCGACGCGCGCCTGGTGTTCGGCGGCGAGGAGCTCGCCTACGACTTCATCCACCATGGCTCCCAGTATGGCCATGGCATCACCGGCGCGCTCGACAGCCTGACGTTCGGGGCCTGGACCGCGGACACCACCGGCACGGAAGGCGTCGGCTCCGCCGGCCTGATCCAGAACCTCTACGAAGCGCTGAAGATCACGGGCCTCGGCCTCGACGTCGCCCCTGGCGCCGGGTCGTCCAACCCCGTCCACCTGTTGCACGCCGCGGCGCGCGCGGGCGACGCTTCGACGTTCGAGGACCTCATCGCCAGCCGCGCGCAGCACTTCATCGGCGGCGACGGCGACGACGTCTACGTCGGCAGCGCCTTCGCGGACCTGGTCGAGGGCGGCGCCGGCGCGGACACGCTCGACGGCGGCCTGGGCGCGGACACCCTGAGCGGCGGCCTGGGCGACGACACCTACTATGTCGACAACGCGCGCGACACGGTGATCGAAGCGGCGGGCGAGGGCGCGGACACGATCGTCGCCTCCGCCGACTTCAAGCTTGGGACCCGCGTCGCGGTCGAAACCCTGATCGCCGCGGACGGCTCCGACGCCGATCTGACGGCGAACCGGTACGTCCGGAACCTCATCGGCTCCGACGGCGACAACCGTCTCGACGCTTTCGCCGGGGCGAAGACCGTCACCGGCGGGGCTGGCGAAGACACCTTCGTGTTCACCGTCGACGTGCGGAAGAGCGCGGCGGTGATCTCCGACTTCACCTCCGGCGAAGATTCGATCGAGCTCAGCTCGAAGGTCTTCACTGCGCTCGGGGTCGGCGCGCTCGCCGCCGGCTCGTTCGTCCTCGGCTCGATCGCGCTCGATGCGGACGACCACATCCTCTACGACTCGAGCACGGGCTCGCTGTTCTACGACGCCGACGGCGTCGGCGGCTCCGCGGCGCTGCTGTTCGCGACGCTGACCTCCTCCCCGTCGCTCTCCGCCGCCGACTTCCTGGTGGCGTAGGGCGGTAAGGCGAGCCAGCCGGAGTTTGAGGGACGCGTCCTGAAAGACCCGCTCGCGCGAGCGGGTCTTTCAGCCGTTCAGCTCTGCGCCGCGGGGCTCGCCGTCGACCGTCCGGGACCTATCTCGCGCTGGGTGCGCAGCTTAGGCCCAGGCGACGGATGAAGATCGCGACGTTCAACGTCAACGGCGTGAACGGCCGCCTGGCCGTCCTCCTGCGGTGGTTGGAGCAGGCGCAGCCCGACGTCGTGTGCCTGCAGGAGCTGAAAGCGCCGCAGGGCAAGTTCCCGGTCCGCGAGATCGCCGCGGCGGGCTACGGCGCGGTCTGGCGCGGGCAAACGAGCTGGAACGGCGTCGCCATCCTGGCCCGCGGCGCCGACCCCATCGAGACCCGCGGCGCGTTGCCGGGCGACCCCGACGACGCGCAGAGCCGCTACATCGAGGCGGCCGTGCAAGGCGTCCTGATCGGCTGCCTCTACCTGCCCAACGGCAATCCCGCGCCGGGCCCCAAGTTCGACTACAAGCGCGCATGGTTCGAGCGCCTCACGGCGCACGCTGCCGAGATGCTCGCCGCCGACGTTCCGATGGCGCTCGTGGGCGACTTCAACGTCATGCCGACGGAGCTCGACGTCTACAAGCCCGAGCGTTGGACCGACGACGCGCTGTTCCGGCCGGAGATCCGCGACGCGTTCCGGGAGCTGGTCGACCAGGGCTGGCTCGACGCGATCCGGGCGCTCTATCCGGATGAGCGCATCTACACGTTCTGGGACTATTTTCGGAACGCCTGGGGCCGCAACGCCGGCCTCAGGCTCGACCATCTGCTCCTGAGCCCCGCGGTCGCGGGCCGGCTGACGGAGGCCGGAGTCGACCGCGAGGTGCGCGGCTGGGAGCACGCCAGCGACCATGCGCCGGCCTGGGTCAGGCTGGCGCCGCCGGCCAAGGCGGCGCGAAAGCCCCGGGCGTCCAAGCGGACCCCGACGGACGCCTGACGTACCCCTGGGGGTCGTCCCGGCGGAAGATCGGGTCGGACACGGCGCTTCAGTCGCCGACGCTCGCTTCGGCCTGAGGGCGTCCGACCGCATTACCTTTGCGCCGGAGCTGTCGCCAGGTGCTGCCCACATGCGCGCGCAGGGCGGCCGACAGCCCGGCCGCGTCGCGGCGGGAGAGCAGATCGACCAGCTGCGCGTGCTCCGCGATCGCCGTCGTCCAGAGCGTCAGGTCCGCGCTGCCGCGCCAGCGGTAGGCGTAGAGCTGGCTGTTCAGCTGGGCGTGCAGCGCCGTCAGGGTCGCGTTGCGCGCCGCCGCGACCAGGGCGCGGTGGATCGCCTGGTTCAGGTGGAAGTAGGCGGCGCGGTCGCGGCGCTCGAAGGCGGCCAGCAGGTCGTGGTGCAGCGCCCGCACTTCGGCGATTTCGGCCTCCGTCGCCTCGTCCGCCGCGCGCTCGCCCGCGAAGCCCTCGAGCGCGGCCAGCACGTCGAGCTTCTCGGCGACCGCCGCCTCCGAGAAGGGCGCGACGACGGCGCCCCGTTTCGGCTCGATCGTCACCAGCCCCTCCGTCGCCAGGGCCTTCAGAGCATCCCGGAGCGGGGTGCGGGAGACGCCGAGACGCTCGGCCAGCGCCCGCTCGCGCAGCGGCGCGCCCGGCGGCAGTTCCTCCGTGACGATCAGGTCCCGCAGACGCTCGACGACGTGCGCCGCGAGCGGAGACCCCGCAGGCGCGGCCTCCGCCTCCGGCTGACGGGCGGCGATCCGCGTGTCACTCATTGGTATACCAGAAAAATCGCATGGAGATCAGGCTCGCACGCCGGAGGGTAGAGCACATTGTAACGGATGTTGACGCCGCCGCCGCATTGGGTCAGTTTTGGTATACCAAAAATGGCCTCCCACTTCGAACCGAGGGGGCCGCTGGGGAGGGTACGTCATGGCTTCCACTGTCTCCACGGCGGGCGCAGCCCGTCCGACGAACGTGCGCTGGCGCGTCGTCGCATTGATGTTCGTGCTTTACACGATCAACTGCATCGACCGCATCGCCTTGTCCGTCGGCCTGCCCGTGATCGGCAAGGAGTTCAACCTCTCGCCCGCGATGCAGGGCCTGATCCTGTCGTCGTTCTTCTGGACCTACTGCGGCTTCCAGATCCCGGGCGGCTGGGCGGCGGACCGCTGGGGCGGCCGCAAGGTGCTGGGCTGGGCGACCGCGCTCTGGGGCTCGTTCCAGTGCCTGGCCGCCGCCGCCACCGGCGGCGTCACCATGATGCTCGCCCGCATCGGCCTCGGCGTGTTCGAGGCGCCCTACATGCCGACCGCGAGCAAGGTGGTCGCGGCCTGGATGCCCGTCGGCGAACGCTCCCGGGCGATCACGCTGATCGACGCCGGCGCGCCGCTCGGCTCCGCCTTCGGCGGCCTGCTGCTCTCCGCCCTCATCGTCTTCTTCGGATCCTGGCGTCTGGCCTTCCTCACGGTCGGCCTGCTCACGCTGGTCGTCGGCGCCGTCGTCATCTGGCAGATCCGCAACCGCCCGGAGCAGCATCCGGACGTGAACGAGGCCGAGCTCGAGGCGATCGCGGCCAAGAACGCGGCTCTCGTCGGGGCCGCGGACGAGGAGCGCCACATGTCCCGCCGCACCTTCGTCGCGATGATCTGCGGCCGGATCGGCTGGACGATGATCTTCTTCGGCCTCGTGACCTGGGGCCCGAACTACCTGTCGGCCGCCCGCGGCTTCGACCTGAAGGGCATGGGCTACGCGACCTTCGCGATCTTCTCGGCCGGCGCGGTCGGCGCGATCGTCTCCGGCACGCTCGCCGACTGGCTGCAGAAGCGCCTGCCGCGCGACGTGGCGTTCAAGATCCTGTTCGGCCTGTCGGGGTCGGTCGCCTTGGCGGGCCTGCTCGCGCTGCCCTACGTCACCGATCCGGTCAGCGCGGTCGCCCTGCTCGCCGTCACCGTGATGTTCCACTTCTTCGGCAGCCTGTACTGGACGATCCCCGCCATGCTCGCCCCGAAGGAGCGCATCGGACTGATCGGCGGCGTCATGAACTTCGCCGGCACCTCGAGCGGCATCGCCGCCCCCTTGCTGATCGGCCTCTTGGTGCAGTGGACCGGCGGCTTCGACGCCGTGATCGCCTACTTCGCCTTCTGCGCGCTGGTCTATCTCATCGGCTCGCTGGTCATCGACTTCCGGCCGCATGGCCCGCAGCCGGTCCTGCAGGAGGCGGGGGCATGAACGCGCGCCTTTACGACGGACCGATCATCGACGCCCACCACCACGTCTGGGAGCCGAAGAGGAACGACTACCCCTGGCTCTCGGGCGACCTGCTCGTGCCGCATCGCTACGGCGACTACAGCGCCATCAAGCGGGACTACCTGCCGGACGACCTCCGCCGCGACGCCGAAGGCGTCAACATCGTCGCGACGGTCTATGTCGAGGCGGAGTGGAGCCCGGCCGACCCGATCGGCGAGACGACCTACGTCCATGGGATCGCCGACGCCTGCGGCCTGCCGAACGCGATGGTGGCCCAGGCCTGGCTCGACCGCGACGACGTCGCGGAGGTCCTCGCAGGCCAGGCCGCCTTTCCGCTGGTGCGCAGCGTGCGCCACAAGCCGGTCGGCGCGAACTCGCCCGCCGAGGTCGCCGAAGGCCGCCGGACGACCATGTCGGACGAGCGCTGGCGGGCGGGCTACGCCCTGCTCGCGCCGAACGGCCTGCACTTCGACCTGCAGACGCCGTGGTGGAACCTCGCGGAGGCCGCGGAGCTTGCGCGCGACTTCCCCGACACGACGCTGATCGTGAACCACGCCGGCGTGCCTGGCGACCGCGCGCGCGCGACCCTCGACGGCTGGGCCGCGGGCATGGCCGCGCTGGCCAGACGGCCCAACGTCGCGGTCAAGATCTCCGGCCTCTGCATCGCCGGCCGGCCGTGGACGGTGGAGGACAACGCCGAGGTCGTGACGACGATCCTCAAGCTGTTCGGTCCCGAGCGCACGATGTTCGGATCGAACTTCCCGGTCGACGGCATGCTCGCGAGCTACCGCGAGATCTTCGACGGGTTCCGCGAGATCGCCGCGCCGTGGAGCGCCGCCGACCAACGCGCGATGTTCCACGACGCGGCGGCGCGGATCTACCGCCCGCGGCCCGCCGCCCTCGACGCATCCGGGATCGCGAAAGCCTCATGAACAGCCACCGTCGTTTTGCGCGGGCCGAGCGCCCGATCGAGGTCGCCCTTGTGGGCGCGGGCGCCTTCGGGCGCTCGCTGCTCGCCCAGGGCGGACGCATGAAGCTGATGAGCGTGCGCGTGGCGATCGACGTCACGGCCGCGCGCGCCGCGGAGGCGTTCCGCGCCACCGGGGCGGAGGAGGACGCGATCGCGCTCTGCGAGACGCGCGCGGAGGCCAATGCGGCCTGGGAGTCGGGACGCCTCGTCGCCGCGGGCGACCTCGACGTCGCGCTCGGCCTGCCCATCGACATCGTGGTCGAGGCGAGCGGCCACCCGGAGGCCGGCGCCGTCCATGCGCTGGCGAGCCTCGAGGCCGGCAAGCACGTGGCGCTCGTCACGAAGGAGACGGACTCCGTCGTCGGCTCCTACCTTGCGGCGGTCGCGGCCGAACGCGGCTTGGTCTGCACGCCGGTCGACGGCGACCAGCCCGCCTTGCTGATCGGGCTCGTCACCTGGGCGGAGACGCTCGGGCTGCCGATCATTTCCGCCGGCAAGGCGAGCGAGTACGACTTCGTGTTCGATCCCGCGACCGAGAGACTGACGAGCGAGGACCGCGCCGCGGACGCGCCGGGCTTCGGCGCGACGTGGGAGCTTGGCGACCGCGCGGTCGCGGAGGTCGTGGCCGAACGGGCGGCGGGCGCCGCGGCGCTGCCGCAGCGGGCGGTGCCCGACCTCTGCGAGATGGCGGTGGTCGCGAACGCCACCGGCCTCAAGCCGGACGTCGCGCCGTTCCACGTGCCGATCGCCCGCATCCAGGAGGTCGCGACCGTGTTCGAGGAGCAGGCGCGGGGCGGCCTGCTCTCGGGCGGACGCCGTCTCGACGTCTTCAACTGCCTGCGGGCGCCGGGCGAGATTTCCTTCGCCGGCGGCGTGTTCGTGGTGGTGCGGTGCGAGGACGCCGAGACCTGGGGCATTCTCGCCGGCAAGGGCCACACCATGAGCCGCGGCGGCGACGCCGCGATGCTTTGGCTGCCGCGCCATCTGCTCGGCGTCGAGGCGCCGATCAGCCTGCTCGACGCGGTGGTGAACGGCGTCTCGGTCGGCGGGACGCCGACTCCTGTGGTCGACCTCGTCGGCCGGACGACCAAGCCGCTCGCCAAGGGAACGCTGCTCGCGGCCGAAGGCCATCACCACACCATCGACGGCGTCGGACCCGAACTGATCGACGCCGCGCCGCTCGGCGCCGAACGCCCCGCGCCGTACTACCTCATCGCGGGACGCCGCCTGCGGCGCGACCTTCCGGCCGGCGCTTCGGTGACGCTCGGCGACCTGGAGATGGACGAGGCGGCGCCGCTCTACGTGATGCGGCGGCGGCAGGACGAGCGGTTCTTCGGGCCTGGGATTTAGCCGGGCGGCAGGCGCCGCTCAGTAGATCGGCGCCTGGTCCACTTCGTAGGTCCACACCTTGAACGAGGTCAGGGTGTGCGGGCCGAACGAGTTGATCAGCGGGACGTCCGCGGCGTCGCGTCCGCGGGCGACCACGATGCGGCCGATGCGGGGGATGTTGTTGCGCGGGTCGAAGGTGCGCCAGGCGCCGCCGAGATAGACCTCGATCCAGGCGCTGAAGTCCATGGGATCGACCACCGGCACGCCGATGTCGCCGAGATGGCCGTTGACGTAGCGGGCCGGGATGTTCAGGCAGCGGCAGAGCGCGACGGCGAGATGCGCGAAGTCGCGGCACACGCCGACGCGCTCCTTGAAGGCGCCGAGCGCCGTGCGGGTCGAGCGCGCCTGCTGGTAGTCGAACGCGATGTGCTGGTTGACGAAGTCGCACACCGCCTGCACGCGGCCCCAGCCCGGCGTGAGATGCCCGAACAGATCCCAGGCGGCCTGGCTCAGTTCGTCCGTCTCGCAGTAGCGGCTGCCCATGAGGTAGACCAGCGTTTGGTCCGGCAGGTCGGCGACCGGCCATTCCGCGGCGTCGAGGACGGCCTCGTCATGCAGGCCGCTGTCCTCGATCGTGGCGTCGCCCCAGAGCGTGAAGTCGCCCGCCGGCGCCACGAACCGCCGGCAACGGTTTCCGAACAGGTCGCGGTAGGTGGTCGTCGGGATGATCGGGGTCGTGAAGACCCTCTCGGGCGCGCGCACGTCGGCCGTGCGGTCGTCGTGCACGGCGAGCAGGCAGACCATGGGCGTCGGCGCATGACAGTGCAAATTGATCTCGTAGCCGTAGCGGATCAGCATAATGCGCTTTCAAACGAGGGAGGGGGCGCTGACGAGATGCTGCCGTCGGGGCGAATGTGTCCGCGTCCCTTCCTGTTAGCAGAGATTGCCGGCCTCGGCTTGGCAAACGTGGCGGCCTTCGGGGCGCGGTCGCCCCACGCCGGTCCGGCGTTCCATCGGGACGGTGCGCCATCAGGTCGCTCAGGCGCCGAGCGGCGGCGGGCTCACCCTGAGGCCGGGTCATTTCCGTGCTATCGACGCGCTATCGACGCTCGCTCGAGCGAGGCCGGACGAAGCCGCCATGGTGGGCCGCGCCCCAGTCCGCGCCAATGGTCAGAAGGCCCATCGCGACGCCGTAGACGACCAGCGCGAGCGACGCCGCCGCGAACATCGTCCAGAGCGGAGCGGCCCAGACGAAGGCGAGAGCCGCGCCGCCGATCGCGAGCAGCGTCCGGATGAGCGTGACGGCGAGCGGCTTGCCGAGCCGCCCCGCGCCCTGCGCCGCGAAGTAGAGCGCCATGCCGAAGGCGAAGAAGCCGTAGGCCGGACCGGCGATGCGGAGATAGGCCGCGCCGGCGTCGATCATCGCGGCGTCGGCGCCGAACAGGCTAAGCCAAGCTGCGGGGACAAGCGCCGCCGCGACGCCGATGAGCTCCGCGGCGACGAAGGCGAGCGCCGCGCCCGTGAAGGCGATGCGCTTCGCGCGCTCCACCGCGCCGGCGCCGACGTTGGTGCCAACCAACGGCACCAGCGGGGCGCCGAAGCCGAAGGCGAGCGGGATCAGCAGGTATTCGAGCCGCGCGCCGGTGCCGTAGCCCGCGAGCGCCGCGGCCCCCGCGGCGTGGCCGACCAAAGCGGTGACCACGATGAAGATCAGGTTGGTCTGGATCGAGGTCAGCGAGGCGAGCGCACCCACCTTCAGGATCTCGGCCATGGGGCGCCATTCGAGCGGCGACCATCTGAGGCGCACCACGCTGCGGCCGGAGCGCGCGTACCACAGCAGGAAGCCGCAGCCGAGCGCGTTGAACGTCACGATCGCCCATCCGCCGCCGGCGACGCCGAGGCCGGGGAGGGGGCCGAACCCATAGATCAGCAGGGGCGAGAGCGGCACGATCAGGACGACGCCGAAGCAGACGACGCCGGCCAGAACCAACATGTCGCCGGTGCCGCGCAGCGCGCTGGCGAGGGCGTTCATGACCCACAGCAGCACGGTGCCGGCGAAGACCACGTTGGAGTAGGCGAGCGCCGCCTCGAGCGCGCCGCCCTCCGCGCCCGAGAGGCGGTAGAACGGTTCGCCGAACGCGAGCATCAGCGCGGAGAAGGCGAGGCCGAAGCCGGCGAACAGCGCGACGCCGTGCGACACGACCTTGTCGGCGTCCTCCCGGCGTCCGGCGCCGAGCGCCCGCGCCACGGCGGACGACACGCCGCCGCCCATGGCGCCGACGGACAGCATCTGCATCAGCATGAAGGGCGGGAACACCAGCGCCATGCCGGCGAGCGCGTCCGGCCCGAGCCGCCCGACCCAGTAGGTCTCGATCAGGCCCGTGGAGGCCTGCAGCAGCATGACCGCGAGGTTCGGCCACGCCATCCGCAGGATCAGCGGCGCGACCGGGTCGTTGAGGAGCGCCAGCGTCCGCGGGTCGAGCGCAAGCGAGGCCGGCGTCGACGCCGGAACCGCCGCCGTGCTCATACGCCCGACAGCTTCGCTTTGGCGATCGGCAGGCTGCGGATGCGCTCGCCGGTCAGCGCCGCCAGCGCGTTGGCGACCGCGGGCGGCACGCCGGGAAGGCCCGGCTCGCCGATGCCGCCCATGGGCGCGCCGCTCTCGACGATCGCGACATGGACCTCCGGCATGTGGTCGCGCGCGAGGATCTTGTAGCTGTCGTAGTTCTTCTGCTGCCGGACGCCGTCCTTGTAGACGACCTGCTCGAACAGGGCCGAGGAGAGCCCGAGCGCCGCGGCGGACTCGACCTGCGCCTTGACGATCGCGGGGTTCACGATCGAGCCGGGGTCGATGGCGATCCACAGCCGGTGGACGCGCGCCGCGCCGTCCTCGACCGACGCCTCCGCGATGGTCGCGGTCTCCGACCCGAACGGCGAGGCCATGGCGACGCCGCGGGCGCGCTTCACCCCGTCGACCTCGTAGGGGCCGCGCGTCCAACCGCCGGAGAGCTCGGCGACCGTCTTCAGCAAGGTCAGATGGCGCGGCTTGTCCTTCAGCAGCACGAGCCGGAGCGCGTAGGGGTCGTTGTTTCCGGCGGCTGCGATTTCGTCGAGGAAGCTCTCGTAGAAGAAGTCGTTCATCGAATGCCCGACGGACCGCCAAAACGCGATGGTGACGGGGTGAGGCAGCTTGGCGAAGGCCATCTTCCGGTTCGGGATGGCGTAGGGCTTCTCGACGATGCCCTCGACGGCGGACGAATCCACCGGCGCCTTGAAGATCGATCCGAACCAGCGGCCGATCGGGCCCTCGCCGACGGTGCGGACGTCGAGCGCGGTCGGGTTTCCCGCGCCGTCGAGCGCGGCGCGGAAGCGGCTGAAGCTCAGCGGCCGGACGGCGTCGTTGAGGAACTCCTCCTCCCGGGACCACAGCACCTTGACTGGCCGGCCCGTCGCCTTCGCAAGCAGGATCGCCTGCGGGAAGGGGTTCGCGGGGCCGTACATGAAGTGCCGGCCGAAGAAGCCGCCGAGCAGCGGCGAATGGATCTTCACCTTGTCCGGAGTGAGGCCGGCGGTCTGTCCCGCGATCATCTGGAACAGTTCGGGCATCTGGTTCTGCACCCAGAGGTCGAGCGTTCCGTCCGCGTTGAAGCGCGCGATGCTGGAGGGCGGCTCGAGCTGGGCGTGCGCGAAATAGGGCGCGTCGTAGTCCGCCTCGATGATCTTCGCGGCCTTTGCGAAGGCCGCGTCGGAGTCGCCCTCGGTCTCGGACGGGAGCCCCGGATCCGACGACGCCTTCAGGGCCGCGAGCATGGTCTCCGACGAGAACGCGGCCGAGACGGTGTCGACGCCCCGCGCCGCCGGCGCCGACCAGTCGGCCTTCAGCGCCCCCACGGCCTTGCGGGCGCGCCACCAGGTGTCGGCCGTGACAGCGATCGCGCCGGGCAGCCGGTGAACCGAATGCACGCCGGGCATCGCCTTGACGTCGGCTTCGTTGAGAAGCGCCTTCGGCTCGGTCCCGAACACCGCCGCATGCTGGACGGCGGCGTAGAGCATGCCCTCGACCTTCTGGTCGATGGCGTAGACCGCGCGCCCCGTGGACTTGTCGCGCACGTCCAGTCTTGCGACCGGCTGACGGATGTAGCGGAAGGTCTTGGGGTCGCGGAGCGGAACGTCCTCCTTCGGCTGCAGCAGCAAGGCCTCGCCTGCGAGCTCTCCGTAGCCGATCGAACGGCCGGAGGCGGCGTGGACCACCTTGCCGTCCTCGGTCGTCAGTTCGCCGTCCTGGACCTTGAGCTTGGCGGCGGCGGCGCGGATCAGCATCTCGCGCGCGGTCGCGCCGAGCCGGCGCATCGCGGCGTAACTCGATCGCGTAGAGAAGCTGCCGCCGGTGAGCCGGAGGCCGTTGACGAGCGCATAGTCCGGACCCGGAGGCGCGCACTCCACCATGAAGCGCTCAGGGGTCACGTCGAGCTCCTCGCCGACGATCTGCGCCAGCGCGGTGTTGATGCCCTGGCCGCCCTCAATGAAGGGGCTGAGCAGCTTCACCATGCCGTCGGCGCGGATCTCGAGGAAGGCCGGAACGCGGGTGCCTGGCTTCGGCGCGATCGCTCCGGCCCCCTCGGCCTGCGCCGCCGCCTTGCCCGTCGGCAGCGCGACGCCGAGCACCAGCGCGCCGGCGGCGACGCCGAGGAAGCGGCGTCGGGAGAGGTTGGAGACGCCGTCGGGCGTGGGAAGCAGCGTGGCGGCGTCGAGATCGAGAGGCGAGTGAGCGTTCATCGGCGTCGCCTCCTCAGGCCGCGGCCTGCCGCACGGCGGCGGCGATCGCGTTGTAGGTGCCGCAGCGGCAGAGGTTGCTCATCGCGTCGCTGATGTCGGCGTCGGTCGGCTTGGGCGTCTCCTTCAGCAAGGCCGTTGCGGCCATCACCTGGCCAGACTGGCAATAGCCGCACTGCGGAACCTGTGCGGCGACCCAAGCCTCGACGACCTTGCGGCCGACCTCGTCCTCGGTGATGGCCTCGATGGTCGTGATCTTCGACTGCTCGACCGCTTCGATCGGGAACTGGCACGAGCGCGTCGCCTGCCCGTCGACGAGCACCGTGCAGGCGCCGCACTGGGCGATGCCGCAACCGTACTTCGTGCCGGTCATCCCGAGGGTGTCGCGCAGCACCCAGAGCAGCGGCGTGCCGGGCTCGGCGTCGGCTTTCAGAACATTGCCGTTGATGTCGACGTCGTACATGGCCGCTCTCCCTTAGGCCGCCGCCGTGAGGCCCGACCGGTACCGGTCGGCGGCGTGGTTGCGGGAGAGGTTGGGAGCGAGCGCCTTGCGGGCGGTCTCCAGCGTCTCCCATTGAGCCAGGTCCGGCAGCGCCGGGATGGTGACCAGTTCGCCCTGGTCGAAGCCCGCGAGCGCCGCGTCCACCATCTCGTCGACGCCCATCACCATCTCGGCCGGAAGGTTCTCCAACCCGTGTCCGGCCCGCTCCCAGATCTCTGTGGCGGTCACGCCCGGCAGCACCGCCTGCAGTCGGACGCCGGACGAGGCGAGTTCGTGGCTCATGGCCTGAGTGAGGGCGAGCATGTAGGCCTTCGAGGCGCTGTAGACGCCGTTCAGCAATTCCGGCGCGAGGGCGACGACCGAGGCGATGTTGATGATCGAGCCTGCGCCGCGGGCGGCGAAGGCGGAGCCGGCGACCGCCGCGAGGCGGGTCGCGGCGACCACGTTCAGCCGCACCATGGCGTCGAGCTGGTCGACCTCGGTGTGGACCACCGGCGTGACCGCGGCGACCCCGGCGTTGTTGACCAGCAGCGTAACGCCAGCGTCGTCCCGCAGGCGGCGCTCCACGGCGGCGAGGTCGGCCTGCACGTTGAGATCGGCCCTGAGCGGCTCGACCGTCACGCCGGTCTGGGCGACTAGGCGTTCGGCGAGCGCCGCGAGGCGGGTCTCGTCTCGGGCGACGACGACGAGGTCATAGCCTCGCTTCGCCAGCCGGTCCGCGTAGACCGCGCCGATGCCGGAGGACGCGCCTGTCACAAGCGCCGTTCCCTTGGTGGCGGTGTTCGCCATGTGCTTTTCCTCGTCGAAGCTCGTTTGACGAGCGAAGGCTAGGCGCGTACCGCTATGTCTCAAATGTCATTTATCCGGCTTTTCGAGACATGACGCGCACCGTCGGGCTGATCATCTTTCCGGGCTTCCAAGCCCTCGATCTTGCGGTGGGCACGGTGTTCGAGCTCGCGAACGACGCGCTCGGCGAACCGGCCTACGCCATCGAGGTGCTGTCGGAGACCGGCGGCGTGATCGCGAGCTCGTTCGGCGCCGGGGTGGACAGCCGGCCGTTCGGCGCGCCTGGCTTCGACACGGTCATGATGACTGGGGGTCTCGGCGACCGCCCGAGCACGCCTGGCCTGCTCGCGTTCCTGAAGGAGGCGACCTCCGCCTCGCGCCGCACGGCGTCCATCTGCACGGGGGCCTTCTTCCTGGCGGAGGCCGGCCTGCTCGACGGGCGGCGGGCGACGACGCATTGGGCGCGGGCCCGCGACCTGCAGCGCCGCTACCCGAAGGTGAAGGTCGAGGAGGACCGGATCTTCATCGAGGACCGCGGGGTCTGGACCTCGGCGGGCATGACCGCATGCATCGACCTCGCGCTCGCGCTCGTCGCGGCCGACGTCGGCGAGGCGGTCGCCCGCACCATCGCCAAGCGGCTTGTGGTCTACCATCTGCGCGCCGGCGGGCAGTCGCAGTTCTCCGCGATGCTGGAGCTCAAGCCCGCCTCCGACCGCATCCAGACGGCGCTGGCCTTCGCGCGCGAGAACATCGCGATCGATCTCTCGGTCGAAAGGCTTGCGGAGGCGGCGAGGCTCAGCCCTCGGCAGTTCAGCCGGGCCTTCCGGTCCGAGACGGGCCAGTCGCCCGCCAAGGCGGTCGAGACCCTGCGGGTGGAGGCCGCGCGCCAGATGCTGGAGGCGGGACGCTTGTCGAACGAGGCGATCGCGCAGGAGGCGGGCTTCGTCGATCCCGACCGCATGCGGCGCGCTTTTCTGCGCGCCTACGGCCATCCGCCCCAGGCGCTGCGGCGCGCCGCGCGGAGCATGCAAGCTTCCGCGTAAGGCTCGCCTCCGCTGGCGTTGTTGCCACCGCTCGGGTCCGTCCTCCACACTGCCGGCTCCGTTCGGAGAGCGTTCCTTCCATGTCCCGCCCCATCGCCGCCAAGCGGCTTTACGACATTCTCGATCGGGTCGACGCGGAGCGCTCCGTCAGCGTCGAGGCGCTCGCCGAGAGCTTCGGCGTGTCGCGCGAGACCATCCGGCGCGATCTCAAGACGCTCGCGGCGCAAGGCCGTCTCGACGTGGTCCACGGCGGCGCGCTCAAGCGGGGCGTCGGCGAGCCGCCCTACGCCGAGCGGGTTCGTGAGAACGCCGCCGGCAAGACCGCGATCGGACGCGCCGCCGCCGCGCTGATCGAGCCGGGCATGGTCGTCCTGCTCGATTCGGGCGCGACCACCCATGCGGTCGCGGTCGCGCTCGCGGCGTCTCCGCCGAAGGACGTCTCGGTCTGCGCGACCTCGCTGGTGGACGCTCTCCTTTTGAGCCGCGCCGGCCTGAAGGTCACCGTGCTGGGCGGAGAGGTCGACCCGGACGACGGTGCGACGGTCGGCGTCGACGTCATCGCCGCGCTGGCCCGCCACCGCGTCGACCTGGTGTTCGTCGGCGTCGGCGGGATCACGATGGAAGGCGACGTCACGGTGTTTTCGCGCCTCGCCGCCGAGACGCGGTCGGTCATGATCGACATCGCGCGGCAGAGCTACCTCATCGCCGATCATGGCAAATTCGGCCGCGCCGGCCCGGCGCGCATCACCTGGACCCACGCGCCGTCGGGGGTGATCGTCGACACGCCTCCGCCGCGGCAGATGAAGGCGTCGCTCGCCGCGCAGCAGATCCCTTGCCTCGTCGCCAAGCCCACTTAATGTGATATTTTGTGATTTTATGATTGGATTTGGAATTTTCTGCGGCTAGGGTTCGGCTCTCGCTGGAGGCCGCGCCATGACCGAACCGAGCTTTCCCACCCAGGCCCAGGTCGTCGTCATCGGCGGCGGCATTGTGGGCTGCTCTCTCGCGTACCACCTGACGCAGCTCGGGCATCGCGACGTGGTGGTGCTGGAGCAAGGACGGCTGTCGAGCGGGACGACCTGGCACGCGGCTGGCCTCGTCGGGCAGTTGCGCTCGCAGGCCAGTATGACCCGGCTGATCCGCTACTCGACCGAACTCTACGCGCGGCTTGAGGCCGAGACGGGGCTTGGCACCGGCTGGAAGCAGTGCGGCTCGGTGTCGGTCGCGCGCACGGCCGAGCGCATGACTCAACTCCGCCGCACCATCGCCTCGGCGCGGGCGCAAGGGGTCGAGATCCACGAGCTCACGCCCGCCGAAGCCGGCGAGAAGTGGCCCGTGATGCGCACCGACGACCTCGTCGGCGGCGTCTGGCTGCCCGGCGACGGCAAGGCCAACCCGACCGACCTCACTCAAGCGCTGGCGCGCGGCGCGCGGACCGGCGGCGCCAGGATATTCGAGAAGACCCGTGTGACCGGGGTCACCATCGCCGACGGCCGCATCCGCGGCGTCGCGACCTCCCGGGGCGAGATCGCCTGCGAGACGGTGGCGATCTGCGCCGGACAGTGGTCGCGCCAGTTCGGCAAGATGTGCGGGGTCTCGATCCCGCTGCACTCGGCCGAACATTTCTACCTCGTCACCGAGCGCATCGAGGGCGTCCATCCGGACCTGCCGGTGCTGCGCGACCCCGACGGCTTCATCTACTTCAAGGAGGAGGTCGGCGGTCTGGTGATGGGCGGCTTCGAGCCGGACGCCAAGCCGTGGGGCATGGGCGGGATCCCCGACGACTTCGAGTTCCAGCTGCTGCCGGACGACCACGAGCAGTTCGAGATCCTGATGGAGAACGCGCTGACGCGCGTGCCGGCGCTCGAGACCGCCGCGATCCGGACCACCGTCAACGGCCCCGAGAGCTTCACGCCGGACAACAACTTCCTGCTGGGCGAGACGCCGGAGGTGCGGGGCCTGTTCGTGGGGGCCGGCTTCAACTCCGCCGGCATCGCCTCCGCCGGCGGGGCGGGACGCGCGCTTGCGGAATGGATCGTCGCCGGCGAGCCGACGCAGGACCTCTGGCCCGTCGACATCCGCCGCTTCGCAGCCTTCAACGCCAACCCGGCCTGGTTGAAGAGCCGCGTGAAGGAGACGCTCGGCCTGCACTACGCCATGCCCTGGCCGAACCGCGAGCTTGTCACGGCGCGGCCGTTCCGCGCCTCGCCGGTCTACGAGCGGCTGAAGGCGAAAGGCGCGGTGTTCGGCTCAAAGATGGGCTGGGAGCGCGCGAACTACTTTGCAACCGGACCCCACGACCGCGAGATCGTCTACGGCTTCGGCCGGCCGAACTGGCTCGAGGCCTGCGCCGCCGAGCAGCGCGCGGCGCGCGAGGCGGTCGCGCTGTTCGACATGACCTCCTTCGCCAAGCTGCGGCTGGACGGCCCCGACGCGGAGGCCGCGCTGCAGCGGCTTTGCGCCGCCGACATGGCGCTCGCCGTCGGCGACAGCGCCTACACGCCGATGCTGAACCGCCGCGCTGGGATTGAAACGGAGGTCACCGTCGCGCGGCTCGGCCGCGACGCGTTCCTGATCGTAGCCGGCTCCGGCCAGCCGGTGCGCGACGCCGACTGGATCCGCCGCCATCTGGGCGACGCGCGGGCGACGCTGACCGACGTCACCTCGGCCTACGCCGTGCTGGGCCTGATGGGCCCGCGCTCCCGTGACCTGCTTGCGACGCTGACCGACGCCGCCCTCGACGACGCGGCGTTTCCGCCGAACGCCGTGCGGGAGATCGCTGTGGGCTTCGCGACCGCGCTCGCCGCCCGCCGCTCCTACGCCGGGGAACTTGGCTACGAGCTCACTGTGGCGACCGAGTTCGCGGCCGGCGTCTACGACGCGCTGACGGCCGCGGGCGCAGCCTTCGGCCTGCGCGACGCCGGCTACTACGCGCTCGACGCGCTTCGTATCGAGAAGGGATTCCGCGCGTGGGGGCGCGAGACCTCGCCGGACCTTACGCCCGACGCCTGCGACCTCGGTTGCGTGGTCGACCTCGCCAAGGGCGACTTCATCGGCCGCGACGCGGTGCTCGCCGCTCGAGCAGGGCCTGCGCCGACGAGGAGCCTCGTCTCGCTGCTCGGGCCAGAGCCGGGCGCGCAGATGGCCTGGGGCGGCGAACTGCTGCTGGCGGACGACGTCGCCGTCGGCGAGGTGACCTCCGCCGCCTATGGCGCGACGCTTGGCGGCGTCGTCGCGCTCGCCTGGATCGACGCCGCCCGCGCGCCGGACCAAGGCGCGCTGGGCGCCCTGCGGCTCACGATCGACGCGGGCGGGGAGAGGCTGCCGGTGCGGGCGAGCCTGACGCCGTTTCGGGGTCCATACGGCGTTGAGGCCTCCACGCCCGAGGCTCTGAGGAGAGCCGGATGAGACGGGCTGTCCTTCTTGTCCCGGCCTCGAGCCGGGACCCAGAGGCGCGACATTGGCAGGATAAAGCTCGTCATGCCCCGGCGTGTCCGGGGCATCCAGGTGTCCGGAGCGCTCGACGCCTTAGCTGGATCCCCCGGACGAGCCGGGGGATGACGGCGCGTGATGGGCGATCGCCGTGGGTCTGGGTCCCGGCTCGAGGCCGGGACAAGACGTGCGGCCAAGCGGCGGGAGCGGCGTAAGGAATGGAGCTCCACGTCTGCTTTGCGGTGCTCGCGGCGGCCGCCATGCACGCCGGCTGGAACGCGTTCCTGAAGCTCCGGATCGAGCCGTTCCTCGCGATGACGCTGGTCACCGCCGGCGCCGGCCTCGTGGCTCTGCTGGTCTGGCCGTTCCTCGGCGTCCCGAAGCTCGAGGCCTGGCCCTGGCTGCTGGGCTCGATCGCGCTGCACCTCGGCTATTACATCGCGCTGACCAAGGCCTACGAGCGGGCCGACATGAGCCAAGTCTACCCGATCGCCCGCGGGGGCGCGCCGCTGCTCACCGTCACCGCGAGCCTGCTGCTGCTGGGCGAGAGCCTCTCGCCGCTGCAGATCGCCGGCGTCGCGACGCTCGGTTGCGGCGTGATGCTGATCTCGATCCTCGGCCGCCGGAAGGGCGCGGCGTTCGATCCCGTCGCGCTCGGCTACGCCGGGCTGACCGCGCTCATGATCTGCGGCTACACGCTGGTCGACGGCGTCGGCGCGCGCATCTCAGGCGATCCGCACGCCTATTCCGCGACGCTGTTCGTGATCGACGCCTTCCCGTTGCTGCTGTTCGCGTTGTGGCGACGGGGGCTCGCCGGCCTCGCGCCGATGCGGCCCTATCTCGCGCAGGGGCTCGCGGGCGGCGCCATGTCGCTCGGCTCTTATTGGATCGCGATCTGGGCGATGACCGTCGCCCCGATCCCGCTCGTCGCGGCGGTGCGGGAATCCTCCGTGCTGTTCGCCGCGCTGATCGCCGTGCTTCTGCTGAAGGAGCCGCTGCAGTGGAGCCGCGCGGTCTCCGCCGTGCTCATCGTCGGCGCGCTTGCGCTGATGCGGGTAGGGTGACGTTCACCCCTCCTGCACCGCCTCCATGAAGCTGCGCACCAGCGGAATCCGCCGGCGTTCCTCCAGGCACACGGCGTATTGAGCGACGGCGAGGTCGGCGCCGGTGATCTCGATGCGGACGAGACCTTCGCCGTCGCGGAACTCGGCGCCGAAGATCACGCCGACGCCGAAGCCGGTGGCGACCGCATCGCGCACCGCCTCGCGGGTCTGAACCTCGAGCAGATGGCCGGGCCGCACCCCCGCCTCCGCCAGCCGCAGCTCGAACACCTCGCGGGTGACCGAGCCCCGCTCGCGCAGGACGACGTCCTGCCCGACGAAGGCCTCGATCGGCACGGACGGCCGGCCCGCGAAGGCGTGGTCCCCGCGCACGAAGCCGACCAGGCGGTCCACGCTCAGCCGAACGCTGCGGATGCGCGGGTCGGAGGTCTGCTTGGCGGTCACCGCCACGTCGGCGGCGTAGTCGATCAGCTGGTTCAGAACGTCGGACGAGTTGCCGATGGTGAGCGAGAAGGTGAGGCCCGGGTGCCGGTCGCGGATGCGGCCGATCGCCGGCATGACGTGGGTCGCGCTGTCGGCGGCGATGCGCAGGTGCCCACGCGACAGTGTGCGGACCCCCGCCAACAGCGCCTCGGCCTCGTCCTCGGCGGCGAACAGGCGCGCGGTGATGACAAACAGGCTCTGGCCCAGGGGCGTCAGCTTCACGGTGCGCCCGGCGCGGTCGAACAGGCGGACGCCGAAGGCCTCCTCAAGCGCACGCACCTGCGCGGATAGGGTGGGCTGGCTGACGTTGCGAGCGCGAGCCGCCTTCGTGAAGCTCTCGGCCTGAGCGACGGCGTGGAAGGCGGCGAGTCCCGAGGAACTGATCGCCATGATGCATAGATCCGGTCTATAGATGCGATGCAAACTCCATATTGGACCTATTCGATCCTGAGCGGCTAGCCTCCCTCCGTCATCAACGACGAGTGGACGAGACGCTTATGGCCTCCGCCTCCATCGCCCGATCCGAAACCGGCGACCCGCTGCTGCTGACGCCCGGTCCGTTGACGACCTCCAAGGCCGTCAAGGCGGTCATGGTTCACGACTGGGGCTCGCGGGACGCGGCCTTCATCGCGATCAACAGGGCGGTGCTCGACGGCCTGCCGAAGATCATCCACGGCGAGGCGGAGTTCGTGACGGTGCCGATGCAGGGCTCCGGCACCTTCGCGGTCGAGGCCATGCTGACGACTTTCGTGCCCCTCTCGGGCAAGGTCCTGGTGCTGGTGAACGGCGCCTACGGCCTGCGCGCCAAGAAGATCCTCGACGTCGCCGGCCGCGCCAACGTGGTGCACGAGACGCCCGAGGACACGCCGCCGGACCTCGCGGAGATCGAGCAGATCCTGGCCGCCGATCCCGCCGTCACCCATGTCTTCGCCGTCCACTGCGAGACCACGAGCGGCATCCGCAACCCGGTCGAGGCGATCGCGGCGCTTGTTAGCCGGCTCGGCCGCCGCCTGCTGATCGACGCCATGAGCGCCTTCGGCGCGCTGCCGCTGGACGCTCGCGAGGTCGCCTTCGACGCGGTCGCGGCCTCCTCCAACAAGTGCATCCAGGGCGTGCCGGGCCTCGGCTTCGTGCTGGCCCGGACGACGGCGCTAGAGGAGACCAAGGGCAACGCCACCACGCTGGTGCTCGACCTCCACGACCAGCATCAGGCGATCTCGAAGACCGGCCAGTACCGCTTCACCCCGCCGATCCACGTCATCGTGGCGTTTCACGAGGCGCTGAAGGAGTTCTGGGCCGAAGGTGGCGTCGCCGGGCGCGGCGAGCGTTACGCCGACAACGCCAGCATCCTGATCGACGGCATGCGGGCGCTCGGCTTCGAGACGCTGCTGCCGGAGGCGCGCCAGGCGCCGATCATCGTGACCTTCCACATGCCGAAGGACCCGGCCTTCGCCTTCCAGCGCTTCTACGACGCGCTGAAGGACCGCGGCTACGTGATCTACCCCGGCAAGCTGACGGTGGCCGACAGTTTCCGCATCGGCTGCATCGGCGACCTGCACGCGAAGGACATGAAGGCCTTCGTGGGCGTGGTGGCCGAGGTGCTGAAGGACATGGGCGTCGGCCTGCGGTCGGCGGCGTGAAGAACGAGCGTCATCCCGGCCGCAGCGGCGTCAGCCGCGGAGAGCCGGGATCGTGAGCAGAATTGGACGCTTCTCTCGGAAAGCGATCCCGGCTCGGCCTTCGGCCGTCCGGGATGACGGGCGAGGCCATAGGGATAGAGCCCCATGAATATGCACGTGAACGTCGGCGCCGACGTTGTCGCCAACGGCCGGAGCTACAAGCGGCCGGAGAAGCCGGTCGTCGTGATCTGCATCGACGGGTCCGAGCCCGGCTACATCGAGGAGGCGATCGCGGCCGGCCTTGCGCCGAACCTCGACCGGCTGATTAAGACCGGCGCGAACATGACCGCGCTCTCGGTGATCCCGAGCTTCACCAACCCGAACAACCTCTCGATCATCACCGGCCGCCCGCCGGCGGTGCACGGCATCGCGGGCAACTTCTTCTACGACCGCGAGGCGGGCGTGGAGGTGATGATGAACGACGCGCGTTTTCTCCGCGCGCCGACCATCCTGGCGGAGTTCCAGAAGGCCGGCCTCAAGGTCGCGATGGTGACCGCGAAGGACAAGCTGCGGACGTTGCTCGGCAAGGGCCTCGACTTCTCGAGCGGAACCGCGATCGCGTTCTCCTCGGAGAAGGCGGACAAGGCGAACCTCGCCGAAAACGGCATCGAGAACGTGCTGGAGTTCGTCGGCAAGCCGGTTCCGGAGGTCTACTCCGCCGACCTCTCCGAGTTCGTGTTCGCGGCCGGCGTGAAGCTGCTGAACGGCTTCCGCCCGGACGTCATGTACCTCTCGACGACCGACTACGTGCAGCACAAGGCGGCGCCGGGGTCCGAGGTCGCGAACAGCTTCTACGCGATGTTCGACCGGTACGTCGGCCAGCTCGACGCCGCCGGCTGCACGCTCGTGATGACCGCCGACCACGGCATGAACGACAAGCACCTCCCGAACGGCGAGCCGGACGTGATCTATCTCCAGGAGATCCTGGACGAGCGGCTCGGCGCCGGTGTGACGCGCGTGATCCTGCCGATCACCGACCCCTACGTGGCCCATCACGGCGCGTTGGGCTCGTTCGCGACGGTCTATGTGGACGCCGACAAGGTTCCCGCCGTCATCGACGTCGCCAAGGCGATCGAGGGCGTCACCGTCGCCATCCCGGCGGAGGAGGCCTGCGAGCGTTTCGAACTGCCGGCGGACCGCATCGGCGACGTCGTCGTGCTCTGCGACCGCCACAAGGTGCTCGGAACGTCCGCCGCCAAGCACGACCTCTCCGGCCTGACCGAGCCGCTGCGTTCGCATGGCGGCCTGACCGAACAGACCGTGCCGATGATCGCGAACCGGGCGATCGAGGTTCCCGCCGGCCGGACGCTCCGCAACTTCGACGTCTTCGACGTCGCGTTGAACCTGGTGAAGTGATCCTGACCTTGAGCCCGCGGCTCCCCCTCACCCGGCCCTGCGGGCCGACCTCTCCCCAATGGGGAGAGGTGAAGCGCTCGACCGCCGCGCTCGATGACGCAAAGGGCGCGGGTCTTCACCTCTCCCCGGCGGGGAGAGGTCGCCGCGCAGCGGCGGGTGAGGGGGCTTTTCGCCCAAACATGACGCTCGAAACGGAACCGACGCGATGAACGCCAACGTCAAGCCGCCCTTCCGGGCCGAATCCATGCGGATCGCGGGCAAGCTCGTCCAGACCGACGACATCGTCGAGGTGAAGAATCCCTACGACAATTCGGTGGTCGGCACGGTCCCCGCGGCGCGGGCGGAGCATGTGCGCGAGGCCTTCGCCAAGGCCAAGGCGTTCAAGCCGACGCTGACCCGCTACGAGCGCCAGCAGATCCTGCAGAAGACCGCGGAACTGCTGCGGGACCGGAAGGAAGAGTTCGCCCGGCTGATCACCGCCGAGGCCGGGCTCTGCTGGAAGGACAGTCTTTACGAGGCGAGCCGGGCCTACGACGTCTGGTCGTTCGCGGCCCAGCTCACCATCAAGGACGACGGCGAGATCTACTCCTGCGACATCTCGCCGAACGGGAAAGCCCGAAAGATCTTCACGACGCGGCTGCCGTTGCTGGGCGTGATTTCGGCGATCACGCCGTTCAACCACCCGCTCAACATGGTGAGCCACAAGCTCGCGCCCGCGATCGCGACCAACAACCGGCTGGTGCTGAAGCCCACCGAGCTGACGCCGCTGACCGCGCTCGCGCTCGCGGACGTGCTCTACGAGGCGGGCCTGCCGCCGGAGATGCTCTCGGTCGTCACGGGCAACCCGTCGACGATGGGCGACGCCATGATCACCGACCCGGACGCCGACCTCGTGACCTTCACGGGATCGGTGCGGGTGGGCAAGCACATCGCGAACACCGCCGGCTACAAACGCATCGTGCTGGAGCTCGGCGGCAACGACCCGCTGATCGTGATGGAGGACGCCGACCTCGACAAGGCGGCGGAGCTCGCCGTCACCGGCGCGACCAAGAACTCCGGCCAGCGCTGCACGGCCGTGAAGCGCATCCTCGTGGTCGAGAGCGTCGCGGACGAGTTCTCGAAGCTCGTGGTCGAGAAGGCCAAAAAGCTCAAGTGCGGCGATCCGATGGATCCCGCGACCGACGTCGGCACGGTGATCAACGAGCGCTCGGCGATCCAGTTCGAGGGCCGCGTGAACGACGCGGTCGCCAAGGGCGCCGAGGTTCAGCACGGGGCGCCGCGCCGGGGCGCGCTGTTCGCGCCGACGGTCGTCGACAATGTGCCTTACGACTGCGAGCTGGTGCACGAGGAGACCTTCGGGCCAGTGATCCCGATCGTGCGTTGCCCCAACGACATCGCCGAGGTCATCCGCATCTCGAACTCCACCGAATACGGCCTGTCGTCGGGCGTCTGCACCAACCGGCTCGACTATGTCTTGCGCTTTGTTGCCGAGCTCGAGGTCGGCACCGTCAACGTCTGGGAAGTGCCGGGCTATCGCATCGAGATGTCGCCGTTCGGCGGCATCAAGGACTCCGGCCTTGGCTACAAGGAGGGCGTCGTCGAGGCCATGAAGAGCTTCACAAACGTCCGCACCTGGTCGATGCCCTGGACGGCGTAAGTTTGGGCGCCCGTGAATAAAAAGAAATCTTGTCAGATAACTGCAACAAAGGTTGAATAAAATATCGGCGTAAACGCAATCGAAAACAGCCGCTTTGGCGGCGCATTGACGGGGATACAGCGGTGAAGACTTGGATCTTGGCCGGCGCTGCCGCCATTTTTGCTTTGACGGCGCCGGGCGCCGCGTTCGCCGACAAGACGAAGGTGACGATCTACACCGCGCTGGAGAACGATCAGCTCGGGCCCTTCAAGCAATCGATCGAAGCCGCCGTTCCCGAGGCGGAGGTCGCCTGGGTGCGGGACTCCACCGGGGTCATCACCGCGCGTTTCCTCGCGGAGAAGGACAATCCGCGGGCGGACATGGTGGTCGGCCTCGCGGCGTCGAGCCTGCTCATGTTCGAGAAGGCCGGTCTGCTGGAGGCCTACAAGCCGGCCGGCGCCGACCAGCTCAAGGAAATTTTCCGCGATTCCAAAGAGCCGTACGCCTGGACCGGCATGGACGCCTTCCTCGGCGCGATCTGCTTCAACACCGCCGAGGCCGGCGGCGCGGCGGCGCCCGCGTCCTGGAAGGACCTGCTGAAGCCCGAGTTCAAGGGCAAGATCGTGATGCCGCACCCGGCCTCGTCCGGCACCGGCTACCTCATGGTCGCCGGCTGGCTGCAGAGCATGGGCGAAGAGGAGGGGTGGACGTTCATGGACGGGCTCCATGACAACATCGCCGCCTATCTGCATTCCGGCTCCGCCCCGTGCGTCCAGGCCGCCCGCGGCGAGCGCGTGATCGGCCTTGCGCTCGACATGCGCGGCGCCGCCGAGAAGACCAAGGGCGCCCCGATCGAGGTCATCCTGCCGAAGGAAGGCGTCGGCTGGGAGATGGAGGCGAGCTCCATCGTCAAGGGGACGAAGAACCTCGACGTGGCGAAGAAGATCGCGGACTGGGTCGCGACCAAGGAGGCCAACGCGCTGTTCTCCAAGACCTACGCGATCGTGGCCTATCCCGGCGTCTCGAACATCCCTGCGAACTATCCCGCCGGCGCCGAGCAGGCGATGATCAAGAACGACCTGTCGTGGATGGCCGACAACCGCGAACGCGTGCTGGCGGAGTGGTCGAAGCGCTACGAGTCCAAGGCCGCGCCGAAGAAGTGAGGCGCTCGTGACGCCGCGCTGAACGCGACGGCGCCGAGCGTCACCTCTCCCCAGTGGGGAGAGGTCGGCCCGCAGGGCCGGGTGAGGGACCTTGTCTCAATGGGAAAGACCTCAGGCCCCCTCACCCGCTCGGCTCCGCCGACCGACCTCTCCCCACAGGGGAGAGGCAAGGGCTGCGCCTCGCCGTGAACGGCTGCAGGTTTTTCGAAAGTGTGAACAAGGGCTCCGCCATGACCGTAGCCGATACGATCGCCAGCTCCTTCCTCCGCGTGCGGGGGCTGGGCAAGAGCTTCGGCGCGTTCCAGGCGCTGAAGGACGTCGATCTCGACGTCGCCCGCGGCGAGTTCGTCTGCTTCCTCGGACCGTCGGGCTGCGGGAAGACCACGCTGCTGCGCGCGATCGCCGGCCTCGATCCGCAGGACGAAGGGACGATCCACATCGCGGGGCGCGACGTCTCGAAGGCGCCGCCGTCCGAGCGCGACTTCGGCATCGTGTTCCAGTCCTACGCGCTGTTTCCCAACCTCACGGTGGCGAAGAACGTCGGCTACGGCCTCGTCAACCGCTCGCGCCCGCGGCGGGAGATCGACGAACGGGTGGCGGAGCTGCTGGCGCTGGTCGGCCTGCCCGAGCAGGGGGCGAAGTTCCCCGGCCAGCTCTCCGGCGGCCAGCAGCAGCGCGTGGCGCTCGCCCGGGCGCTCGCGACCTCGCCGGGCCTGCTGCTGCTCGACGAGCCGCTGTCGGCGCTCGACGCCAAGGTGCGCGTGCGGCTGCGCGACGAGATGCGCGCGCTGCAGCAGCGTCTGGGCGTCACCACGATCATGGTGACCCACGACCAGGAGGAGGCGCTCGCCATGGCGGACCGCATCGTGGTGATGAATCACGGCGTGATCGAGCAGGTGGGGACGCCCGAGGAGATCTACCGCCGTCCCGAGACGGCCTTCGTGGCCGACTTCGTGGGCCACATGACCTTCCTCGACGCGGTCGTCACAGGCCCCCGCAGCGTGAAGGTCGGCGCGCTCGACTTCATCGTGGCGGAGGACGCCGGCGCGGCGGTCGGAACGTCGGTCAAGCTCGCGCTCAGGCCGGAAGCGGTCCAGACCCGCGGCGTCGCGGCCGACGCGCCGAACCGGTTCGACGCCCGGGTCGGCGACCTCGCGTTCCTCGGCGCCTTCTGCCGCGCCCAGCTCGCGCCGGTCGAGCCCGGCGCGCCCGTCATCGCCGCCGACATCTCTGCCAACGCCATGCGCGACCTCGGCGTCGCGACCGGCGACGTCCGCTCCGTCGCCTTCCCGCCGGAGGCGCTGCGCGTGTTCGCCGCGGCGGCCTCGTGAGCGAGCTCGCGACGTCCGCGCCTGCGACGGCCCGGGCCATGAGGTTGCGCCGCTCGGGCCTGGGCGAGGCCCAGGTCGCGGGCGGGCTCATCGCCGTCGTCTGCCTCGTCCTGATCCTCATCATCGCGCTGCCGCTGTGGACGCTGCTGTCGAAGAGCGTGCAGAACGTGGACGGCCAGTTCGTCGGCCTCGCGAACTTCGCGGCCTACGTCCGTTCGCCGACGCTGGTCGCCTCGCTGGTGAACAGCGTGATGGTGGCGGGGCTCGCGACCGCGATCGTGATCCCGCTCGCCTTCGTCTACGCCTATGCGCTGACCCGCAGCCGCATGCCGCTGAAGGGGCTGTTCGCCGCCGCCGCCCTGCTGCCGATCTTCGCGCCGTCGCTGATGGCGGCGCTCGCGCTGATCTACGTGTTCGGCAACCAGGGCATCCTCAAGTTCTGGATGATGGGCGCCTCGCTCTACGGGCCGATCGGCATCGTGGCGGCGGAGGCGCTCTACAGCTTCCCCCACGCGCTGCTGATCCTCACCACCGCGCTGTCGCTGTCCGACGGGCGTCTTCGCGAGGCCGCGGACGCTCTCGGCACGACGCGGCGGCGCATCTTCTGGACCATCACCTTGCCGGGCGCCCGCTACGGCCTCGTCAGCGCGGCCTTCGTGGTGTTCACCCTCGTCATCACCGACTTCGGCGTGCCGAAGGTGATCGGCGGCCAGTTCGACGTGCTTGCGACCGACGCCTACCGCCAGGTCGTCGGCCAGCAGAACTTCCCCATGGGCGCAGTGGTCGGCCTCGTGCTGCTGATCCCGGCGGTGGCCGCCTTCTTCGTGGACCGCCGCGCCCAGAAGCGGCAGACCGCGCTGCTCTCGGCGCGCGCGACGCCATACTTCCCCAAGCGCGACCGGCAGCGCGACTGGTCGCTGTTCGCCTTTGCGGCGCTGGTCGGGACCGCCATCGTCGCCACCTACGGCGTCGCGGTCTGGGGCTCCTTCGTGCGCTACTGGCCGTACAACCTGTCGCTGACGCTCGCCAACTACGACTTCGCCAACGTCGAGCCGACCGGCTGGGAGGGCTATTTCAACTCCCTGAAGCTCGCGGGCCTCACGGCGGTGATCGGCACGGCCTTCGTGTTCGTCGGGGCCTATCTCATCGAGAAGCTAACCGTGTTCCCGCGCCTCCGGGGCTTCGCGCACTTCCTCGCCATGCTGCCGATGGCGGTGCCCGGCCTCGTGCTGGGCCTCGGCTACGTGTTCTTCTTCAACGCCAGCTGGAACCCGCTCAACGTGCTCTACGGCACGCTGGTGGTGATGGTGATCAACACAGTCGCGCACTACTACACCGTCGCGCACATCACGGCGCTGACGAGCCTGAAGCAGATCGACCGCGAGTTCGAGGCGGTCTCGGCCTCGCTCAAGGTCCCGTTCTGGCGGACCTTCTCCCGCGTCACCGCGCCGATCTGCATGCCGGCGATCCTCGACATCGCCGTCTATCTCTTCGTCAACGCCATGACGACGGTCTCGGCCGTGATCTTTCTCTACGGCTCCAGCACAAAGCTCGCGTCGATCGCGATCGTGCACATGGATGAGGCCGGCGCGGTCGCCTCCGCGGCCGCCATGGGCACGGTGATCATGGCGACCGCGATCGGCGTGAAGCTGCTGCATGTGGCGCTCAACGCTTTGGTCTTCGGCCGGCTGCAGCGCTGGCGCGTCCGCTAAACGCCAAGGAAGTGAGCATGAAACCCCGTCTCGTCGCGCAGTCCGAAAGCGACACCAACCTGACCGACCGGCGAGCCGCCTGGCAGGCGGGGGCGCTCGACGGGCCGACCCGGGCGCTGCTCGCCCGCGATGAACGCGCCTTCCTCCGGCAGTCGGTCTCGACGCCCTGCCTCAACGCCATCGCCAAGGCGGAGGGGATCTGGATCGAGGACGTCGCGGGCCGGCGCTACATGGATTTCCACGGCAACAACGTCCATCACATCGGCTACGGCCATCCGCGCCTGAAGAAGGCGATCGCCGATCAGATGGACGCGCTGCCCTTCGCTCCGCGCCGCTACGCCTGCGAGCCCGCGGCGCTGCTCGCGGAGAAGCTCGCGTCCATCACGCCCGGAACGCTCTCGAAGGTGCTGTTCACGACCGGCGGCTCCGACGCGATCGAGCTGGCGGTGAAGATGGCGCGGATCGCGACCGGCCGGTTCAAGACGCTGTCGTTCTGGGACGCCTTCCACGGCGCGGGCGTCGGGGCCGGCGCCATGTCCGGCGAGATGCTGTTCCGCTCAGGTCCCGCGGCGCCGCTGGTCGCGGGCGCGCTGCAGGTCGCGCCCTTCGGCGGCTATCGCTGCCCCTATGGGACCACGACGCCGGAGGCGAGCGGGGCGGCCTGCGCCCGGATGATCGACTACGTGCTGTCGCGCGACAGCGACGTGGCGGCGCTCGTCGCCGAGCCGACGCGCGCGGTGCCCTACGTGGCGCCGCCCGGCTTCTGGGGCGAGGTGCGCGCGATCTGCGACCGCCACGGCGTGCTGCTGATCTTCGACGAGATCCCGACCGGGCTCGGCAAGACCGGCCGCATGTTCTCCTGCGAGCACGACGGCGTCGCGCCCGACATCCTGGTGACCGGCAAGGCGCTCGGGGGCGGCATCCTGCCAATCGCGGCGCTGATCGCCCGATCGGAGCTCGATGTCGCGCAGGATTGGGCTTTCGGCCATTACACCCACGAGAAGAACCCGGTCACAACGCGCGCCGCGCTGACGACGATCGAGATTATCGAGGACGAAGGGCTGGTCGAGAACGCCGCCGCCGTCGGCGCCTACGCGCTGGAGCGCCTGAAAGACATGAGCAGCCGCCGCGAGGTCATGGGCGACGTGCGGGGCAGGGGGCTTTTGCTGGGCGTCGAGATGGTGAAGACTGGCGGGTCCGACCCTGACGGGGCGCTTGCGGAGGACATCATGTACCGCGCGCTGGACCTCGGCCTGTCGTTCAAGACCACGATGGGCAACGTCATCACCCTGACGCCGCCGCTGACCCTGACGCGCGACGAGATGGCGCTCGCGCTCGACCGGCTGGAGACGGCGATCGACGGCGCGCTCGCCGAGAGGGGAGATTGAGCCGGGCCTTCCCCCCTCACCCTTGCGGGGAGGGGCCGGGGGTGGGGGTGGTTCCGGACACGTCGCCGACCCCCATGCCGCTCTGTGCCGACCCACGGCGTTCGGTTCTGGACCACCCCCACCCTTACCCTCCCCGCAAGGGGGAGGGGGCGGAGACGTCGGGCCGAGAACCGTGGAGCGCAGCGCGTCTGGGTTCCGGCTCAAGGCCGGGACACGCGCGCAGCGTCGCGACAGCATGAGCGCCACCCACGTCCTGATCGAACTGCTGGGCGAGGTCGCGCTTCTGCTCTGGGGCGTGCACGTGGTCAGCAGCGGCGTGCAGCGCGCCTTCGGCAGCGACCTGCGCCACATGCTGGGCGAGGCCCTGCGCAACCGCGGCCGCGCCTTCCTGGCCGGCGTCGGCGTCACGGCCCTGCTGCAGTCGTCGACCGCGACCGCCCTGATGATCGCCTCCTTCAGCGGGGCAGGGGCCGTGGAGCTCGCCCCGGCCCTCGCCATGATGCTGGGCGCGAACGTCGGCACCACGCTGATCGTGCAGGTCGCGTCCTTCGACGTGTCCTATGTCTTCCCGCTGCTGCTGTTCCTCGGCGTCGCAGTCTACCGCCGGGGGCGGTCCAGCCTCGTCCGCGACCTGGCGCAGACCGCGATCGGCCTCGGCCTGATGCTGCTCGCGCTGCATCTGCTGGTGGAGACCATGCGGCCGATCGAGGCTTCGGCCACGCTCCGGATGCTGCTCGGCGCGCTGACCGAGGAGCCGCTGATCACGGTGCTGCTGGCCGCCGCCTTGAGCTGGGCCGCGCACTCTTCGGTCGCGGCCATGCTGTTCGTGATGTCGCTCGCGGGCGCGGGCGTGATCTCGACCGAGGCGGCGCTCGCCATGGTGCTCGGCTGCAACCTCGGCAGCGCGCTCAACCCGCTGATCGACGCCATGGGCGGCGCGCCCGCGAAGCTTCGGGCGCCGCTCGGCAATCTCGCCAACCGCCTCGTCGGCTGCGCGCTGGCGCTGCCGTTCCTGGGCCCGATCGCACAAGCGCTGTCCGTCGTCGACGCCGATCCGGCGCGGCTCGCGGCGCTTGGCCATCTCGCCTTCAACCTCGCCACCGCCGCGCTGTTCATCGGCCTGCTGCCGCAGCTCGCGGCGCTTCTCAAGCGCGCGCTGCCCGACCGGCCGACGGAAGGCGATCCCGCCACGCCGCTGTACCTCGACGAGGCCGCGCTTTCGACGCCCTCGGTCGCGCTCGCCAACGCCGCGCGCGAGGTGCTGCATATGGCGGACGTGGTGGAGGGCATGCTGAAGGGCTCGCAGGGCGCCTTCGCCCATGACGACATCGGCCGCGTGCTCAACGTCAGCCGCACCGACGACGTGCTCGACACGCTCTACGACAAGATCCAGCTCTACATCGGGGCGATCGACCACGACCGGCTGAGCGACAAGGAGACCCAAAGGGTCTTCGCCACGCTCGCTCTCGCGATCAACCTCGAGCACATCGGCGACATCGTCGACAAGAACCTGATGGAGATGGCGGCGCAGCGCATCCGCGACAAACGCCTGCTGCCGCCGGCCGCGATCCAGCGCATCGACGCCATGCACGCGCGGCTGTGCGAGCACCTGCGCCTCGCGGTCGCGGTGTTCATGTCGGGCGACCACCAGGCCGCCCGGCGGCTGGTCGCAGAGAAGGAGCAGTTCCGCGAACTGGAGCGCGAGGCCACCGAACGCCATTTCGCCGAGATGCGGTCGGGCCGCGCCGACCAGATCGAGACCAGCGCGCTGCAGCTCGACATCACGCGCGACCTGAAGCGCATCGAGGCGCACATCGCAGCGACCGTCCACGGCCTGCTCGAGAGCGACGGCCAGCTTCGCGCGAGCCGGCTGGCGCCGGGGCGGTCCTGACCGGCGTCGCTCCTGTTGATGGGCGGGAGCTGAGGTCCCGAGTCGGCCGCAGCGCCAATTGACAGCCGCGACATGTCCGCCATAGCGTCCGCCGCGACGGTTCCCCTCGGGGATCAAAAGGGAACGCGGTGCGGGTCTAACGACCTCATGCCGCGGCAGCCCCCGCTACTGTAAACGGCGAGCGCTTCGTCACTCAGCCACTGGGCCTTCGGTCCCGGGAAGGCGACGACCAGCGCGGCGACCCGTGAGCCAGGAGACCTGCCGTCAGTCGTGTGGTCACACGCGAACGCGTCGGGCGGGGTGCACCGATGGTGGGCGAACCGTCGGCGCACGTGACGTGCGTTTGCGGCAAGACCTCGAGTTCGCGGTGACGTGCCACTCGTCCCGCTCGGGGTCTCCATGTCCAACCTGTTGTCCCGCCCACGGCGCGCCCACGCGGCCGCCGTCCTCGCCGTTTCCTCCGTCCTCGCCGCCTCAGCGGCCGCCCAGCAGGCGCCCGCCGACGACTCCACCGCGCTCGAAGAGATCTCGGTCACCGCGAACCGGGTCGAGGGCCCGGCCGCCGCGATCGGCAGCGCGGTCTCCTCGATCTCCGGCGAGGAACTGAAGCGCCGCCAGATCCGCGTCGTCTCCGACGTCCTGCGCGAACTCCCCGGCGTCGCCGTCAACCGCACCGGTCCGCTCGGCGCCCTGACCCAGGTCCGCATCCGCGGATCGGAGGGCAACCAGACGCTCGTCATCGTCGACGGGATCCGGATGAACGATCCGGGCACGAGCGCGGAGTTCGACTTCGCCAACCTGCTCAATCTCGAAGTCGAGCGCGTCGACGTGCTGCGGGGTCCACAGAGCGCGCTCTACGGCTCCGACGCGGTCGGCGGCGTGATCAACATCACGACCCGCAAGGGCGAGCCGGGACCGACGCGCTTCCGGGCGAACATCGAGGGCGGTTCGTTCGGCGCCCTCACCGGCACGGCCTCCGTGTCCGGCGGAACGCAAGCCTATGACTATCTCATCGCCGGCCAGGGCTATCGCACGAGCGGGATCTCGACCGCCAAACGCTTCGACGCCTTCGCGCCGACCTCCTCGCTCGACCGCGACGGCTACCAAAGCGGAACAGGCCTCGCCAAGGTCTCGGTTCGGCCAAATGAGCTCCTCGAGTTCACCGGCGTCGCCCGCTACACCGACTTCAAGGCCGATCGCGACGGCTTCGGAGCCGCCTCCGACGGATCGCCCTTTGCGGCCTCCGTCGACACTCGCGACACCGAAAAGGGCAAGCAGTTCTACGGCCGCGCGCAGATGACGGCGACGCTGCTCGACGGCGCCTGGGGCCATGTCGCGGGGCTGAGCTACACCAACTCCGACCGCCGCAGCTTCGACGGCGACGGTGCGAAGACCTTCGCGACCGTCGGCGAGATGACGCGGTTCGACTACCAGACGAACTACCGCTTCGCGACCGAAGCAGGGCTGCCGGCGAGCCACGTGGTGACCTTCGGCGCCGATCACACGCGCGACGCCGTAGACAGTTTCACGCAGTTTCCGTCTCAGCGCGCGCCCACCGTCAAGCAGCACATCGACAACGCGGGTCTCGTCGGACAGTACCAGCTCGGCCTGTTCGACAGCCTGTTCGTGACTGGCAGCATCCGACACGACTTCAACGACCGGTTCGAGGACGACACGACCTCTCGTCTGGCGAGCGCCTACACCTTCCAGCGCTCGAAGACCAAGATCCGGGCCTCCTACGGCACGGGCCTGAAGAACCCGACGACCTTCGAGCTGTTCGGCTTCGCCGACAACTTCGTCTCGAACGAGAACCTCACGCCGGAGAGGGCGCAGGGCTGGGACGTCGGCTTCGACCAGCCGTTCTGGAACGACCGCGTGGTCCTCGACGCGACCTATTTCCAGCAACGCGTGAAGGACTTGATCTCCAGTGAGTTCGTCCCGGCGAAAGGCGCGGGTCAGCCGGTCAACCTCGCGGGCAAATCCAAAATCGACGGCGTCGAACTCGGCCTGACGGTGAGGCCTTTCGCGGATGTCAGCGTCCGCGCCGCTTACACGTTCACAGACGGCGAGGATCCCAACGGCGACACGCTGGTCCGCAGGCCGCGCCACATCGGCAGCGTGAACGTCAACTACGTGTTCCTCGACGGCCGCGCGAACGCCAATCTTGGCGTCGTCTACAACGGCCGGCAGAAGGACAACCGGTTTGACGCCGAGACATTCGAGCGGGCGCCCGTCTCGCTGAAGGCCTACACGCTCGTCAACATGGCCGCCTCCTACAAGGTGACCGAGAACGCCGAGGTCTACGGACGGATCGAGAACCTCTTCGACAAGCAGTACGAGGAGGTCTTCACCTACAACACGCCCGGCCGGGCGGCCTATGGCGGCGTGAAGGTGTCGTTCTGACGGGCGGGCGGACGTTGGCGCCGGCCCTCTGGGCCGCGGCGGCGTTGGCGGGGGTTGCGCTGCGGCCGGGCCCCGTGCAGGCGGACCGCTCCACCACCCGCGCGGCCATCTCTGTGCTGAAGGCGGGCCGGCCTCGTGAACGTCGCGGCGGAACTGCAGCTCGACAACTGCGGCCAGCTCCCGCTGCAGACGATCGTTCAGGCCGGGTCGACCTGCTTGCCGTCGACGGCATGGGCGGTCCGCGGCCGCTCCGCCATCAGCGCCCACCCGGCGTTCCAAGACCTGCTGGAGCGCATCGGCGACCCTCGGCTCGTCGCCGCCAAGGGGCCGCCGCGGACGGTCACTCGGCCGAAAGGGCGGGGCGCCATGCATGGCTCGCGGCTAAGATCGGCGCTCTTCAAAGCGCCGTTCCGTCAAGGATCGACGCTCCCTCATCAACCATCACTTAAGGACCTTGCGCCGGCTAACCTTGATCCAGCTCATCCTTCGGTTATTAAGAAGCCTGGCTCATTACCCAGGGGTACCCTATGATGTCGCTCAGCTTCCGCGTCTCCGCCGCCGCGCTCTCCGCCACGCTCATCGGCCTCACGTTTGCTCCCGTGACGGCGCAGGCGGATCACTGGCGACACCGGCGCCATGGCTATTACGGCCATCATCATGACGGCGGCCGCACGGCTGCGGCGATCGTCGGCGTCGGCATCCTCGGGCTTGCCGCCGGAGCCGCGATGGCGGAGTCGTCCCGCGAGAGCTGCCGGCTTGAGCGGCAGCGGTTTCGCGACAGCCGCGGCGTCCGGCGGACGCGCACCATTGAGGTCTGCAGGTAACCGGCAGGGGTCCGCCACGGCGGCGTCTGCTACGTTCGCGTGTCGGTCCCCGCCGATCTCCTGCCGCACCTGAGGACATTCAAGGGGACGCCCAAGACGGAGAAGTGGGAGAGCCTTCACACGAAGGAGCCGGCTGAGGCGAGGCGTCGGTCCACTTGCGCCTTGGACCGGATTGAGGCGGAGTTCGCGGCGAAGCGTCGCGTGCGACGACAGAGACTCTGCAGCCGGCCCGCCGCCTACGAGACCCATCCTCTTCCGGACCGCAGCGATCGTCCCAAAAACGGATAGGAGTCGTATGTCAGTGGCCGATTTAATGGTCGTGCCCGCGCGCGCCAGGAGCAGGCTTGGAGGCGCCACTCGCTTCGACTGGAACGGACCTTCACCGCGTGGGCGCTCTCAGAAGTTAGGTCCCTTCGAAGCTCTCACCCTGCTTGGGGGCCCCCAACGTCCAGAAATACTCGGTGTTTTCGCCGCTTTGTCCTGCGGCGAAACCGTCCGTAGCGCTTCGCGATCATTTCAGGCGTGTCACCACCTGCTCCGCAGGCGGTTTCGGGCTCAAGGGTTTGGGTCTCATCTCCGTTCCTTCGTCACTGCGACGAGACCCAAACTCTCTTCAAAGCTCGACCGTTAAATCGAACCGTAGGCTCCGACGCCGGGCAGTCGCCGACGGCTCTGGTTCGCGCCGTCACTCATGGATCGTCGCCGGGTCGATGGAGAGCGCGAGCCGTTCAACTCGGCGCCCTCCCATGACGTGGCTTTTGAGGATCTCGGCGACATCCTGTTCGGTCTCGAACCGGTACCAGGAGCCTTCGGGATAGATCACCATGACCGGCCCGTGTTCGCAGACGTTGAGGCAGCCCGCGTGGTTGACCCGGATGCGCTTCACGCCGAGCGCCATTCCGAGCCGACACATGTAGTCGCAGAGTCGCCGGGCGCCCTTTCCTCCGCATGAGCCGCGCCAGTGCGACTCCGGGCGCTCGTTCACGCAGCAGAAGACATGGACCCGGTAGACCGGATCGGCGTCCCCCGCCGGATCGGACGCATGCTCGCTCCTGGCCATTTCAGCCGACCGCGCAGCGCGCGAAGCCCTCGGCGAATTCCGCGCGGTCGAGATTCTTCCCGATGACGACGAATTGCGACAGGCGGGCCTCATCTTCCTCCCAGAGCCGGTCCGGCCGCATCGTGGTCAGCATCCTGACGCTCTGGAACACAATGCGCTCCCGGAAGCCGCGCGCGTTGAACACGCCCTTGGTGCGATAGAGGTCCTCGCCACGCGTCTGGGCGAGCTCGTTCAGCCACAGCGAGAAGCGGTTGACGTCGATCGGCCGGCTTTCCTCGAGGATGAACGAGCCCACGGCCCGGTCGTGCTCATGCTCATGCTCGTTGAGGAATTCCGGGTCGACCTCGAGCTTCTGCACGAGGTCGAAGGCGCCGACGCCGATCACCTTGGCGATGTCGATCTCGGCGTTCGCCGTGTGGTGAATCTTCGCGAGCGGATTGAGCGCACGCACGCGGGTCTCCGCGGCTTTGACCTGTTCGGGGGAGGCGAGATCGGTCTTGTTGATCAGGATGACGTCGCTGAAGGCGACCTGCTCGACCGCCTCCCCGCTCTGCTCGAGGTTCATCTCAAGATTGACCGCGTCGACCATGGTCACGAAGGCGTCGAGGCGGATGCTGTCCTTAACGGCGTCGGCTACAAAAAAGGTGGACGCCACCGGCGCCGGATCGGCTAGCCCGGTGGTCTCGATCAGGATGCCGTCGAGATCGCCCTTGCGGGTCCGCAGCCTGTCGAGGGTCTCGATCAGATCGCCCCGCACCGTGCAGCACAGACAGCCGTTGTTGAACTCGACAAGCTCCGCCTGCTCGTCCTTGACTACGAGCTGACCATCGATGCTGATCTCGCCGAATTCGTTGACGATGACGGCGATGTTCTTTCCGTGCTGGGCATGAAGGATGTTGTTGATCAGCGTCGTCTTCCCCGACCCCAGGAAGCCTGTGATCACGGTGGCAGGAATCCGGTCCCGACCATCCTCATGCTGCGCTCCTGCGGACATGACTTCACTCCCTGCAATGAACGAGCGCCGCGACAGGACCACTGCTCGGCGCATTAGCGTATCAGGCGGCGGGGCCGGACGCCGGCCCCGCCGACGGACGTCAGGCGTTGACGAGTTCGCCCACGTCTTTCTTGTTCGCCTTCTTCTTTTCAGCGGCGCCGCCCGGCGTCGACACGACCGTCTTCGTCATCGCCGCGATGCCTTCTTCGAGGATCACCTTGCGGTTCGGCGGCGGCAGCTTGTCACCACGAAGCTCGTCGTAAGGAACGACCACCCAGCAGGCGCAGCCCCAGATGCACTCGCCGGCCATGCCCTCGAACCGGATCGCCGGCTCCGACAGCATCGGCCCGATGTCGATCAGCCAGGCGTGCTCGTTCAGCTTCTCTTCCCAGCTCAGCGTCTCATAAGTCTTCTGGCTCGCCCAGAACGCCTCGAGGTCGGTCTTGGCCACGCCCGCAAGGATGACGTTGGCGTAGGAGGTCAACGCGTCGAAGAACTCATGCGTGGAGACCTGCAGCGTCGACTCGTCGTCGAGCAGATATTCCTTGCCCATCATCCCGCGGAAATCGGCGGCGATTTTTCCCATGTCCATGTTGCGCGAGCCGTAGATCAGGACTTCCGCGAAGTCGGTCTTGAACCCCTCCTTCAGTCCGTCGAACTTCGGGATGAAGTGCGTCCATTGTTCGACGACAGCCTCCCACTTCGACGGCGCCTCGCCTGGCAGCACTTGCACGCCCGGATGGGTGAGCTTCGCGACGTCGAACAACGTCCAACTGCGCGACTTGGACGGCACGGTCTCGTGCGGCGCGCCCGTCATCCCGGCCGGCCGCATAACGCGGAACAGGTTGCGTCCGTTGTCCGAGACGACGAAGCGCATGAAGGAATCTGCCACGAAGCGATTGGTCACCGTCTCCTTGAAGAACTGGCGCACATCCGGCTCGCCGGTTGTGGTGTAGGCGGTCAGGCGCTGCCAGCTCTGCTCGGGATTGACGACGAAGAAGCCCCCGGTGAAAGGGTTGCGGTAGAGATCGCCCCAGACGGTGATGACGCCGGCGTTCTTGTCGTCGTCGATCATGCAGTCGATCTCATTCAAGGCCGTGTAGAGCTGGGGCGCATCGCGATAGGTGTCGGGGTCGCCGGTGTGCGGCAACTGGCCGACACCGATGACCGGGATGCGTCGGCCGAGCTTCACATTGGAGAGGTGGCGGGCCAGATCGACCACCATGCCGCTGCCGGTGCCGCCCGCGAGGCTGAAGCAGACCGTCACCATCGAAGGCAGCCCCGCCTTCTCGATCTGGGCCGTGAAGGTCCTGAGCGCGGCGTCGATCGGCCGGTCGCCGGCGTAATAGGCGTTGGCGTAAATGCCCTTGGCGACGGCGCGCGGGAAATGCTCACCGGCCTTCGGCATGACATAGGACTTCGGAACGTAGGATTCGAAGTTCGGATTCCAGTAGTAACGTGGATACTCGAGCTTCAGGAACTCCCGGGTCCGATTCATACCCTCGAAAAATTCCTCCTTCGACGGCACGGGAAGCGCTACTGACTGGAACGAGAAGCGGTCGGTGGGGATGCCGCGAGATTCCAGCCGCTTCACGAAGGCGGACGCGTAGTCCTGGGCGAGACCCATGTCCTGCTCGCCGATATCGATGACGAGCGCCGCGAAGGTGGCGCGCGGATCGGCGAGATGGTCCTCGATCTCGCCGGTGCGCAACAGCGCCTCGACATAGGCCGCGCCGGTGCGGCCCACGCCGACGACATGCATGCAGTGCGGAGCCTGCGTGCCGGTCGAGCTATGATACAGGGATGCTGTCACAGTAACCTCCAAGACAATGTTGCTTCGTTCGTTTCCCGAAACGGTTTTCGGAATCGTCGCAGCTCCTCAGCACCGCACCGAAAACGTCTCGGTGAGGTCGAGATAGCCAAGATCTCGCAAGATGTGCGCGGTGGACGTCGCCCGATTGCGGGTGACGTAGAGCATGTAGTCTTCGACGAAGAGACCCGGATCGGTCGAGATTACGCCCTCCTCGATGAGGGCGACGCCCTTCTCCAAATCCGCCCGCGCCAGCTCGGCGGTCCAGATCGGCGTCCAGATGTGGATGGCCTCGTCCGAGACGTCGGAGATCGTCACGAACTTGCCGCCGGTGATCGTCGGCACCTTTGCGCCGCCGCCATACTTCACCTTCACGTCTTGCCAGTTCAGCGGCATCTGTCGTCTCCTGCACCGGACCGGGGGTCAGCTCGCCGCCTGGAGGCTCTCGCCGCCGGCGAGCGCCTCCATCGCCACGGCGATCCAGCCCGCGCCGCCGCGCAGGGCCGCGCCCGTCATGCCGGGCATTCGCTGCGAAGGTTCGCTGAGCACGATCCCCTGCTCGAGCAGCAGCGCATGATCGAGCAGTCGGTCGTCCGCGTTCTCCGCCTCATAGGCCGCGCGAGCGGGACCGAAGGCGGCGAGATCGGTCTTGCGCAAGGAGGGCAGAACGAACTGCGCGGAACCGACGCCTTCCCCCACGCTCTGCGGCGGCGTCTCCGGCGCGAAGGCCTCGGTGATCGCCGCCGCCACCGTCTCGGCCGCGTCGAGGCTCGCCGACGGGACTCGGATCTCCACGAATTCCGGCCGATAGGCGTCGAGCACGCCGAGGCTTCGGCGCAGCCCCTTCCCGGAGACGCCCGGCGCCGCGAGATCGGCGAAGCCGAGCAGGTGGATCCACTTGTCGCCCCACGGAGTGCGGGCGGCGGAATGCTGGGTGGAGGGCGCGGCCACCCAGTTCAGCATCCGCAGCGCCTCCATTAGGTTGGCGCCGCCGCGGCCGGTGAGCAGCGCGACGAGCTCCGCGTCCACCTTCGCATGCGTGGCGGAGAGATCGCCGGTCGCCGCCCAGACGCCCTGCTGCGGCGCAAGCAGAAGACCGGCGGTGAAGGGATTGCGGAACAGCTCGCCGCAGGTCCGGACCACGCCATGGTTCTTGCCTTCATCGCCAAGGCAGTCGAACTCGTTCAGCGCCGCGTAGAGCGCCCCTCCCGAGCTCCGGGGAGCATCGCCGTCGCACGGCATAACGCCGAGGCCGATGACAAGCGCCTGCCGAGCCAGCGCCACATTGACGAGATGGCGGGCGAGATCGACCACGATCCCGCCGCCGGCGCCTCCCATTCCGAAGACGACGCAGACGATCGACTGAGCGGGCTCATCGCTGATGGCGCGGCCGAACCGCCGGATCGCCTCCGCGGCCGGACGGTCGCCGTCATAATAGGCGCGGCCATAGAGCGCCTTGGCGTAGGCGCGGCGGAGCGAGCCGCCTTCGGAAAGAGGCTTGCCGGCCGGGAGCCAGCCCTGCCCGTCGAGCGCCCAGGGGAACATCGGGTATTCGAGCTTCAGAAACCTTCCATAGTTCTCGAACGTCGACGCGAGTTCGGCCGCGCCGAGCTCTGCGAGCGCAAGGGTCTGGACGTCGGCGCGCCCCGCCGGCAACGCGGCCGCGGCCTCGCGCACGGGGGCGAGGTCGCCGTCTCCGACATCGACCACCAGCGCGGACATTGGCAGGCCTTCGCGGGGAAGCGCGCGCAGCGCGCCGGCGACGACGTCCGCGCCGGCCTTGCCGACGCCCACCAGATGGACGTTGAACGCCAGTCCGGCCTCGCCTCCGAGACGGTGCACGCCGCGCTTCAGCGCGCCGAGTTTCCGTTGCTTGAGCTTCTCTTCGAGAGAAGTCATGGGTCACCTTGGTTTACGTGGTCACGCGCGTCACCGTCCGCCCATCCAGCGAGGGCGTCCGACCCGTTTTCGCCCCTTACCGCCGGAGGCGCCGGCCAGGCTCCGCTTTGCCCGGCGTCACGTCCCCATCCGCGCGCCGGCTGCGCGCGCCGTGAAGAAACCTGCGGCCAACATCAGGATCGCAGAGGCGCCAGCGCCCCCCCAGGCCCACCCCGCCTGCGCCCAGGCAGGCTTAACGATGGCGGCGGTATGGAAGACCTCGGCGCTCGCGACGCAGAGCGTCTCCGGCGTCCGCGCCCACCCGGCTTCGATATCGCTCGCGAGACGCAGCGCATCTTCCTTCACCTGCGGCATCGTCTCCATGTGCCGGAGGAGCGACCAGGCCGAGGCCAGATAGGCATGGGAGCAGCCGTTGAACGGACTGTCCTCGTTGGAGATGGCTCCGGGGACGAGCCCCCAGAGGCAATAGGCGTACTGCAGCGCGCCGTGGTTCTTCAGCCGCCGAAATCGCTCGTCGGTCGCGACGACGCGGTTCGCGAGCACGACGATCCGCGGACGGAAAGCGGCGAGCGTCGCCATCTCTCCATGCGTCACCGCCGGTATCTCGAGGCCGCGCGCGGCGCTTTCTGGGGCCGCGCCCCCGGAATGAGCGCCCCCCGGGCCAGTCGAGACGGCGAGGCCGCCTGCGGCGATCGCGAGAACCGCGCAGCGCCGTCTCACTCGCCGGTCGAGCAGAAGGTCGCGGGCCGTCATCGTGGCCTCCCCTCGCTCAAGCCGCGCGGGTCAGGTCGGGCGCGGCTGCGATCCGCGGCGCCCGATGGCTCGCCAGCAGCCCGAAGACGACGCCGAGCGCGCACCAGAACACGGCGAGGCCCGCGAAGGACGCGACCCTGAAGTTCCACACGGTTTCGGCCGAATAGTTCTCCGGGATCTCGTTCACCGCGGGCAGACCCAGAAGCAGGAGACCCGTCGCCGCGAGAAAGACAGCGCTTCCTGCGAACGCCGCGCTCCATCCGCCCAGCCCCGCCCGCAGCCGCTCCGCGATCATGAGCGCGGCGGTCGCCGCGAGAAGCGATATGCCAACTGCGATGAAATAGAGCTCCGTGCGCGCGCCAATGGTGTCGCCGCTGCCCACCGCCGGCGGGTTCGGCGGATATTTCAGCATCGGCACGGCCACCAGGGCGACGAAGGCCGCGGCCGCGAGCAGCAAGGATAGGCCTTGCGGATCAAGAGCGCCGAGCCGCCCGTTGGCGACCGCGAAAGCGAGCGCGAACAGCCCTCCTACCGCGGCGCCGTAGACCAGCACGCCCGTCAGCAGGCCGATCCCAGCCTGCGTCTCACGGCTGACGATCTCGACTTCCGCCTCGTCTGCGCCGGCAGAAGCGCTCTCGGCCACCGCCTGCTGCTCCTCATAAGCGATCGCCCGCTCCACCCATGGCTCGCCATAGATTTTCGCGACGCAGAACGTCAGCAGTCCGGCGATTAGCCCCGCCAGCATTCCCTTAAGAAGCAGCCGCCCGACCATAGCCGCCCCCTTTAGTGGCAAGGAAATCCAAGAAGATGACGGGCGTCGTGCACGTATTCGTGAACATATCCGCCGGAGATCAGCGAGGTCGCGCCTTCTTCGACGCCGACGAAGTAGATAGCCGTCACCGCGAGAAGGACGCCGAAAATCGCCCATGGCAAAACCTGGGACAGCGGAATGACGGCTCCATTGGCGGGATCTAGCGTGGCATGACCATTGATGGCGAACGAAGACATAAAGATCTCCAAGACCCTGAGAAAAAACAAAAAAGCCCCACGCAAGCCTGTCCTGGACAGGGGTGCGATGGGGCTCTGGCGCCGGTTTTTGAAGCAGCGATGTTGCTGGCACGAAATATGGGCACACCCTGTCTCAGCCTGTCAAGCGGGCGGACGGGAATTTTTTGAAGGCGGCCGCGGGCATGGGGCGCCTGCTTGGCCATAGTGGATTTTTACTGGCCTGCCCGAGCCGTCCGCGCTTGAATATTTTGGAGACAAGCGATTACCGTGGGACTTATCCGATCGGCGCCGACATCGTGCTCGGATCCGGACGGGCCGCCAACATCGTCGGCCATCTTCGTCAACGCCGGGCGTCCAGCGAGACGCGCCTCCCGACGTTGCCGAAAACCAACCTGAGAACAGCCCTCAAACAGGGTGCGCGCAAAGCGCATCGTCAGCTCGGACGCCTCCCGCCTCGGCGTTCGGCGCGTCATGAGGCGACGGCGCCAGATTCGACGAAACGCGGCGGTTATGGGCTGCTGAACAAGCCTGGAGCGACGCCAAATTAAGCCTTGAGGCCTTATCGGACGGACGCTGAGACCCTAGAGCCGAAAGGGCGCGGGCCACCTGACCCGTTGCCATTTTTGGCGTCAGGCGGCCGGCAGTCTACCGAGAAGATCGTAGGAGGATACGAGCGCCTCGGCCAACTGGCCAACGGTTGTCCGCCGCTCCATCGCCTGGGTGCGGATGTATTGGTAGGCCTCGTCTCCGCTCAACGAGCGCGCCGTCATGACGATCGCCTTGGCGCGTTCAATCGCCCGAACGGCCCGGAGGTTCTCCTCGAGCCTCGCCGCCTTGCTCTGGAGCCTGCGCTCGTAACGGAACTGGCTGTAACCCATGACAAGCGCCGCCTTGATGGCGTTCGCCGTGAAGGGCCGCGCCAACACCGCGTCGGGCGTCGCCGCTTCGAGCATAGACGACGAAAACTCTTCGTGCCGCGGCACCATAACGATCAGCGCCGCGGTGGGTTCGCCAGTCATCCAGGGCAACCGCCGATCAAGGCCGGGCGCGTAATCGCAGACGACGATCTCGGCGTCGGCCGGCACGGCGTCGCCACGTCGCGTGTAAAGATGCGGCTCGGTCCGCAGCTTGCCCAACTCGCGCATCAGAAAATCGCGTTGATCGTCAATCTCGCTTTCGACGACCACCCGAAGTCCGCGGAGCCTTTGGAGCGATCCGGCCTCGGCGCCATCGCTCGACTGACGATCTTGGGACATGGCTGCTCCTGAATGCCGGACACAGGGCGGAAGGATCGGCCTCAGCCCGTGACAGGCCCGCATATGAAGAACGGATCGGCCGCGACCGGCGCGTCGGAGTCGACCATGATATCGAATCCCCCGGCGTGGTTCGCACGGCCGATGCGCGGCAGAAGATCGGCGTGACCCGAGGCGCTGATGCTGACACGCCCCTGGGGAGCCTCGCAGCAGGAGCCCAGCACGTGTGGGCGCAGTTCGTCAGTATCCATTGAATCGGCCTGGGCGAGCGCCTGCGCGAACAGAAAGATCTGAAAATAGGCAGTCTCAGCGCAAACATTCGGCGTGACGTGATCGCCGAACCTCTTCTTGAAGCGTGAAACGAACGCGGCGTTGGCCTCATTGCCAAGGCTCTCGAAGTAGCAGGCGCTTGTGATGTGGGCGGCGGCCACCTCGCACCCCATGGCGTGGATTTCGGCCTCGGTCGTGGTCAGGCTCGCGATCGGCGTGCGCGTCGGATCAAGGCCCAAATCCGCGTATGTCTGATAGAGATGGCTCGTGCCGTCCCCGACCACGGTCGAGAAAATGACGTCCACGCCAACCTCCTTGGCTGCCCGCAGAATCGGCAGATACGCCAAGCGCGGCGCCTGGATGTCCAGATACCGCTCGCCGACCACCTCGCCGCCGTGGGACTGAAGATACTCCTTCATGAACAGATTGGTGCGACGGGGATAGACGTAGTCGGAGCCGATCAGGAAAAAGCGCGTTCCATAGGTGTGCAGCAGGTAGGAGCAGAGTTGCGTGATGGTCTGGTTCGGCGCGGCGCCGGTGTAGATCATGTTCGGCGACTCCTCGAACCCCTCATAAGGCGTCGGATACCAGAGCAGCCCATTGAAGCGCTCGAGCATCGGGAGAATCGCCTTGCGGCTCGCGGAAGTGTAGCAGCCGAAAATCGAGGTCACGCCCTCCTCTAGTATCAGCCTCTTCGCCAGATAGACGTAGGATGCGCTTGAGGAGCCCGGCTCGTAGATGACCGGGACAATCTCCCGACCATTGACGCCGCCAGCGGCGTTGATTTCATCGAGCGCAAGCAACGTTCCACAGAGCTGCGTCCGCTCCACTTCGGAGGTCGTGTTCGTCTGCGAGAACAGGACCCCGATGCGCCAGGGTTCATGCCGAGAGTGACGCCGGCTTTTCATCTTCACCTCCCGAGGCGCGGGACAGGTAGGGCGCCCAAATCAAGGGCGATCCAGTGAAACACGATCTCGATATCCGAACGGCCCCATTGCGAAGCAATTAGCACGCCAGCCGAAACCGCCCTCAAACCGCCCCGACCAAGCCGACTTCACGGTTCACCCGCGGCATTGGCTCGTAGAGCGCTTCGTCGCATGGATCATCGGAAGGCTGAGGATCCCGTGGCGACGCTCGCATCAGTTCACGCCTTCCTCTACGCCCCCTCCGTCATGATCCGCATCGGCGATTGGCGCGGTCATGAAAACGTATCGGACGAGCTCTCCGGCATATTTACCTCGCTCGGTGTCCGAAAAACCCAGCGGCGACCATCGCTGACAAGAGTCACGCGGGACAGAGGCTCCAGATCGATGAGCGAGAAGGAGGTAGAGGGAGCCTTCAGCGCCAAAAGCAGGCAGGCTTTCACAACCGAGGCGGGAGCGATCGCGACCGTGCGTCCGGACAAGCGCCCGCAATCCGCGAGCCATCCCTCGACACGATCGATCAAAGCTTTTGTTGACTCCCCTCCGTGCGTGGCCACGGAGGGATCGGAAAGCCATGCACGAAAGCCGTCAGGGTCGGATTTGGCGACGTCCTCAATACTTCGCCCGCGCCACGAGCCGAAATCGACTTCAGCGAGCTCAGTCTTAACTTCGGCTGTAACGCCCAGCGCGTCGGCGCTCCGTCGTGTGAGCGCATCGGGTCCGCACCAGACGCGATCAGACTTGGGGAGAGATCCGGACAGCCGCACCGGGCGGCGGCTTTCGATCTCGACGGGCCCGAAATCACCCGGAAATACGGGTTGCCTCGGCCGCTGCGCACAGACCATGAGCAAGCGATGCCTCATCGAAAAGCCCTCCGTCAGGCCTTGGCAGTCTGGCGGGAATGAGGGATCCTCGGATTTGCGTTCGGTTTGAATGGCTCTGGGCTATTAGCCGGGTTAACCCCCGCGAATGAAGCGAATTCGTTGGGCGTTGTCCAGCCCAGGGACATGGCGGCCGGCTCTCGTTGTGATCCAGCCTCCACGCTTCTCATCGAGCGACGGAAGGCGGCCGGGCTGACACAACAGGCGTTCGCGGACCGGCTCAAGCCCCGCACCGCGCCCCGCGATAGCCATTCGGTCGGCAGCCATTTGTGTAGGGTCTATAGCGCGCACGCTCGAGTAGCGCGTGCGCCTCGACGCCATGAAAGAGGTCCATGGCTTACTCGAGGCCCGCGCAGAAGTCTGAGCTGTTCGACAGTGCTGCCCGCCAGCGGCGGCCCGGGACCCCGCCAGCGCCGCTTGCGTGGTGGGTGAAGCGGAGGATCGACCCACTCGGGCGTTCAAACCAATCAGCGGCGCAAGCTCTTCCACGGTTTTTTGACGTTCCTGCGGACCGCTCCGGCGCGTAACCCGGGGCGGCGCCATCGGGATGGCGTCCGCCTGAAGATTTCCTTTGAAACTCAGCCAAAATTCGCTAATATCCTTTGAAATACGACTATTGAAGGAGCGGATGAATGGCCGGGGCGATCAGATTGAGCCCATCGATCCGGTAGGCGCGGCTTTCTATGAGGCGGCGATCGCTCACGGCGCGGCGAGGGCCCGTCGAGATTAGCCTTCATCGCGCCATCGAAAACGCGAAGGCGTTGTTTAGAACAGGGAGATCAGCATGAATGGCATTCACGATCTTGGAGGCATGGACGGATTTGGGCCGGTCTTTCCGACTGGCTGGGAGCCGAACTATCACGCGGAATGGGAAAAGGCGGCATGGGCCTTCTTTCCCTTCGCGGCGCGCGCCGGCATGTTCGGCCTCGACGAGTTTCGCTGCCACCTCGAAAAACTGCATCCCATCCATTACCTGACGGCCTACTATTACGAGCATTGGGTCCACGCGACCGAAATAATCGGCGCCAAGAAAGGTTACTGGACCAAAGAAGAGCTCGAACGCCGAACCTTGTATTATCTGAATTATCCGCAGGGCTCCCTGCCTACGAATAACGATCCGACGCTGGTCCAGTTCGCCGAATGGGCGGTCCACAACGGCTTCTCGACGGCTCGCACGCTCGATACGGAGCCGAAGTACAAGGTCGGCGACGTCGTGACCGTCGACGCATCCGTTCCGAAGGCGCACACCCGCCGCGCGGGCTATGTCCGCGGCCGCACCGGCGAGATCGTCCTGTATCACGGCCCGCACGTGTATCCGGACACCACCGGCAACGGCCTGCCCGAGACCTCCGAGCACCTCTACACCGTGCGCTTCACAAATAAGGAGCTTTTCGGGGCCGAGGCCGGCGAGCCGAACGGCGTCGTCGTGACCGATCTCTGGGAGCCCTACATCTCCCACGCGTCCAAGTAAGGAGCCCGCGCCATGACTAGCGTCAGCATGATCTACACTCCGAAGACGGAGGAGGAAGTCGCCGCACGGGTGAAGGCCATCGAGGCGATCCTGATCGAGAAGGGCCTGATGTCCCAGGCCGGCGTCGACAAGTTCGCCGAGCTCTACGAGAACGAGATCGGGCCGCACCTCGGCGCCAAGGTCGTGGCCCGCGCCTGGGCCGATCCCGCATTCAAGGCGCGCCTGCTCAAGGACGCCACCGCGGCGTGCAAAGAGCTCGGCGTCGGCGGACTGCAGGGCGAGCACATGGTGGCGCTCGACTGCAGCGACGATGTCCAGCACGTCATCGTGTGCACCCTGTGCTCCTGCTATCCTTGGCCCGTGCTCGGCCTGCCGCCGAACTGGTACAAGTCGATGCCGTATCGCGCGCGGATCATCCGCGAGCCGCGTCAGGTGCTTCGCGAGGACTTCAAGTTCGACGTGCCGCCGTCCACCGAACTTCAGGTCTGGGACTCGAACTCCGAGATCCGTTACTGGGTGCTGCCGAAGCGCCCCGCGGGATCCGAGGGGTTGAGCGAGGCGGAGCTCGCCAAGCTTGTGACCCGCGACTCGCTCATCGGCGTCGGCCCGGCGATCACGCCGGCCACGACCGTACAGTGAGGGGCGCGGCCATGACCGCCACGGCGGAAGCGATCGGCGTCGATGATCCCCAGCTCGCGGCGGCCCTCGGCCGCCGCGACGGACAGGCGCCCTTCAGCAAGCCGTGGGAGTTGCGGGCGTTCGCGATCGCCGTGGCCGCCTGTGACGCCGGCGAGTTCGCGTGGGCGGACTTCCAGGAAGCGCTGACGGACGCGATCAAGAACTGGGAAGCCGCCAATCCCGGCTATTCTCAGGACGAATGGAGCTACTACGAGCATTTCGTCACGGCGCTCGAAGTGGTTCTCGCCCGCAGCGCGAAGCTTACGCCGGAAGGACTGGACGAACGCGCCCAGGTCATCCTGAGCACGCCGCCGCACCATCACCACGTCGCGAAGTACGAGCCGATCGCGGTCGATCCGGCGCGGCGCTGAGGCGGCGAACGACGGCGATGCCTTGAGCGGTCATGCCCGGATGCGTCCGGGCATGACCGCTTTCGTTTCAGAGTGACGCCTCAAAGCCGTTTCGGGCGGGCGGAAGTCCGGTTCTCCGGCGAGCACGCCGGCTATCTCGACCCATTGCCGCTGGCCGTGGGAAAGCCTGTCGACCGTGATCTCCGTCGACCTCCCGCGACGCGCTCGTGATGCCGCCGTGGAGGACATGGACCTTGTCCTACAGAGCTGCCTTCTGCGCATGCTGCGCTTAGAGCTGCATGTTCGACTGCGTCGTAGGTGAGCAACGTCAGCTCTTTGCCGTTCAGCCCGCCGCTTGCGTTGATTTCCTCGACGGCCATCTCCATCGCCATGTGCATCGGCTTGCGATAGATGTCCAAGCCGCGGACAGGTCGAGGATGGCGCCCATCCGAATCTCGGCGTCGGCGCGAGCCGGACCGATCAGGGCGGGAGCGGCGGCTATGACGGCGCCGGTCGTAAATATGCGACGAGTGATCATAGCGGCAGCCGCCTCGTTCCAGAACATGATGGGAAAGCGGGCAGGGGAGGGCCGCGGACGTCGTCCGCGGCCCGCGGCGATCAAAAGGTCTTCCAGTCGCCGAGGGACTCAAAGGCCGCCGAAGCCGCGATCACCGTGGCGTCGTCGAAGTGCTTGCCGATCAGCATCAGGCCGACGGGGAGCCCGTCGCGCACGCCGCACGGAACGCTCATGGCGGGATGGCCGCTGACGTCGGTCGGCGCCGTGTTGCGCAGGCATCCAAGCGCGTTCGCCACAGTCTCGATCGGCGACGCGTCGCGGCCGACCATCTCGGTCGCGCGGCAGGGCGTCGTCGGACAGGCGATCAGGTCGTACTCGGACAGGACCGCGTCATAGGCGGCGTTGATGAGATGCCGCTGGTTCTGCGCCTTGCCGTAGTAGCGGTTGTTGTAGAACTTCCGCATGTACTCGCCTTGTAGCAGGACGTTGCGGACCGTCGGCGCGAGATCGTGCGCATGGGACTTCATGCCCCGGGCGAGCGCCTCGCCGAGGCTGGTGTTGTACCAGCCCCACCAGTTGGTGCCGACGCCGCAGCCCTTCAGCATGAAGGCCGCGGAGCCTTCGACCGCGATCGCGGTCCAGATGTGGTAGGCGTCGAGGTGCATCGGGATCGAGACCTCCTCGACGATCGCGCCCAGCGCGCGCAACTTGTCGAGCGCGGACCTCACGCAGTCGTCGGTCTCCGGCTCCGAGGACAGGATCCCGAGTTCGCTGCCGTCCTGGCCGAAGCCCTCCTTCATCACCGCGATCCTCAGGCCCTTCACGCCTTTTTCGAGCGCGGGCAGGTAGTTCGTGTCGAAGCCCGGAACGATGCGGCCCTGCTGACGGGGATCATCGGCGTCGTAGCCGGCGATCACCGAGAGCAGCCGGGCGACGCCTTTGGTGCTGTTCGCCATCGGGCCGACATGGTCGAGGGTGGTCTCGATCATCGCGCAGCCGGTGTAGGGCACGAGGCCGTAGGTCGGCTTCAGGCCGTAGCAGCCCGACCAGGAGGACGGCAGGCGGATGGAGCCGCCCTGGTCGCCTCCGATCGCCATATCGACAGCGCCCAGGCTGATCAGGACGGCGCTGCCGTTCGACGAGGCGCCGGGATTGTGGGTCGGCTTCCACGGGTTGCCCACGGGACCGGTGCTGCAGGTCATGCCGCCGGCGGAGAAGGAGAAGTCCTCGCAGGCCGACTTCCCGGCGATGGTCGCGCCGGCGTCGAGGAGGCGCGTGACGATCGTCGCGTCGACCTCTGGGACATAGCCCTCCAGCACCTTCGAGCCGTTCATCATCGGCACGCCGGCCACGCACACCACGTCCTTGATGGCGATGCGCTCGCCCTTGAGCGGCCCTCCGCTCGCGCCCTCGATCTCGCAGCGCCAGTACCAGGCGTTGAGCGGATTGTCCTCCGAGGTCGGACGCCATCCCGGCGTGCGCGGGTATTTGACAGCGAGCTTTCGTTCCGGGATGTGGTCCAGCTTGCGGTAGGAGTTGATCGTGGCCGCAAGCATGGCGCGGTACTCAAGGGCCTCGGCCTCGCTCAGCACAAAGCCGTTTTCCGCGGCAAGTTCAATGACCTGCCGGGTTGTCGGCAACTCGGGCCCAATCGACATCTCAGTCTCTCCGTTGACGTCGTCCGGCCCGGCGCGACACGGGGCGCGGGCTCGGCTCAGGAGAGGAACCATAGGTCAGATATTTGAAAAATCAAATATCTATTCGATGACGTTTCAGGCGGCGTGACGGCGGGACGCCCTCGTCTTCGGAACGGTCTAGTCTAGGGGCCGAGGGTCGTCCGAAGCGTTCCGGCGCGGGGCCGCGGCCGCGCGCGGCGTGAGATCAGCGCTCCGGCCGTTCGGCGGCCGTCCTGTACTGACCCGGCGTTCGCCCCGTCGCCTTGCGGAAGGCTCGGTTGAAGCTCGATTGCGAGCCGAAGCCGGTGGACAGCGCGACCTCCACCAGGGACTGGCCGTCGGCGGCCAGCTTCCGCTTGGCGGTCTCGATCCGTCGCTCCAACACGTACTGATGCGGCGTCTGTCCGGTCGAGCGCCGGAACATGCGGGAGAAGTGAAACGGGCTGAGGCACGCCGCGGCGGCCAGATCGCGCAGCGTCAGCTCCTCGCTGAGGCGGGCCTCGACCAATTCCGCGACCGCCTGGAGGCGGCGGCCGTCGAGCGGCTCGCGGGACAGGCGCTCGGCCGGCGGGACGAGGCGTCTCGTCAGATAGGCCGCGAGCAGATGGGAGGCTAGCGTCAGCCTGAGCCCGTCCGCGAGCAGCCGATCAGCGGGCCCCGCCGGGGACCGCCGCATCTCGCGGAAGCGGAGGGCGATCTGGTTGAGCAGCGGATCGAAGGCGCCGCCGGCGTAGTCGAGCTCGATCCGGCCGGCGTCGAGTCCGAACTCCTCGAGCGCCGTGTCGCCGAGAAGGCTCGGCGGGAGGAAGAAGTGGACGACCTCGTGCATCGTGGCCGACAGCGCGATGTCGGTTTCGTGCACGCCGGCCGGGCACAGCCAGAACATGCCAGGCGCGCCCTGGCTGCGCTGCCGGCGCCCGTCGCCGGTGCGCTCGACGCTCAAACGGCCGCTCAGCATCACGGCGACCTCCGTTGAGGTCAGCGTCAGCTCCGGCAGCCGGCCCGCCCCATGCCGCCAGGTCTCCACGCGCATCAGCGGGCCGGCATGCTCGACCGCCAGGAGCTCCCCGGTCGCATACTTCCGGACGCTGTGACATTCGATGGCCATGGCGGCCCCCATCAGTTCGCACGCCGTTGGCGGCCGGCGGAGCAACTTCGGTCAAAAATTGCGCAAGCCTGAAAAATACTCACGCCCCCGCTCCGGGGAGGATCGAAGCCAAGCGGACGGTCGATCGGCGGGGCCGCGCGACGTCCCGCTCCCGCAGGACGGGCTCTGCGACCGTACGCTTCGTTCCTGCGCACCGGCCATCGAGGAGAACCGCCATGGAATCCGCAATCGACGCCCATCTGAAGTGTCCGCGCTCGCTGTCGCGCCGCGTGGCGGACGACTACCGGCCGCCGTTTCCGATGTGGGTGGCGCGCGCCGACGAGGACCTCACGCAGGTCGTGATGGGCTATTTCGGCGTGCAGCACCTGGGCGCGGACGCTCGGCCCAGGGCCCTTGCGGCGCTGCGCCACATCGTCGACGGCTTCGCGGCCGAAGACGGCCCGGGCCACCACGACCTGACGCATCACGTCGACGCACAAGGCTACGACAACCTGATCGCGGTGGCGTACTGGCGCGATCCGGCCGCCTTCGAGCGCTGGATCGCCTCCGAGCCGGTGAAGGGCTGGTGGGAGTCGGACGACCGGTTGAACGACGGCGTCGGCTATTTCCGCGAGATCGTGTCGCCGCGCGCGGAGCAGTTCGAGACGCTTTACGCCTTTACGGACCGCTTTCCCGGCGTCGGCGCGATCATGGACCGCGCGAGCGGCGAGATCGAGGAGCACGGTTACTGGGGCTCCATGCGCGACCGGTTTCCGATCTCCCAGACCGACTGGATGGCGGCCTCCGGCGCGCTCGGCGTCGTGGCGGGACAGCCGCAACTCGGCGGACGCGTGGTGATCCGGGCTCACGACAATATCGCCCTGATCCGCTCCGGGCAGGACTGGGCGGAAGCCGACGGCGATGAGCGCAAGCTCTATCTCGAGGAGATCGAGCCGACGCTGCGCGCCGGCATGGACTTCCTTCGCGACAACGGCCAGGGCGTCGGCTGCTACAGCAATCGCTACGTGCAGATCATCGATATCGACGGCAACCCGCTCGAGAAAAGCTTCAATATCGGCCATTGGCGTTCGCTCGATCTGCTCGAAAGATGGGCTGAATCGCATCCGACCCACCTTCGGATCTTCGTCACCTTCTTCCGTGTCGCGACGCAGCTGTCGAAACTTCGGCTGTATCACGAAGTCTCGGTCTTCGACGGGAAGAACCAGACCTACGAGTACGTCAACTGCCATCCGCAGACCGGCATGATCCGGGACGCCCAGGCCGCCTGAGGGCAGCCGAGGAGCGCAGGCTGCCCCGGCCCGCGCCCCTCGCCGGATTGGAAGCGAACGTCCGGCGCTCGTCTCTCGAGCCCCAGACAGATTATGATTGAAATTACAATATTCGCAATATGGCCTTTTAGGCCATCCTCGGCCCGGAGCTTGCTCCGTTTAGCCCCGGGCCTCGGCGGAGGCCATCGGGTCGTAGCCCTCCGCTCGGAACATCGCGTGGAGCTGCCTGCGGCGCACGCCCATGTTGCCGCCGTCGTAAAGCGGGAAGCACATGGCGTCCTGCATCAGCCCGGCGAGCGGGAACATGTCGGTGTAGCTGTCGATGCCGACCAGCCGCATCGCGTCGTAAACCCCTTCCACGCACAGTTCCGAACAATAGACCTTCGTCATGATCGCGAGCTCCCGGCTTCGGGTCTCGGTGATGTCGAACTGGTGGCACGACTTCCAGGTCAGGTAGCGGGCCGCCTCGATCTTCATCTTAAGATCCGCCAGCATATAGCCGACGTTCTGGTGCTCGATCACCGGAACGACGCCCGACCGCTTGTCGGTCTTGGCGAAGGCGAAGGCGACGTCGAAGGCGGCGCGCATCACGCCCACGCAAGCCGCGCCGATCAGGGCCGCCGTCCAGGAGAACGCCGTCTCGACGATCTCGGCGCCGTCGCCGGGCTTGCCGAGGATGTTGCCCACGGGCACGCGCACCTCGTTGAAGTGCATGCGGGGCGAAATCGTCGCGCGGTGGCCGACGGTGTCGAGAATTCCCGCGACCTCGATGCCCGCCGCGTCGCCGGGGACAAGGATCACCGCAAGCGACTCGCTCGGCGGCAGCGCCGGATCGGTGCGGCATACGACGCTGTAGAGGTGGGCGCCCCTGCCGTCCCAGCCGGTGCCGTTGGTCGTGTAATGCTTCTTGCCGGTGATGACCCATTCGTCGCCCTCGCGGCGGGCGAAGGTCTGCACGCCGGCGGTCGGGTCGGGGCAATCGAAATTGGCGCCGCCGGTCACCTCGGTGAAGGCGAAGGCGGCGAGCCGCGAGCCGTCCTCCACGAAGTCGGGGATGAAGCGCTGCTGCTGCTCCGCGTCGCCGTAGCGCAGCAGGGGCTGGAGGCCGAGGCCGGTGGCGAGGATCGCCGACGGCGTGTTGATGTCGACGGCCGCGAGCTCTTCCGCCGCCACCGCGAAATCGAGCGTGCTCAGCTCCGTTCCGCCGAACTTTGCCGGGAGCAGCGCCTTGACGAAGCCCGCTTCGACCATGGCCTCGTAGTACGGTCGGATCGCGTAGAAGCGCTGATCCGGCAGCGGCAGTGGCGCGATCGTCGGCGCCACCTTGCGAAGAACTTCGGCTCCGAAGGCGCGGGCCCCGGCCTGCAACGCCTTCTGGGTCTCGCTGAGTGTGAAATCGATCGCCATCGCATAACCTTTCGAGAGGGTGAGCCGTGTCCGGGACCGGCGATCGAGGCTAGGTCGGCGGCGAAGTCGCGTCTTAGACGATCATGCAGCGCGATTTGACCATCTGTGCGCCGCGCGTCGCGCCGCCTGTCTAGAGCGTGGCCGCGGCGCCAAATTGGCGCGGTTTTTGCGTCCGATGCTTCGGCTATCTTGATCGCGACGCGACGATCGGACGGACGTCTTTCATGCGTGTCTGGACGACGGAAGATCAGCTTCCGCAGCATCAGTTCAGCTATTGGCGCGAGGTGCTCTGCGAGGCCTTCGTGGCGCTCGATCCGGTTCGTAAGGGCGCCCAGCCCGAGCCCGGCTTCGTGGGGAAGGTTCGGTCGCGCCCGCTCGGCGAGACGATGCAGACCGAGATATTCTCGCACGCCCAGTTCGTGAACCGGCGGCCGGAGGAGATCCGGCGCAATCCGGTCGCCTGCTATTTCGCCAACTTCCAGGTGGAGGGAGCCTGCGTCGTCCGGCAGGACGGGCGGGAGAGCATGGTTGGGGCCGGTGATTTCGCGCTCGTCGACAGCACCCGGCCCTACTTTCTGGACATGCGCGGCGACTGGCGGATCCTGTCGTTCCGCATTCCGCGGAGTCAGCTTCAGCCGAAGCTCGCCTCGCCCCGCGGCGCGACCGCGCTGGGCGTGTCGGGCGCCGCCGGGGCGGGGCTCGTCGCGACCGCGTTCGCGGGGTCGCTCGACCGGCTGGAGGAAGGTCTGGACCCGGCGGCGGCGGACGGCATGAGCGCCGCGCTCAGCAGCGTCATCGCCGCGGCGCTCGGCGCGAGCCTGCAGAGCCGGGAGCAGGACCGGACGGAGTTTCGCGCCTCCGTCCGCCGTGCGATCGAAAGCTATATCGCCGAGAATCTGGCCGATCCGTCGCTGTCGCCCGAGACCATCGCCGCGCGCTTCCGGCTCTCGCGCCGCACGCTCTATGCGCTCTTCGAGGATTCGCCGGACTCCGTCAGCGGCACGATCCGAAGCCTGCGCCTCGATCGGACCGCCCGCGATCTCGCGCGGCCCGGCCGCAGCAGCGTTCTGGATGTGGCTTTGCGCTGGGGGTTCAACGATCCTGCGCACTTCTCCCGGCTGTTCAAACGCCGGTTCGGCGTCTCCCCCCGCGACTTCGCCGCCACCGCGGAGCCCTATGCCGAACGACGCCGGGGCTGAACTGCAGGACCCTCTGACGGGGCGCGCCCCGGATCTGGAACGCCTGCGGCGTCACAAGCGTGACCGCTCGTGACGCCGCAGGCTGGGGAGGCTTGGGGCGAAGGCGGGCGGCGGATCACGCCGCCGGCGTGAAGGCAGCGGGGCGGAGGCGCCGGCGCAGGCTGCGCTCGGTCAAGGCGCCGAAGGCGAGCCCGAGGGTCGCCCAGAAGACCGCCTGCATCGCGAGCGAGGAGACGCGGAACTGCCAGAGGAGCGTCGCCGGGAAGTTTTCGGGAACCTCGTTGATCGTCGGCAGAACGAGGAACGCGGTCCCGATCGCCACGGCGAGCGCCGCGCCGCCGGCGAGAGTCGCGCTCCACACGCCAAGCTTCGGGGCGAGGATGCGCGTGAGGACCACGGCGGCGGCCGTCGCCGCGACCGACACGCAGATGAGCGTGAAGAAGCAGACGGTGCGGAAGCCGATCGTCTCCGCCTCGCCGACCGCGGGAGGGTTCGCCGGATATTTCAGCGCCGGAATGGCGATCAAGGCGACGAAGCAGGCGAGGGCGACGAGGGCCGCCGTTCCGCGCGGGCCGACGTCTCCGAGCCGGCCGTAGGCGAAGGCGTAGACGAGCGTGAAAAGTCCGCCGAACGCCGCGCTGTAGACCACCAGTCCGGTGAACAGGCCGACGCCCGCCTGGACGGAGCGGCTGACGACCGCTTCGCCGGGCTCGTGCGGTTGCGCATGCCCGTGGGCGGCGGCTGCGCTCATCTGTTCTTCGAAGGCGATCGCCCTGTCGACCAGAGGCTCGCCAAAGGTCTTGGCGAAGGCGAAGGCGAGGAGGCCGGCAAGAACGCCGACCATCATGCCACGCAGCAGGAGATTTCCCATCATGTCGATCGTCCTCAGAGCAGGCGAGAGCGCCGCGGTCCGTCGTCGCGGCGCCGGCGGTCGCCGGACGCCGCGACGACGGCGGCCTCAGTGGCAGGGAAAGCCCAGTAGATGACGGGCGTCGTGCAGGAATTCATGAGCGTAGCCGCCCGCGCCGAACACCGAGACGTCTTGCGCGCCTCCGACGAAGTAGACCACCAGCACGGCCAGGACGCCTACGAAGACCATCCAGGGAAGAAGCTTGTCGACCGGAATCGGAATCGGCCGATCGACGGAGGTCAGGGTTTTGGCAGCCATCTTGAAATCTCCGGTTTCGGATTTGGAATCATCGCGTCACAGCGCGCCGCGCGCCGTCTGGACCGCGGTGAACGGCCAGACCGCGCCGGAGGACGCCGAGCGCCCGACATCCGCCCGAAGCAGGGCGGATGTTCCGTGCGCGCCGCGCCTCAGAAGACCTTCATGAGGCGGATCTGCCCGCGGAAGTCCTCCTTGAAGCCGCCGCTGCCGGCGACGTCGTGCTGGACCAGCCCCAGGATCTGGAAATCGGGCCTCACGAACTTGGAGATCTCGAGCCGAACCTGATCTGCGCGGGTCGCGGAGCCGTTCTCGACGCCGTTGAGCTCCTGCTTGCCGCCCCAGTACTTGGAGTAACCGACGGCGAAGCGCCACGTCTTGTCGGCCGGCGGCGAATACGACAGCCACGCCTGCGCTTGGTACGTCTCTTTCTGTTCGAGCCGTCCCGAGCCGCGCGAGATCGCATCCTTGTTGTCGCCGTACCACATGACGTCGCCGGCGATCTGCAGGGAGAAGTCGGCGAAGTTCTGCTGGTATCCGGCCTGCAGGTCGAACTTCCAGCGGTTCTCGCCAAGGTTGAGCGCCTCGCCGGCGTCGTACGAGCCAAGCGGCAGGAACAGGTAAGGCGTGATGGCGAAGAAGCTGCCGGACCGCGTGTCGTTCAGCAGCCAGACCGGCGCCGCCAGGATCGGATCGGCCAGGCCTTGGGTCGATTCGAACTTCGCTCCTCCGATCTTGCCGTCGTAGAGCGCGCCGAACGGCAGCAGAACCTGCGGCGCGACGGTGATTCCGCCGATGTCCATGTAATGGACGAGGCGGAGGATCTCCGTCATGGAGTCGAGGCTCGTATCCTTCTTGAACCTCGGTCCCCCGAGCGCCTTGTACGACCCCCGCGAGGTGAAGGTGGTGTACGAGAGCGCCACGGTCGTGCCGGCCGGCGCCGGCATGTAGTCCATGGAGTTCAGATCGACCGCTTTGGCTGGCGTCGCCGCATTCATCGCCAGAACGAGCGCAGCGATCCCCCAGGCCCGGCAAGCTGCTGCGAGCATGAAAATCCCCTTCTCCAGATGGCCAGAGGGCGCGGGCCCCCGAACCAATCATAGATTTTTCAATGGCTTGAATTACGCTCTTCGAGAGCGCCGAGCGCCTCCGCGCTCCTTCTGCTCGCCTCACGAAGGCACGCGGTAGGGCCGATTTTACGGTGGCATGCCCATGTGCGATCAGTGGCTTACAGCGGAATTAGAATGGCATATTGAAATTAGATTATTCAACTATTTTTTTTGAGATATTTTCCACGTGACGCGAGCGTCGCCCTTCCGCCACGTGCCTGCGAGGGGGGGCGCCGCCCCACCTCATCGCCGGCGGAGGCGCGGATTTGCGAATTCGCCGCTCCCTGGGCCGCTACGCCTCGCGGGGCGGCAGTCCCGCGTCCCGCGCGCGACCGGAGACCGCCGAAGTGGCCCACATCCTCGTCTTCGTCTGTCAGGGCGCGACCGCCGCGGCGCGGCGCGGCCGGTTTCCCGAACCGGGAGCGCCCTTGGACCCCGAGGCCGCGGCCGGCGCTCTCCTCGCCGTGACGCCGAAGGCCGATCGCGCGCTCTGCGGCGCGCGGCTGGCCGCGCGCGAGACCGGGCTCGCCCTGAGGCGGACGGCTAATATAAAGGTGGATCCGGGCTGCGCGACCTCGACTCCGGCCTCGGGGCCGGGCGCCCGGCGAAAGAAGTGCAGGCCGAGGACCCCGCGGTCTTCGCCGCCTGGATGGCGGATTCCGCGGCGGCGCCATCGCCCCGTCCGCCGTCATCCGGGCCGCGGTGGTTCAGGTCCCGGACGCTGCCCGCAGGCCTTCGGAGCTTGGGACCGCGAGCGGTTCAGCCCGATGCAGATCACGAGCGATGGCCGTCGCTGGCGGCTGCGCCTTCGGGGAGGAGCGCCCCGCCTGAAAGGAGGGGGGCTGAGGCCGGCCGCCCCCGCGCGCCCGGTCAGCCCTCCACCAGCCCCCGCAGCATGCGCGTCAGCTCTTCGGCCTGGGTCTTGTCCAGGCGTTCGAGGAGGCCGCGCTGCTGGTCCCGGGTTACGCCCTTGATCTTCTGGTAGAGCGCCTTGCCCTTGGAGGCCGTGAAGATGAGCACGCGCCGGCGGTCTTGCGGCGACGGCGCGCGATAGACGAGCGCATCGGCCACCATCCGGTCGATGATCTTCGTCAGCGTCGCAGGGTCGATGAGGACGGCGGCGGCCAGTTCGCCCATCGCCCGCCCGTCCGTCGAGTCGAGCGCGCTCAGCACGCGGAACTGCTCGAGCGGCAGCCCCTGCGGTCGCAGGGCCTCCTCGAGCTGCTCCTCAAGCCGCCTGTTCACGCTGGCGATGACATAGGCCAGCTGGTCTTCGAGCTTCAATGATCGCGACACCGATACGACTTTCGCTTCAATAACGTCGTTTGCGTTAATTTGGAGTGCAATGTCCGCAATTTCAAGCTCCTTGGCGGCGTTCGATGCGGCATTGTGCATCTTCACCCTTGAGTCCGCACAGTTTTTAGGCGCGCGATGGGGGTGTCTGTTTGTTAGGCTAGCGCTCTTTTGGCCGTCGTCTCATCAGTCGACCGCGTGGACACGATGCAATTGCGCGAGCTCACTGTAGCCCTGCTGATCTCCCGCGAAGGCCCCGCGGGCATTTGGGGACCTTCGTGCGAAGCGAGCGCCTCGATGGCGGTCGCGGAGATCAATGCTGGCGGGGGCATCCTTGGTCGGCGGGTGGAGCTCGTGATCGCTGACGCTGGCTCTTCGGACAGGACCGCGGCGGAGGCGGCGTCGGCCGTGGTCCAGATCGACGAGGCGGACGCCGTCGTCGCCTTGGTGACAAGTTCGGCTAGGCCTTGGGTCAGCCGCTCACTCGGCGGCCGCGTGCCGCTGGTCTACACGCCGCAGAACGAAGGCGGCATCTCCGACGCAGGCGCGGTCTCGATCGGCGAGACGACGCCCGCGATCCTGGGGCCAAGCCTGCACTGGCTGATCGAGACGAAGCGCGTCAGCCGGTTCTTCCTTCTCGGCAACGACTACATCTGGCCAGACAGGTCTATGGCCGTCGCCAAGCAGATGATCATCGACGCGGGATGCGCCATTGTCGGACAGAAGGTCCTGCCGTTCGGCGCGAATTACGACGACAGGTTGATGGCCGAAATCGACAGGACGCACCCGGACATTGTGATGTCCTGGCTTCTGGGGCACGAAACGGTCGTTTTTAATCGAGCGTTCGCCGAATTCGGGCTGGCGTCCCGTATTCTACGGTTTAGCAGCGCCATGGACGAGACGATACTTTACGGCATCGGCGAAGACTATACAGAGAACCTATTCACGGCGTCGTCCTACTTTGCGACGCTGCGGACAAAGAATAACAGCGCGTTTCTGGAGCGCTATCACACGTGTTTCGGAGAGACGCCTCCGCCCGCGAACAGCTTCGGAGAATCGGTCTACGAAGGCTTCCACTGTTTTGCGGCGCTGGCGCAGGCGGCGGGCAACATTCGCATGGCCGACATGCGCAAGAACGTCGGCCGCGTCGCCTTGGCCCGCACCGCGCGCGGACTGCAGGCCGAAGTCGCAGCCGGCGCTTCGCATCCCGTCTTCATGGCGGCGGCCGAGGGCCACGATTTCCGGTTGATGGCCGCATTCTAATCGGGTCGCGGCCTTGGAGGGCGGCCTTGTCGATCCGTGAGCGCGTGGATCTTGGTCGTGCGCCCTCCGCGCGATCAGCGGACCGTTTAGTGGCGCCCGCCTTTGCCGCCGGCGGCCGAGCGATGGGCCTTCACCGCGGAACTGTCGATCATGACGTGATCGGCCGGGCCCGCCTCGGCGACCAGCGCCATGAACAGCTTGCGCCAGACGCCCCTCACGGCCCCGCGAGATAGGCGGCGCCTCCCTCGGTCAGGGTCACGCGCCGGTGGCTTCGGACGAACAGCGGTCGGCCGAACCAGTCCTACAGGGCCCGCACACCCGTCCGCTTGACGCCAGCTTGGGGCATCCGTCTCGCCCATTGCTGGAAATTCAACTAAGCTGGGTTCGACGGCTTGCTGGAAGTCTGTCCCGGCTCACCACGGGCGATGAGCTCTGAAAACGGCTCAAGCCGCGGCATGATCCTCCGAGGCGCTAGTCGCGTGACATCGGTCGCAACGGTGGCCGCATTTGGCTCCGTCGACTTCCGGTTTCCCCCGCCGGACGACGGGGGCCCGAGCTGCGGGCGGCGATCGCGCCCCCACGTCGCCCGCAACTCCCCGCTTCACGCGGGCTAGGATACATAGGCCGGCCGCGCCTCGGTGGCGGCAGTGGTTCAAAGACGCAGCGTGAACGCGCTTCCGCTCGAACTGCTGGTCACGAGGACCTGGCCGCGATGCCTGTCGACGATTTGGCGGACAAGGCTCAATCCGAGCCCGGCGCCCCTGCTTCGCGGCGTGACGCGGTAGAACGGCTCGAAGATGAGGTCCTGCTGGTCCGGGGGGATGCCTCCTCCATGGTCCGCCACGACGATCTCGCCGGAGGCGGTCACCGTGACCGAGATTGTCCCACGATTGCCGCCATGATCGATGGCGTTTCGAACCAAGTTGCTGATCGCGCGGGGCAATGAGGAGGGACTGCCCTTCCGTTCCAGCCGCTCCACTTCGCTGTCGAACGTGATCTCGTAGCCGGCGCCGATGGCGAGCGGAGCCAGATCCGCCACGATGTCGCGGGCGATGTCAACCAGGTCGACCATCTCCTGGTGGTCGACGTCATGCTCCTGGCGTTCGAAGTCGAGCAACTGCTCCGCCATTTCGCCCAGCCGCGCGACATCGTCGAGCAGGCGCCGCTGATGCTGTCCTTCCGGCATGCCTTCGATGCGGGTCTGCATGATCGCGATCGGCGTGCGAAGCTCATGGGCCGCGTCGATCAGAAATCGTTGGCGGACCTGGAACTGCTCCTCAAGGCGTGCAAGGACGCTGTTGAACGCGACGATCAGGGGTACGACCTCCTTCGGCACGTCATCGAGCGGCAGGCGCGAGCCGGGCCGGTGCGGATCGATCTCGGGCGCCTTGTTCACGACCCGCTGCAGCCCCTCCAGCCGCTTACGGATGATCCTCGGGACGGTCGCAAACACAGCTGGAAGCGTAAGTAGCAGAAGCGGCACATAGACCGCGTTAAGACCGCTCAACAGCGTAAGGATATTAGCGCTGGCGCTCGTGTTGCCGCCATAAAGCACACGGACTTCGCCCAGAGGCGTCTCTATGACGTCGATCGAGGCGATGTCGTTGGTCTTGCCGTCTCCGCGGATATCTGCGTCCCTGAAGTACCGGGCGTAAGGCGCCAAGCCGAGATAGGGGGCCGGGGTTGCCCCATATGAGGTGATCTCGCCATCGGTCGTCACCACGACAAACCAGAGCTTCTCGTTCTCAGTTTTGAGCGCGTCGAGCCGCGGCCCCGCATCGATGATCAAGCGCCCTTGGGCATCGCGGTCCAGCGCTTCCTCAATCGCGGCCGCCAAGTGGTTTTTCAGGCCGATGTTGGGCGACAGGCGAAGGGACCCATAGACGGCGAGGCCAAGGATCAAAATCGCGATCATGACCACAAAGACGAGACTGAGCTGCCAGCTCAGCCTCCACCACAGGGATGGATTCTTCGTCTCAGCGTCGGCCATCAGTCTTCTCTCAGCAGATAGCCGACGCCGCGGATGTTGTGGACCGTCACACCCGCCGACGCGTCGAGGAGACGCTTGCGCAGCCGGGAGATGTGGGCGTCGAGAGCGTTCGACTGAATCTCGCTCTCGTAATTGTAGACCGCGGCCTCCAGGACCGATCTCAGGACCGTCTTCCCCTTCTTCTTCGCGAGAGCCACCAGAACGAGCATCTCTCGTCTCGGCATCTCGAACGGGACGTCGTCGATCGTCACGCCAAGATGGAGGGGATCGATGGTCATCCGGCCGACGACGATCTCTGGTTCCGCCAGATGCGGCGGTCGGCGCATGACCGCGCGCAACCGAGCCATGAGCTCGTCGACGAGGAACGGCTTGCCGAGATAGTCGTCGGCGCCGACGTCGAGTCCCTCGATGCGCTCCTTCGGCTCGTTTCGGGCGGTCAGGACGATGATCGGCGTGTCGTTGCCGCCCTTGCGCAGCCGTGGAATGAGGCTCAGCCCCTCGCCGTCCGGAAGCCGCCGATCGAGCAGGATGGCGTCGTAGACGTGCTGCCTGGTCAGCTCGAACGCGTCCGTGAGCGTCCTGGTGTGATCGATGATCACGCCCTGCTTCGCAAGCGCCGCCGCCAGGGCCGCCGCCATTTCACGCTCGTCTTCGACCAGCAGCACTCGCATGGACGCTCCACCCGCCTCGGCGTTTCCATCTGCCCAAACCATTGCGTGAACATTACGAGCTCGTGCGCTGACGGGGTAATGCTGACGCAATGGTCGATCGCCAGGAATAGGGGGACTGGTTCGCCATGACGGCGGAGGCCCCAAAGCTCCCGCGGCCGTCGAGTTTCTGGCCGCCAGCTTCGGTTCAGCACTTCCGAGGTGATTCTTCATGTCGCGCACATGGGCAAAGAGCATGGTCGTCGGCGTCCTGCTCATCAGCGCCGCCTATGTCGGCCTGGTGCATTTCGATCGGCCGAGCAAGGCGAACGCAAGGCAGGGTCCCGACGCTGCGCCAGCGGCCCAGACCGTCCGGGCGCCGATCGAACTCACCGACCTCGAAGTGATCAGGCTCGAGCCGACCTCCATGAAAGAGCGGATCCGCGTAAGCGGCGAATTGAGGCCCATCAACCGTGTCGCCCTTCGCTCCAAGGCCGCGGGGACCGTGAGCGAGGTGAATGCGCGTCCGGGCCAGCGCGTGGCCGCAGGCGACGTGCTGATCCGCTTCGAGACCGAAGATCTTCAGGCCGCGCTCGTCCAGCACATCAGCAATCGGGACGGAGCGGCGGCCGAACTGCTCCGCGCGGAGCAGACGTTCGCCCGGGTCGAGCAACTGGCCCAGAAGAGTTACGCGTCGCGGGAACAGCTCGACAGGGCGCGTGGCGACCTCGGAACGGCGCGGGCGAAAGCCGAAGCCCTTTCGGCGCAGATCGATATGGCGCAGACCGCGCTGCGCAATGCCGAGATCAGGGCGCCGTTCGGCGGCGTCGTCTCAGACCGGCTGGTCGACCCCGGAGCGGCGCCGGCGGCCAATGCGGAACTCATGACGGTTGTCGACACCTCGGTGCTCGAGGCCCAGATGCTCGTGGCGACGCGCGACGTCCCGCGGCTGATGGTCGGGGACTCGGCCGAGCTCGAGATCGACGGCTTGAATGGTCGCATGGTCGCCGGAACGGTGGACCGGATCAGTCCTGTCGCCAACGAAGGCTCCAGGTTCGTGCCGGTCTTCGTACGGCTCGAAAACCGCGAGGGTCGCCTGTGGGGCGGCATGTTCGCAACCGGGTCGGTTCTCGTTCGAGAAGAAGCGAACGTTATCGTCGTTCCCGCGACGTCGCTCCGCGAGGACGAGCAAGGCCGCTACGTGCTCAAGCTCGAAGGCGACCGACTTGTCCGCCAGGCGGTCGCGGTCCGCGGCCGCTGGAACGAAGGCGAGAGCCTGCAGATCGACGGCGCCCGCATCGGCGACCTTATCGTCGCCTCGCCTCTCCCCCAGTTCAGGCCCGGAGTCGCTGCGCTTCTCGGGCGGCCGAGCTGACGTGCTTCTGACACGCGTCGCCGTCACGCATCCGGTCTTCACCACCATGATGATGGTGGCGATCCTCGTCCTCGGTTTGCTCGCGCTTCAGCGTCTCGGCCTCGACCAGTACCCGAACGCGGACGTGCCGATCGTCATGGTCGCGACCAGCTATCCGGGCGCGACGCCGGAGACCGTCGAGACGGAGGTCACGCGGCCCGTCGAGGAAGCGCTGAACGCCGTCGGCGGCGTCGAGGAGATCCTCTCGACGTCCTATGAGGGGCGATCGATGGTGCGGGCGAGCTTCAGGCTCGAGGTGAACGGTCAGGCCGCGACCCAGGAGGTCCGCGACAAGGTCGCGGCCGTCGAGGCGCAGTTCCCGGACGACGTCGAGAAGCCGGTCATCTCCCGCTTCAACCTTTCCGATCAGCCGATCCTGTCGATCGCCGTGACGTCTCCGTCGCTCGACGCGCCTCAGCTCACGGCGATCGCGGAGCAGCGCGTCGTCCGTCAGATCACGATGATCTCCGGCGTCGGTCAGGCGACGCTGGTGGGCGGCAGGAAGCGGCAGATCGACATCGCGGTCGACGAGACGAAGATGCGCGCGCTCGGGATCGGGATCGACGAGGTCGTCGCCGCGCTGCGCAGTGGAAACCAGAACCGACCGGCCGGCAGCGTGGTGAGCCGCTTCGGCGAGAACACGATCCAGGTGCAGGGGCGGATCGAGAAGCCGGACGGCTTCCTCGACATGATCATCGCCCGCCGCGGCGGCGGGCCGGTCTATGTCAGGGACATCGCCTCCGTCACCGACGGCGCGGCGGATCCTGAAAGCCTGGCGATCTACAATGGCGAACAGGCGCTCGCGATCGACGTCGTGAAGGTCCAGGACGCGAACACCGTCGATACGGCCGCCGACGTGCGAGAACGGCTGAAGACGCTCAACGCCGAGCTCGCGTCCCATAATGTCGAGCTGCGCGTCGTCACCGACACCTCGATCTCGATCCGGGAGTCGGTCGACCAGGTGCGTTCGACTCTCATCGAAGGCGCCGCCTTGGCTGTGGCGATCGTCTTTCTCTTCCTGAATTCCTGGCGCAGCACTGTCATCACCGGGTTGACGCTGCCGATCGCGATGCTCGGAACGCTCGCCGTCGTCCAATTTCTCGGCTTCACGCTGAACACGCTCAGCCTCCTTGGGCTGACCCTGTCCATCGGCGTTCTGATCGACGACGCCATTGTCGTTCGCGAGAACATCACCCGCCACCTTCATATGGGGAAATCGCACGTGCAGGCGGCCGTGGACGGAACCGACGAGATCGGGCTCGCCGTCATCGCCACGACCGCGACGATCGTCGCTGTCTTTCTGCCGGTCGCCTTCATGGATGGGATCGTCGGCCGCTTCTTCTACGAATTCGGCGTGACGGTTTCGGCCGCGGTCCTGATCTCGCTCTTCGTGTCCTTCACGCTCGATCCCATGCTGTCGAGCGTCTGGTACGATCCGGACGTCCAGCCGGACGCCAGGCGCGGGCCGGTCGGTCGCCTCGTCGCGAAGTTCGACCGAGCCTTCGAGGCGCTGATCAAGCGTTATCGCAGTGCGATCGGCTGGACGCTGCGCCATAGGGCGATCACGCTGCTATCGACGATGGGCGTCTTCGTCGGCAGCGTCTTTCTCGTTCCGCTCGTCGGCACCGAGTTCGTGCCGACGTCGGATGAAGGGCGCTTCCAGATCAACGTGACGACGCCGGTCGATTCCTCGCTCGACTACACCAGCGCCAAGATCCTGCAGATCGAACGCGCGCTTCGGCAGTTCCCGGAGGTGTCCGCGGTATACACCACGATCAACACGGCGAACGCGGTTGGCAAGAACAAGGCCTCGATTCTCGTCAAGCTGATCCAGAACTCGGAACGCTCGCGCGCGCCGCTCGACCTCGCCGATCCGATCCGGAAGCGCCTTTCGGTCATCCCCGGCGTCGACGTCTCCCTCGTCCAGCTCGGCATGGGAGGCGGCGACAGCCCGATCCAGCTCAGCGTGCTCGGCCCGGACCGCGCGGTTCTGGAGCGGATCGCGGCGGAGCTTGTCGACGCCATGCGACGCATGCCCGGCATGGCGGACGTCATGTCCAGCGCCAGCGAGAAGAGTTCGGTCCTTGCCGTTCGCCTGAAGCGCGAGGCGGCGAGCGACCTCAGCGTCGGCGTGCCGGAGCTTGCGCGCATGCTCGCGCCGCTCGTCGGTGGCGAGGAAGCCACGAAGTGGACCGACCCGCTGGGGGAGACCTACGACGTGGTGGTCCGCCTTCCTCGGGCGCAACGGTCGGATCCTGCGGTCATAAGCGGACTGATGCTGACGACCGGCCGTACCGACCCGAACGGCGCCCCAGCGATGGTCCGGCTCGACCAAGTCGCTGACATCGCGGCGGTCCCCGCCGCTGCCGAGATTCGCCGCTTCGACGGGCGTCGGGAGGTCCTCGTCTCCGCGGCCATCTCCGGGCGCGTCCTTGGCGACGCGACGGCCGAGCTCGAAGCGCTCGTCGCGCGCAAGACCCTGCCCGACGGATACCAGATCCGCTTCGGCGGCCAGTCGGAGAACATGGAGAAGACCACCGGTCACATGATCACCGCGCTCGGCCTCGCGGTAATCTTCGTCTACCTCGTCCTCGCTTCCCAATTCGGGAGCTTCCTCCAGCCCCTCGCGATCATGGCCGCGCTGCCGCTGTCCCTGGTGGGCGTTCTGCTCGGCCTCATGGCGGCCGGCAGTACGATCAACATGTTCTCGATGATCGGCTTCATCATGCTGATGGGCCTGGTCACCAAGAACGGCATCCTGTTGGTCGACTTCGCAAACAGGGAGCGCCATCGGGGGCTGTCGCTTCACGACGCCCTCGTCAGCGCCGGCGCAGTCCGCTTCCGGCCGATCGTCATGACGACCCTAGCGATGATCTTCGGCATGATCCCGCTCGCCATGGCGGTCGACGGCGGCGGCGCCCAGCGCGCCCCGATGGCGCACGCGGTGATCGGGGGCCTCCTCAGCTCGACGCTTCTGACCCTCGTCGTCGTTCCGGTGATCCTGTCGTGCACGGACGGCGTCGCGCGCCGATTGACTCGGTTTCTACCAAAGCCACCGGGTCAAGGGATCTCCGCCGGAGGGTCTCCCGACCCTCTTGCATCCCGAGGGACGGATTGAACGGACGCCCGCCCGTCCCGGTCGGACGGCCAAACTCACCGAGAGGGTCTGTCCTTGGCCGCCCGATGGCGAGGGCGGCTCGAGCGGAACCGACTCCTTGAGCAGGCCGTCGGGTGGCGCGCGTCGTTCCTAGTCGACGGTGGCGCTATTGGCCAGCACACCACGAGCCTATATCAGTGAGCGTTTTCAGTTATTTAGACTGATCCCAGAACTCTTCGGCGCGACGCCGTCTCCCGTAATGTTGCGGCAATGCTGGCCTCCCAAACTTGATCTTGTCTTCGATGGCCGGACCGGAACCGTCCCTGGTTGCGAGGACGCGCATCGCACGTTCGGTTTTCACGTCGTCTGATCTGACAAGGAGTTTCAACCATGGGTCCGTACGTGCAGCGTCGTGACGAGAGCGCGTATCAGGGGGTGGGCCCTTCCGGTCGTCCTGGGCCGAAGACTGTTCCGGCGGCGCGACCCTCCGGAGCTCGGTTCGCCGCGATTGCGGCCCTGAGCGCGTTCCTCCCGGCGTCCGCCGCCGCCGCGGATCTAACGAGCTCCGAGTCCGCAGTCGCGGCTCCCGCCCAGTTCGACGAGCGGCGCTACGGCGATTTCCGCGACACGCTCCACGACTGGAACGTCGTGATCGGCGGCGGCGCGATTTACAAGCCGGAATACGAGGGGTCGGACAAGTTTGAGGTGAAGCCGTTCCCGCTGATCTCGGCCACCTATGGCGACTGGCTGCACCTCAACACCAAGGGTCTGACCGTCGACGTCTGGAAATGGGAGGGCTTCAAGGTCTCGGCGCGCGGCGGCTACGAGGTCGGGCGCAACGACAACGACTCCCGCTATCTCAAGGGCCTGGGCGACATCGATCCCGGCGGCGTGGTCGGCGGGCTGTTAAGCTACCAGGCCGGGCCCTTCCAGATCTATGCCGGGCTCGACCAGACGATCGGCGGCAGCGAAGGAATGACCGGCACGTTCGGCGGCAAGGCCTCGCATCAATACGAGCGGTTCATCTTCTCCGCGGACGCGTCTGCGACGTGGGCGAACAACAGGCATATGGACGCCTACTTCGGCATCTCTTCGCGTCAGTCATTGAACTCCGGCCTGCCGGAATACGAAGCGAAGTCCGGCATCAAGCGCGTCGACCTGTCGGCGTCGGTCACCTACATGGTAACCGAGAACTGGCTCGTGACGGGGGTTGGAGGAGCCGGGCTTCTCGTGGGCGACGCGAAGGACAGCCCGGTCGTGAAGGACGACGTACAGCCGTTCGTGATGCTGGGCGCCGGATACCGGTTCTGACCTGCTCTAAGGTCGTTAAAGCCGGGGCGGGGCGCGGCCTCCCTGACCGCGCCGACTGATGCCGCCGCCGAGTATCGGCGCAGAGAGCGAAAGTCATCCGCATCTCGACCGCGGACGTGGTAGGGCGCGTGCTCTCCGAGCAGGTCCCGATCGACGGGGTCGACCGGTCGGTTACGGGCGTGCGGTCCCTGCGGGTGGCGGCCAAGTACTGGCGCGACAGGATCCGCATGGGTGGTCCGACTTTCTCACGGGCCGCGACGTCGCGCACGGCGGTCATGAGGAGGTCGCCGGGTTGCTTGAGACCCACGGGGCCTTCCATGGGAAAGGCCAATCACGCGACCCCCGCCCTATCGCTTCGTTGTCGACGCGAACGGTGCTCGGCGCTACGACGGCATTCAGCCCCAACGTCATCCTTCGCCAATCATATCCGCGCTGGTCACGGCGGCTGTCGCCTTCTGGCACGTTGAGCAGAGCGAGAGCCCCACTATGCTGTCGCGGACGCAGCAAACCCTTCGCCGTCGGCCGCCATCCGGAAGATGATCCACCGGCCGGAACAGTGGGTTCGGAACGCCACGCCTGATCCGCTCGGATAGCAATGCCGCAGAGCGCGACGGACAGGCTGTCGCCCTGCAGGTGACCGACGCGGCCACGCGCCAAGCTCAACAGTCAGAAAGGGCTCGGCGTGTCTGGTGCGGATCCCGTCTCCGCGCTCCGAGCTGCGCAGCGTCGCTTAGCCGTGGCGGTCGCGCTTGCCGATCTTGTCCGGGAGCGCGAGCGCCTCGCTCTGGCTTTGGCTGGACCCAAGGCGGAACTTGGCAATGTCCGTTTGCGGGCGCGAACGGCTTCTATCGGTCGGAGCAGGAACGCGTCAGGTCAGGCGGTCTTGACCTGCGGGGGATAATCTAAGTCGCGATCCCAAGGCGCCGGATGACCGAATTGCAGCGCGAGGAAATCGATGAAGGCGCGTACCTTCGCGGGGGGGCGTCGGTTGGCGGCGTAGACAGCGAACACGCCCGCGAGCTCGAGAGGAGGACGATCAAGCGCGAGGGCGACTAGCCTGCCCGCGCGAATTTCGTCGCCGAGCAAAAACGTCGGCTCATAGACCAACCCCTGTCCGGCGAGAGCTGCGGCTATCAGAGCGTCGCCGTTGTTTGCGCGAAGGTCTCCACGGATAGGAACGTTAGCCTCGCCTTCGACGCCGAATTGCCATCGGTGTGGCCCGAGCGCGCTCGACAGGGTGTAGCCAAGGCAGTTGTGGGAAGCTAGATCGGCCAACGTGCGTGGAGTGCCGTGCCTTTGAAGGTAGCTCGGGGACGCGGCCACCAGGAGGCGGCAGCGGGCCAGCTTGCGCGCGTTCAGCGTCTGGTCGCTGATACGACCGATGCGGATCGCCACGTCCCATCCCTCTTCGACCAGATCGACGACGCGGTCGTTCAAGCCAAGATCGACGGTGATAGCAGGTTGGGCGGCGGAGAACGCGGCGAGCCGCGGCGCCAGCTCGCGCACGCCGAAGGAGACGGGCGCGTTCACCCGTAAAGTGCCGGTCACCTCAAGGCGTTCGGCCGAAGCGACGGCGTCGGCTTCCTCCAGTTCGGCCAGGATGCGCTCGCCGCTCTCGAGGTATCGCCGACCTGCCTCGGTGAGCGTGATCTTTCGCGTTGTGCGGTGGACCAGCTTCACGCCCAGCCGGTCCTCCAGCGCCGCCATATGCTTCGTCGCCATGGTTTGCGACATGTCGAGCGACCGGGCTGCCCCGGAGAGGCTGCCGAGGCCCGCGACGCGCGCGAACACCTGAATGCTCGTGATTCTGTCCAGCATATATCTCACTCCCTGAGTGTGAACTCATATGCCTCAAGGCCGGATTATCAAACTGCGGAGCGAAGTGCATATGGCAGGTATCAAACCTCGGAGACCAAAATGATTGACCTTCGCACCGCCCCTTATGCCGCGACCTCACTTCGCGTCGCACTCGGCATCCTTTTTCTTGCGCACGCCGGCTTGAAATTTTTTGTCTTCACTCCCGCTGGCGCCGCGCAGTTTTTCGCGAGCCTTGGCCTGCCCGGCCCGCTGGCTTACCTCGTAATCATCGCAGAGACCCTCGGCGGACTCGCTCTTGTCGCAGGCGTCTACAGCCGTGTCGTCGCCCTTGCGCTCGTTCCAGTCCTTCTCGGCGCAATTGTAACCGTGCACGGACCTGCCGGTTTCTTCTTCACCAATGCGAACGGCGGCTGGGAGTTTCCTGCGCTCTGGATCGTCGGGCTGGTTGCGGTCGCGCTTTTGGGCGACGGCGCCTACGCTTTCCGTCCGACACCTTCGGCCGGACTTCGATCAGCTCGGGCCTAACGGCTCAAGTGATCCCATTGAGGCGTTCAAAGGAGATCTCGATGACCGTCCCCACTTCAAGCACCATCGAGCGCTCTTCCGTCGATCCGGTGCTGGCGACGGCGCCGCACCGGATATCCAAAGTGACCCTCGTCGTACGGGACCTCGATCGCGTCGCCGGGTTCTACCAGGACGTGATCGGCCTGCGCGAGACGGGCCGCGAGGCCGGCGTCCTGCGCCTCGGGACCGAGGCGGCGACTTTGGTCGAGCTCCGGCATGATCCATCCGTCCAGGTTTCCTCGCCGCGAGACGCAGGGCTCTTTCACACGGCATTCCTCCTGCCTGAGCGTGCGGACCTTGCTGCATGGCTCTCCTTCGCGGCCCAGCGGCGCGTCCCGATCCAGGGCGCGTCCGACCATCTGGTCAGCGAAGCGATCTATCTCGCCGATCCGGAGGGCAACGGCATCGAGGTCTATGCAGACAGACCGAGCGCCGAATGGGTGTGGGACCGCGGGGCCGTCCGCATGTCGACGGACGCCCTCGACGCGCAAAGCCTCCTGAGTGCAGCGGAGGGCGAGGAATGGCGAGGCTTCCCCCAAGGCGGCAAGGTCGGCCACGTGCATCTCCAGGTCGGCGCGATCGCGCCTGCGGAGGCATTCTATGGCAGCGTGCTCGGCTTTGACGTGACCGCCCGCTATCCCGGCGGCAGCTTCTTCGGATCGGGCGGCTACCACCACCAGCTCGCCGCCAACATCTGGAACAGTCGCGGCGCGCGGCCGCGTACAGAGCGGACGACCGGACTGGCGGACGTCGAGATCGCCGTCGATTGCGACACCATCGAAGCCATACGTTCGCGTGCGACGGGGCAGCCTGAGGGCGGCGATGGGACACGCTTCACCCTTCGTGATCCCTGGAACACGTCCATCACACTCACGTCTCCTGAGACCGGCACATGACCTCCACACCATCACCGGACGGATTGGTCGTTCTTTTGCACGGCGTCGGCAGCAACGGCCGGGACTTGCTAGCCCTCGCCGCGCCTTGGCGGCCCTTCTTGCCGGACATCTCGTTCGTCGCTCCCGACGGTCCCTTCGCCTTCGACCAGGGGCCAGGGCGGCAATGGTTCAGCGTCGCCGGCGTGACGCCGGAGAACCGCCCGGCTAGGATTGCGGCTGCACGTTCGGCCTTCGACAAGGTCATGCGCTTCGAGCTCGACCGACATGGCTTCAGGGACAGGTTGGACCGGGTTGTCCTCGTCGGTTTCTCGCAAGGCTCCATGATGGCGCTGGACGCCGTCGCGTGCGGGCGCTGGCCCGTCACGGCGGCGGTGGCGGTCTCCGGCCGCTTGGCGTCGCCGACGCCCTACTCACCATCCACTGGAACGAAGATCTTGCTGCTTCATGGATCGTCCGATCCGATCGTCCCCTCGTGGGAGACGACGCGGGCCGAAGAGGTCCTTCGGGCGGAAGGCCTCGACGTGACTAGCCGGATCTTCCCCGGTCTTGGTCACGCGATCTCGGCAGAAGGCGCGTCTCTCGCACGGGACTTCATCGCGGCCGCCCTGAAGCCCGCCGTCGTCGCCTGACGCGCCGCACATCAGAAGGACAGCGACATGCTCATGAACGGCAAGTGGACCGCCGACTGGCAGCCCGTCCAGGCAAAGGACGAGAAGGGTGGCTTCGTCCGCCAGACCTCGAGCTTCCGCAACTGGGTGACGCCGGACGGGAGCGCTGGCCCGACGGGAGAGGGCGGGTTTCCTGCCGAGGCGGGACGCTACCATCTCTACGTCGCTCTGATCTGCCCCTGGGCGTCGCGCACTCTGATCGCGCGAAAGCTGAAAGGCCTTGAGGACGCCGTCTCCGTCTCGGTGGTGGAGCCGGCGCTCACCGACGAGGGCTGGCGCTTCGGCGACTATCCCGGATCGGATCGCGACGAGGTCAACGGCGTCACCTTCCTGCACGAGCTCTACACCCGCGCGGACCCGACGGTGTCCGGGCGAGCCACGGTGCCCGTGCTCTGGGACAGGGAGAGACAGACGATCGTCAACAACGAGTCAGCCGACATCGTTCGCATGATGAACTCCGGCTTCGGGGCGCTCGCAGACGAGGGAATTGACCTGTACCCCGCGGACCTGTGCGGCTCGATCGACGCCTTGAACGACCGGATCTACCCGCGTCTCAACAACGGCGTTTACCGTGCCGGCTTCGCGACGACGCAGGTCGCCTACGACGAGGCCTTCGGCGACGTCTTCGGCATGCTCGACGAACTTGAGACACACCTCGAAACTCGTACCTTCCTCCTCGGCGAGCGTCTGACCGAGGCGGACATCCGGCTGTTCGTCACGCTGATCCGCTTCGACGCTGCCTATCACGGCCTGTTCAAGTGCAACCTGCGTCGCGTCGCGGACTATCCGAACCTCTCGGCTTACGTTAATCGCATACTGGCCGTTCCGGGTGTCGCGGGCACCGTCAGCATCGACCACATCAAGCGCGGTTACTACTCGATCAAGAGTTTGAATCCTTCGGGGATCGTGCCGCTGGGCCCTCGGCTGGCCTTCGCCGATCTGCTCGTGGGGTGAAGCCGCCATGGCAACGATGAAGGCTGCGGTCCTGTGCGCGCCTGGCGCACCCGACGCCCTGAAGGTCGAGGATCGGCCCGTTCCGGTACCGAACGCCGGCGAGGTCCTGATCCGGGTGCGGGCGTTCGGGCTCAACAGATCCGAGCTCTTCACCCGGCAGGGACACTCGCCAAACGTTCGGCTGCCTCGCGTTCTGGGAATTGAAGCGACGGGAACGGTCGAGACTGCCCCGGGCGGCGAGTTCCAGCCGGGCGCGACCGTTGCGACGGTCATGGGCGGCATGGGACGCAACTTCGACGGCGGCTACGCCGAGTACGTGAAGGTCCCGGCCGGCCAGGTGCAGGCGGTCCGCACCGGCCTGTCCTGGGAGACGCTCGGCGCTCTGCCTGAGATGCTCCAGACGGCTTGGGGGTCGCTCTTCATCGCGCTGCGCCTTTGTCCGGGCGAGACCCTTCTCATCCGTGGCGGCACAACCTCCGTCGGATTAGCCGCCGCCGCCATCGCAAAAGCCGAAGGCGCGATCGTCTGCGCAACGACGCGACGTCCGAACCGAGAAGACCTCCTTCGCTCCCATGGCGTAAGCCATGTGTACATCGACGACGGATCGATCGCGGGACGGGTGCGGGACGCATTCCCAGGCGGCGTCGGAAAGGTGCTGGAGCTCGTCGGGACAACAACTCTCCTTGACTCGCTCGCGTGCGCGAAGCGCCACGGAGCAATCTGCATGAGCGGGATGGTCGGTGACCGCTGGACGCTCGAAGCCTTTGAGCCGATGGCGGCGATCCCGACGGCGGTCAGCTTGACCACGTACAGCGGCGGCGCCGGGGAGTTCATGGCGATGCCCCTTCAGAGGCTCGTCGACGAGGTCGAGAAGGGCGCGCTGCCCGTGAAGGTCGGGCGCGTGTTCCGGCTCGACGAGATCGTCGAGGCGCACCGTTGCATGGAGGCCAACGAGGCGGGCGGAAAGATCGTCGTCCTGCCCTGATGGGTTAATTCAACTCGCCTGCGGCTGCGCGCCCGACGAGATGGTCCACGACGTAACGTACCCGTGGGCTGAGGTGCGCTTGCCGCGGCCAGAGTGCGTGCACCTCGACAGGAACGGTTGAGAAGGTTTCGAGCAACGGCATGAGCGCGCCGCTCTCGACGTGGGGCCGGACCAGCGAGACCGGGAGCTGGCAGATGCCAAGCCCGCCGACGGCCGCGTCGACCATTGCCTCGCCGTCGCTGACCTGGTGTGTGGCGGGAGGCGACAAGCGCTTCACCGCGCCGTCCTCGCGAACCACCCAGGCCAGTGGCGGACCCTTGGGCGAGCCGACGATGCAGCGGTGTCCGCGAAGGTCTGCGAGCGCCTCCGGACGTCCGTGCGTCTCGACGTAGCCCGGAGAGGCGCAGATCACCCGATCCTGGTTGGCGAGGTGCCGCGCGATGAGATGGCTCGAGTCCCGAAGGGCGCCAAAGCGGATCATGAGGTCCACGTCGTCCTGGAAGGGATCGGTCAGGGCGTCGGTGAAGGTGAGACTCAGCGTGAGATCCGGATGCGGCCGCAAGATGTCGATCAGGACGGGCAGTAGGACGCGCCTCCCGAACGCCACTGGCATGTCGATGCGGATCCGGCCGCTCAGGATCCGGTTTGCGGAGGTGAGAGCTGCTTCGGCCGCGGCGATCTCGTCGAGGGCAGAAGCACACGCGGCCAGGTAGGCCTCGCCGTCGACCGTCAGCTTGTTGTTCCGCGTGGTCCGATGGAAGAGCTTCAGTCCGAGCCGTACCTCGAGGCGGGCGATGGTCTTGCCAACCGCGGACTTGGTGATGCCGAGACGGTCGGCGGCGCCCGTGAAGCTTCCAGCACGAGCAGCGGCTACGAAGACGCCGATGCCCGACAACGGTTCGATCTCATTCATGGAAAGGGTCCGTTTGTGTCCAGCGGCGCTACTCAGAATAGATCGGAGGTGTCTTTAAGCGCCATGAGGATACAGTACATTGCGGCTGCTTGTCTCTCTGGCCTTCGGCATCCGCCGAGGGAAGAGCGGCGGAACACATGGAAACAAGATCATGCCGGTCGTACGGGTAAGCTGGTTCGAGGGTAAGGACCACGGACAGAAGCAGAAGGTTGCCGCGGAGATCACGGAGAGCATCGTACGCAACACCGGGACCGACGCGAACTACATCTACGTCATCTTTGACGACGTCGCGCCGAATGACTGGGCTGGCGCCGGCAAGTTGTTCGGTGAACCCACCGCGGCCTCCAGCACTTAGGGACGAAGCGGGCTTCTGTCCTCCAGTCGACATCTCAAGAAGACTCGCGACGGCAGCGGCAACGCCCGCCGCGCACTTCACGTAAGAGGACAAGGTGGATGAGGATCCAGACCCTTCTGGCGATGGCGCTTTCGGTGGGTGCAGCGTTCCCGGGCATTCAATCTGTCGCCGCAGCCGGCCTATCGCGGGCCGCCTGCATTGATCTGGCGGGCCTTCCGGTACCGGAGGCCACGATCGTGTCTGTGTCCGCTGTCGGGGCGGGAAAGTTCACCCCGCCTCCAGCACCCTACGCACCGGACCTCGGCGACCGCGCGGCCAGGATGCCCGCCTTCTGCCGTGTCGAAGCGATCGCGACGCCAACGCCTGACTCTAAGATCGGCATCGAGGTCTGGCTGCCATCTGAAGGCTGGAACGGCCGCTTCCTCGGTACCGGAAACGGTGGTGGGGCGGGATCGATCGCCTATGGTATGGGCATGGTCGAGGGGCTGCGGCGAGGCTTCGCGGTTGCCAACACCGACCTCGGTACGGCGCCGGACATCAACTTGACCGTCGACCAGCCGGAGCGCTGGACGGACTTCGGCCACCGCGCGACGCATGAGATGACCCGTGTGGGCAAGCTGCTTGTCCGGGCCTTCTACGGGTCTGAATCCTTTCGCTCATACTTCGAAGGCTGCTCGACGGGCGGCCAGCAGGCGCTCGGATCGGCGCAACGGTATCCGGGCGACTACGACGGCGTGCTCGCTGGCGATCCCGGCAATAACCGGACCCATGTCGCGACCTCGTTCCTGTGGAACTACAACGCGCTGAACGAAGCGCCAGGCAGCCGCCTGTCGCCAGCGAACCTTGCGATGGTGTCGAAGGCCGTCGTCGACCAGTGCGGCGGCAAAGATGGCGGCGCCCCCGGCGACGCGTTCCTCACCGATCCCCGGCGATGCCGCTTCGACCCGGAGACGCTCCCGAGGTGCGAGCCGGGTGCGGCGGGTGACCAATGCCTCTCCAAGCCGCAGATGGGCGCGCTCGGCAAGCTTTACGCCGGCGCGGTCAACCCGCGCACGGACGAGCGGATCTATCCCGGCCTAACCCCCGGCAGCGAGGACCAGCCGCTCGGCCCCTCGCTTCAGGGCGATCCCGAGGTTTGGCCGGCCCAACAATTCTATCCCTTCAAATGGGCGCTCGGAGAAGGCTTCGACACGAAGTCCTTCGACTTCGACCGAGACGTCGACCGCCTGGACGCGCTCCTGTCCTCAAGGCTGAACGCCAATGGCGTCGACCTCAATGACTTCCGCCGACGGGGCGGCAAGGCGGTGATTTATACCGGGCTCGCCGATCCGGCCGTGCCTTTCCAGGAGGTCGTGCACTACTACGAGCGCGCCGTCACCGCCCGCGGCGGCCTCGCCTCGACGCAGGAGTTCCTCCGCCTCTTCCTCGTGCCGGGCATGGGCCATTGCTTCGGCGGGCCCGGGGCGACGGACTTCGGGCAACCCTTCTCGTCCTTGGTGCCGAGTGAACCTGACGCCGACATCCTCATGTCCCTCGTGCGGTGGGTGGAGGAGGGCGCGGCGCCCGACAGCCTTCTTGGAACACGGTACGGGGAAGGAGGCGACAAGACTGAGCCTCAGGCCCGGAGGCCCATCTGCGCCTATCCGAAGTTCCCCGAGTACACGGGCGGCGACCCGTCGAGCCCCGCCAGCTTCCGCTGCACCGAACACGAGCGCGGAAGTTCGATGTCGCCTGCGGCTCGGTACTTGAACTGAGAGACGACAGCATCCCGGAAGCGGCTCGCATGGCGGGCCCGACTTCCCGACCCCATCCACCACCTGCAATCGAGAGCGTCACATGACCGACGAAACCGTCTGCATCTATCACCTGACCCTGGATCCCGCGAACTTTGAGACGTTCAAGGAGCTGGTCGGCCGGATCGTGTCCGCGACGCGCGAGGAGCCGGGCACGCTCAGCTACGAGTACAGCGTGAACGCCGACCAGACCGCGGCGCATATCATCGAGCGGTACCGCACGCCCGACCTCCTGGGGCACGTCAAGGACACGTTCGCACCCTTCGCCAAGCGCTTCCTCGAACTCGTGACGATCGAGAAGCTCTTCGTTTATGGAGCGACCACGCCCGAGATCCGGGCGACGCTCGACGGGTTCGGCGCCATCTACATGACGTCCTTCGACGGCTTCACGCGCTGATACTGTCGGGGAGACGTCGGCCGTCTCCCCGACACCTGCCGGCCCCGAGCGTCGTGAACCTTACGCTGACTACAGGAGACGACGCATGAAGCTCTACGTCTACGACCACTGCCCATTCTGCGTGAAGGCGCGGGCGATCTTCGGCTTGAAGGGCCTGCCGTTCGAGCTCGTCGTGATGGCGAACGACGACGCCGCGACGCCCGAGCGGATGGTCGGGCGGAAGGTGGCCCCCATCCTCGAGCACGATGGGCGTTACACACCGGAGAGCATGGACATCGTCCGCGCGGTCGACGCCATAACCGAGCCCCGCGTCCTGGTGGGGCCGACCAACCCGGACGTGACCCGTGGGATCCAGGAAGGGTCCCAGACGCTCTACCGTCTGGCAATGCCGCGCTGGATTGCCGCCCCGTTGGCGGAGTTCGCCACGGAGGATGCCCGCGCCTTTTTCACGACCAACAAGGAGAAGGTCATCGGCCCCTTTGCGGACAGGCTGGCCGAGACCGCGGAGCTCCTCGCCGCGGCGAACGCGCATCTCCTCCAACTGGAGCCGCTCGTGCGCTCGCCGGACGCCGTCAACGGCGAACTGTCGGAGGACGACATCCACCTCTTCGCCCACCTAAGGGCGATGTCGATCGTCCAGGGCGTGTCATACCCGCCGGCGATCGACGCCTACCGCCGGGTGATGTCGGAGAGGATGGGAGTTCCCCTCCACGACGACATCGCCGCCTGAATGCAGACCCGGATCCTGAAGGTCAGTGGTCCGCAAACGTTCAAAGCGTGGCCGATGTCGTCTCTCAACACCGTCATTCACAGACAACCTTGAATCATCAGTAATAGGAGTGCCCCATGCCGAACCCGCCAGTAAACAACGATGAGATCAGCTCGAAGGTCGAAATCGAGTATCCGGACTTCGCGACTTTGCCCGAGGCCGTTCGGGCGAAATTCGAGAGCCTGTCGACGAAGGTAAATTTCTTCAAGATGCTGGGCTACAGCGTCGGTACTTTCATTCCCGTCATCGATCTGACGAATGCAATTTTCAGGGACTTGACCATCTCCGACTACCACAAGGAGATGATCGTGTTGCTGGTGGGAGCGCATGGAAGCGTAGCCTATGAATGGGAACAGCATGTTTCCATCGCCCAGGCCGCAGGCGTCCGCCAAGACCAGTTCATCGCCATCGCGGAAGACCGTCTCGACGACACCGATGCTTTTAACGAGGGCGAGCGCGTACTTCTGCGTTTCGGGAAGGCCATCCTCGTCAAGGGCATGGCACCGGGTGTCTTGTTCAAGCACGCGCTACGGCATTTTTCCGTTCACGAGCTGAGCGACGCCATCATCGTCCTTGGCTATTACCGGATGATCGCGGGCTTCATTCAAACCTTCAATCTCCCCATCGATGCGCAGGAAGATGGAAGTTGGATCAAAGGCTGAGGAGCGGGCGATCCCGAGCCGCCGGCGTCGAATAGATTTGTTTTCGCCATGCGCAAACTTCGACCCCAATGGGCGAGCCCAAACGAGCTATGGTACGGCGCGGGTGGTGGTCTTGCCCCTGACTCTGGTCCGCTCAGGATGCGACCTTTCGGGCGTATTGAGCTTGGTGAGCGAAGGCCTTTGGCGTCAAGAGACCCAAGGCCGAGTGGGAGTGTTGCGACGATCGCTCGAAGCCAGTCGCGACGCAGGCCCGCCGTTCGCGGATGTCGTAGGCCGCCCGAGATGAGCGACGACATCGCGACGCATGACGGGCCTCAGAACTAATGGAATGGTCCGCCCCGTCTCCCCGCTTCATCCTGATGGGCAACGCTTGATAGAGGAGATTGGCATGAGCATTCGGAAGACACCTCTCGTCCTTGGTCCGTCGTGGCTGTTAGTCGCCTACCCGGTAGGAGGAAAAGGCTTCGACAAAAGAGGCGGTGAACTCGCTGACGATGAGCGACTCCGGCGCGAGTGAGGCGGTGATGATGGCCCATTCGAAGGCGGCGATCGGCCGAAAGGGGCGAACGACGAGATTGCCGCCGCGATAGCGCTTCGCGGTAAAGGGATCGACCACGGCGCATCCGAACCCGGCGGCCACCATGCCGCAGGCGATCATCGTCAGCGGCGTCTCGGCCCGGACGCGCGGGCGCGCCTTGTGCTCCTGCATCACGACGTCGAACTTGAACCGGATCAGCGAGGGCGCAGCGATCGATATGAAATCCTGGCCCTCCAGATCTTCCGGCGTGACGACCTCCTTCTCCGCCAAGGCATGGCCGCCGGGAAGGACCGCCACGGCGGCTACGGGAGGAAGCATCTCAACGTTGATCCCGGCGTGCTGGAAATGCTGCCCGACGATCCCGAGGTCGCACTGGCCGTTCGTGACCCAATCCAGCACGAAGGGCGAGTTCATTCCGTGCAAGGCGATGTCCACCGTCGGCCGCCGCGCGAGGAAGTCGGCGGCGAGCTCCGGCAGAAATCCGACTGCGAGCGCCGGCAGCGCGGCGACCCGCAACGCTCCGCCGCGGCGTTCGCGCAGGTCGGTAGCCACCCGCTCGATCCGGTCGAGCCCCACAAAGGACCGCTCCACCTCGCGATAAAGGGTCATTGCGTCGCCTGTCGGCATCAGGCGGCCGCCGGTGCGCTGGAACAGCTTGATGCGGAGCCGGCGCTCGAGATCCTGAATCAGGCGGCTGACCGCGGGTTGGCTGATCCCGAGAAAATTGGCCGCGGACGTGGCGGAACCGCTCAAAATGAGGGCTCTGAACGCCTCGATCTGACGATTGTTGATCATTTCTGCCTACCTGCGCGGCGATATAACATTTGCGCATAAGAAGGCCTGATATCGGAATTTGACTGATGGTCGCAGTTTCGAATTCCTAAAGGGAGACGACGGCAAACGAGGCAAGAGCATGAGCAAGACGACGCGCTTGGCCCTATCCGCCCCTCTGGCGCTAATGACGGCCGCATCCGCCGTTCCCGCGAACGCGCAGCAGAAGACGCTCTACGTCGCGGGTTACGGCGGCTCCTACGAGCAGATGATGCGTGAGAAGGTGTTCCCCTCTTTCGAGAAGGCGCATGGCGTCCGCATCGAATACATGGCTGGAAACTCAACCGACAGCTTGGCCCGCCTGGTCGCGATGAAGGCGAAGCCGCAGATCGACGTCGTCGTGATGGACGACGGACCGATGTACCAGGCGATCGCGCTCGGTCTCTGTCAGGAGCTCACGCCGGCGCCGATCTACGACGAGCGCTACGACACCGCGAAGGTCTCCGGGAACAAGGCGACCGGGATCGGCATGGTGGCGACGGGCTTCATGTACAACACGAAGTACTTCGCCGAGCAGGGCTGGCCGGCCCCGACCTCGTGGGCCGACCTGCGCGACCCGAAATATGCCGGCAAGCTCGTCGTGCCCCCGCTCAACAACTCATACGGCCTCCACGCGCTCGTCATGCAGGCCGAGCTCGACGGCGGAAACGAGAAGAACATCGATCCGGGCTTCGCCGCCTTCGCCGAGAAGGTCGGCCCCAACGTTCTCGCCTACGAGGCGTCCCCGGGGCAGATGACCTCGCTGTTCCAGAGCGGGCAGGCGGCGCTGAGCGTCTGGGGTTCGGCGCGCATCAGCTCGTTCGCGCATACCGGCTTTCCCGTGAAGATGGTCTATCCGAAGGAAGGCGCCGTGGCCCTCGGCATCATGGCCTGCCCGGTGACGGGCAAGTCCGAGCCGGAGGCGCAGGCGCTGATCCAGTACATGCTGACGCCCGAAATCCAGAAGATTCAGGCGACGGCATACGGCTACGGGCCGGTGAACAAGAACGCCGTGCTGACGCCGGCGGAGGCCGAGGGCATTCCCTATGGTCCCGAGCAGGTCGGCAAGCTCCGCGTAATCGACTGGGATTACGTCAATCCCATCCGCGAGAAGTGGGACAAGCGCTGGACCCGTGAGGTCGAGCGCTGACCTTCGCCTTCACCACGCCGCCGCCGCGCCTTTTCACTGGAGCGCCTCATGAGCTTCCTGTCGCTCGACCGGCTGACGAGGTCGTTCGGGGATCATGTCGCCGTCGACGGCCTGACGCTCGAAGTCGAGCAGGGAGAATTCGTCTCCCTGCTCGGTCCCTCGGGCTGCGGCAAGACCACGACGCTGCAGATGATCGCGGGCTTCGTCGAGCCGACCTCGGGCCGAATCCTGCTTAAGGGCCGCGACCTCGCCGCCGTGCCGCCCGCGAAGCGCGGTCTTGGGGTCGTTTTCCAGAGCTATGCGCTCTTCCCGCACATGACGGTGGCCGAAAACGTGGCCTTCGGCCTCGAGATGAAGAAGGTAAGCCGTGCCGACCGCGACCGGAAGGTCGCAGCCGCGCTCGCGCTCGTCGGCCTCAAAGGCTTCGCGGACCGCTATCCCCGCCGCATGTCGGGCGGCCAGCAGCAGCGCGTGGCGCTCGCCCGCGCGCTCGTCGTCGAGCCGCCTCTGCTGCTGCTCGACGAACCGCTCTCCAACCTCGACGCGCTGCTGCGCGAGGAGATGCAGAGCGAACTCCGCGACATCCAGGAGCGGATCGGCGTCACGACGATCCTAGTGACGCATGATCAGACCGAGGCGATGGCGCTGTCCGACCGGGTCGTCGTGATGAACGCCGGGCGCGTCGAGCAGATCGCCGCGCCGCAGACGGCCTACGAAGCGCCGGAGACCGCCTTCGTCGCCGGCTTCCTCGGCAAGACGAACACGCTCGCGGGCCGGGCCGACGGCGGGACCGTCACAGTGCGCGATCGAAGCTGGAGCGTTCCGGAGAACACGCTTTCCGGCGACGTTCGGGTCGCCGTCCGCCCGGAGCGGGTGCGCTTCTCTGTCGACGGCGGCCTGAAAGGCGTCGTGCGCAAGCGCGTCTTCCAGGGTAGCCAATGGTTCCTTTCCGTCGACAGCGAGGCCGGCCCCGTGGCCGTGCTCGCGCAGAACGGCGGCCGGAGCCTTCCCGACGTGGGCGACGCCGTCTCGCTGACCTGGGAAGCCGGCGACATGCGGATGCTGCCCCGGGAGCGGGAGGAGACGGCGTGAGCGCCGCCTCTACCGCGCCGGAGGGCGCCCGCTTCGCGCCCTACGCGCTGAACCTGCCGGCCCTTGCCGTGGTCGGAACGCTGATCGTCGTTCCGCTCGCGATGACGCTTCTGCTCTCGCTGCATTCCTTCTCGACCTATACCGGCGTCGGGAGCGATTTTTCGCTCGCGAACTACGCTGAGATCTTCAGCGATTCCTATTTTCGCGAAATCTTCCTCCGCACGCTGCGCATATCGGCGCTCGTGACCCTCATCGCGGCCGTAGTCGGCGCTCCCGAGGCCTATATCCTCAGCCGCATGCGCGCGCCGTGGCGCGGCCTGTTCCTGCTGGTGATGCTCGGCCCGCTGCTGATCTCGGTCGTCGCGCGCACGCTCGGTTGGGCGCTCCTGCTCGCGCCGACCGGCGTCCTCAATCAGGGGCTAATGGCGGCGGGCCTGATCTCCACGCCCTTCCGTCTGCTGCAGACCGAGACCGGCGTCGTCATCGCGCTGGTCCACGTGCTCCTGCCGTTCATGATCGTCGCGGTCTGGGCCTCGCTCACCCGACTCGATCCGCAGGTCGAGAACGCCGCCGCCTCGCTCGGCGCGGGACCCTTCACGATCGTGCGGCGCGTGGTCCTGCCGCAGATCATGCCGGGGATATTGTCCGGATCGATCATCGTGTTCGCGCTCGCGGCGTCCGCCTTCGCGACGCCCGCGATCATCGGCGGCCGCCGGCTGAAGGTGGCGGCCACCCTCGCCTATGACGAGTTCCTGTCGACGATGAACTGGCCGCTCGGCGCCGCGATCGCGGCCCTGCTTCTCCTCGGCAACATCGTCATCATCCTCGGCTGCAACCGGATCGTCGAGCGGCGCTACGCGGAGGTCTTCCGGTGAGCCGCAACGGGCCGCTCGCGCTGGTCTTCCACGCGCTCGTGACGCTGTTCGTCGTCGCGCCGATCGCGATCGTCTGCGTGGTCGCCTTCACGTCGCACGGCTACCTTTCGATGCCGACCGAAGGCCCCTCGCTGCGCTGGTTCTACGCCATCGCTGACCGCCCGGAATTCCTACGCTCGTTCGTCGACAGCCTGTGGCTCGCGGCCGTCTCCTCCACGCTCGCGGTCGTTCTCGCGACGCCCGCCGCGCTCGCGATCGGACGGAGCCGGTTTCCCGGCCGCGGCGCGTTGCTGAGCCTGTTCCAGTCGCCGCTGATGATCCCGCATCTCGTGCTCGGGATCGCGCTGCTCCGCTTCTTTAACGAGACCGGGCTCGGCGTGTCGCGCTGGACGCTGATCGCGGGCCACCTCGTCGTGGTCTTCCCGTTCGCGCTCAGGCTCATCCTGACGGCGTCGACGGGCATCGACCGCACGATGGAGAACGCGGCCGCCTCGCTCGGCGCCTCGCGCTGGACGGTCTTCCGGCGGGTCACGCTGCCGCTGATCATGGCGGGCGTCCTGTCGGGCTGGATCCTATCCTTCATCCAGAGCTTCGACGAAGTCACCATGAGCGTCTTCATCTCGACGCCCGAGACGACGACGCTGCCCGTCCGGCTCTTTCTCTACATCCAAGACAACATCGATCCGCTGGTCGCGTCGGTGTCGGCGGTGCTGATCGCCGTCACCGTCGTCGCGATGGCCGTCCTCGACCGCCTGTTCGGGATGGAGCGGCTGCTGGTCGGGCCGGGACGCGGCTGAGAAGGCGATGCATACGATGCGACAAGACTATGATTTCGCCGTCCTCGGCGGCGGCCTCGTCGGCGCCGCGACCGCCTATGGGCTCGTGCGGCAGGGCCTCAAGGTGCTGATGCTGGACGAGGGCGACGTCGCCAAGCGCGCCTCGCGCGGCAACTTCGCGTTGGTCTGGGTGCAGAACAAGGGCCTCGGCATGCCGGCCTACGCCGGCTGGACGCGCCGCTCGTCCGACGCATGGGTCGGCTTCGCGCCGGAGCTCGAAGAGACCGCGGGCTTCCGGATCTTTCACCGCCGGACCGGCGGCTACCACCTCGCTTTGTCGGACGACGAGCTGACGCGCCGCGCCGCGATGATCCAGCGGCTCCACAACCAGCCGGGCGTCGGACCGTCCGAGGTCGAGGTTCTCGAGGGCGACGAGGTCCGCCGCCGCCTCCCCGAGGCCGGGCCCGAGGTCGCCGGCGGCACCTTCTCGCCGCTCGACGGCGACGTGAACTCGCTCAAGCTGTTCCGCGCGCTGCACGAGGCGTTCCGCCGGCTTGGCGGGACCTACCGCTCCGACGCCCTCGTCGACGCGGTCGAACCCGGCGGCGACGGCTTCGGACTCGCGACCAGGGTCGGGCGCTTCTCCGCCGGCCGCATCGTGCTCGCCGCGGGTCTCGGCAACGCGCGGCTCGGTTCGATGGTCGGCATGGACGTGCCCGTCCGCCCGCTTCGCGGCCAACTCCTCGTCACCGAGAAGACCGAGCCGTTCCTCGACGTCCCCGTCTCGACCGTGCGCCAGACCGACGAGGGAGGCGTTATGATCGGCGACAGCCAGGAGGAGGCCGACACCCATGACGCGATGCGGCAGGGGATCATGTCGGTCATGGCCGACCGCGCGGTGCGCATGTTCCCGCGGCTCGGCGGCCTCAACGTCGTGCGGACGTGGTCGGCGCTCAGGGTCATGAGCCGCGACGGCTTCCCGATCTACGACCAGTCCGCGGCCCATCCCGGCTGCTTCGTCGCGACCTGCCACAGCGGCGTGACGCTCGCGGCCGCCCACGCCGAGTTCCTCGCGCCGGCGATCGCCGCCGGAGCGCTCCCGTCCGAGTTCGAAGACTTTAGCCTGCGGAGATTCCATGTTTCAGCGGCTGCCTGACATCCGGGGCGACGCCCTGAGCTTCACGATCGACGGCAAGGCGGTCGAGGCGCGCGAAGGCGACACCGTCGCCTCCGCATTGCTTCTCGCCGGCGTCGAGACCTGCCGGACCACGCCGGTCTCGGGCGCGCCGCGGGCGCCGTACTGCCTGATGGGCGTCTGCTTCGACTGCCTCGTCACCATCGACGGCGTCGGCAATCGGCAGGCCTGCCTCGTCCCCGTGCGCGAGGGCATGAGCGTCGAGACGCAGCTCGGCCGCGGCAAGAGGGAGCTCGGCCGATGATTCCGATCGAAGAAGTCGCCGATCTCGAAGCGGCCTACGACCTCGTGGTGGTCGGCGCCGGCCCCGCCGGCCTCGCCTGCGCCGCGCTGGCGTCGCAAGGCGGAGCGAAGACGCTGCTCGTGGACGAGAACGCCGCGCCCGGCGGCCAGATCTACCGCGCGATCAGCGCGACGCCGTTGAAGGAAAGGAGGGACGTGCTCGGCGCCGAATACTGGATGGGGGAGACGCTCGCCTCGTCCTTCGCCGAGAGCGGATCGGCCTATCTTCCGGGCGCGACCGTCTGGCAAGTGTCGCCGGAGCTCGAGATCGGCGTGTCCAAGGCCGGCCACGCCCGCCTCCTGACGGCGCGCCGGGTTGTTATGGCCACCGGCGCGCTGGAGCGGCCGTTCCCGATCCCCGGCTGGACACTGCCGGGCGTGATGACGGCCGGCGCCGCGCAGATTCTGCTGAAGACGGCCGGCGCCACGGCGACGGGCCGCGTCGTTCTAGCGGGCTCCGGTCCGCTGCTCTGGCTGATCGCGGCGCAGTCGCTCGCCGCCGGTCGGACGTTCTCGGTCATTCTCGACACGACGCCGAAGGCGAACTGGACGGCCGCTCTTCCCAAACTGCCGGCCTTCCTAACCTCCCCCTATCTCGCGAAGGGACTGAAGCTCCTCGCCAGGGTCCGCAGGGAGATCGAGATCATCTCAGGCGTGACGTCGCTTGCGGCGGAAGGCGACGGCCGTCTCGACCGCGTGCGCTACGTCGCGAACGGCGAAGCGAGGACGATCGAGGCCGACCACCTCCTCCTGCATCAGGGCGTCACGCCGAACGTCAACATGGCGAGCGCGGCCGGCTGCGAGCTCGTCTGGGACGACGTTCAGCTCTGCTGGAAGCCGAAGACGGACGAATGGGGCCGCACGAGCGTCGAAGGCGTGAGCGTCGCGGGCGACGGAGCGGGGATCGCCGGCGCGGAAGCCGCGGCGCTGCGCGGCCGGATCGCGGCGCTCGATGCGTTGCGCGCACTCGGCAGGCTTTCCGAGACGGGGATGGCGGAGCGCGCGCGCCCCGTGCGCAAGGCGCTCGCGCGTTACGACCGGGGCCGAGGGTTTCTTGACGCGCTCTATCGTCCGGCCAAGTCGTTCCGAACCTGCGAGGGCGACACGATCGCCTGCCGCTGCGAGGAGGTCACCGGAGCGCAGATCCGGACGGCGGTCTCTAGCCTGAACGTCGCAGGTCCCAACCAGCTGAAGTCGTTCCTGCGCTGCGGCATGGGACCGTGTCAGGGCCGTCTGTGCGGCCTCACCGTCGCCGAGACGATCGCCGACGAGCGCGGCGTGTCGCCGGCCGAAATCGGCTACTACCGACTGCGCTCGCCTGTAAAGCCGATCACTCTCGCGGAGATCGCGACGCTCGACCAGACCGAGGACGACCTGAAGGCCGTTGTCAGGGGCTGACGCGATGGCCGCGCCGGACGTTCTGGTGATCGGCGGCGGCCTGCACGGCTGCTCGGCGGCGCTCCATCTCGCCATGCGGGGCGTCGCCGTGACGCTCGTCGAGAAGGATTATGTCGGTCGCCATGCCTCGGGCGTGAACGCGGGGGGCGTGCGCCGATTAGGCCGCGCTCTTCCCGAGGTGCCGCTGAGCGTCGCCTCGATGGAGCTCTGGCGCCGGATCGAGGACCTGACCGACGACGATTGCGGCTTCGAGAGCCACGGCCAGATCAAGATCGCCGAGGACGAGGCCGATCTGGAGAAATGCCGCGCGCGGCGCGAGACGCTGCTCGCCGCGGGCTTCGACCATGAGGAGGTCATCGACCGCGACGAGCTTCGCGCCCGCGTCTCGGCGATCTCGGAGCACTGCGTCGGCGGATTGCTGTCGCGCGACGATGGGGCGGCGCTGCCCTTTCGCACCGTGCAGGCGTTCCGCAACAAGGCCGAACGCCTCGGCGCGACGATCCTGGAAGGCGTCGCGGTCGCGCGTCTCGCGCGCGACAGGGAGCTCTGGACCGCAACGCTCGCGGACGGACGCGTGCTTTCGGCGCCGGTCGTCGTGAACGCCGCCGGCGCCTGGGCCGGTCGTTTCGCCGCCGCCTTCGGAGAGCCGGTCCCCGTTGAGGCGGTCGCGCCGATGCTGATGATCACCGAGCGGCGGCCGCCGTTCCTCGCGCCGGTCGTCGGCGCGATATCGCGCACGCTCTCCTTCAAGCAGTTCGCAAACGGCACGGTCCTGATCGGCGGCGGCTATCTCGGCCGCGCGGATCCTGATCGCGACCGGACGCTAGTCGATCATCGCAAGCTGGCGGAAAACGCGCGCACGGTCCGCGACCTGTTCCCGGTGATGCGCGACGCGCAGGTCGTGCGCGCCTGGGCTGGGATCGAGGCGCGCACGGCCGACGGCCTGCCCGTGATCGGCCCCAGCTCCAGGGAGCCCGGCCTGTTCCATTCCTTCGGCTATTCCCTGCACGGCTTTCAGCTCGGTCCGATCGTGGGCTCAATCCTCGCCGAATTGATCGTCGGCGGCCGGACCAACCTGCCGATCAGCCCCTTCGCCATCAATCGCTTCGCCCGGTCTGCGGCGGTGTGACGGCTCCTCCTCGCTCAGTAAAGGAAAGATCCAATGATTAAGCGTTCCGTCCAGACCCCCATCATGCACCGTTTCGTGGAGCATGCCGGCACGATTTATTTCGGCGGCCTGATCGCCGACGACGTGGCGCAAGGGATGGGCGAGCAGACCGCCGACATCTGCCGCAAGCTGGACAAGCTGCTCGCGGAGGCCGGCTCGGACAAGACGAAGCTGCTTTCGGCCACGCTCTACGTGACCGACATGAGCCTGAAGAAGGAGATGAACGACGCTTGGACCGCGTGGCTCGCGGCGGACGATCTGCCGGCTCGCGCGACGCTGGGCGTCGCCGAGCTCGGGAAGGGCGTTCTGATCGAGGTGGTCGTCACGGCCGCACGGTCTTAATCCCCGACGTCGGGGCGAACGCGTCGCTCTGGAGGCAGCGTGTCCGCTTTCGCTAGAGCGGTCAGAGGAACGCCGACCGCGCCATAAATCGGCGTCGGTCGGCGAGGCCTCGTCAATTCTCACCATCACCACGAAGGCCGCGAGGTCGGCGATCTCATCCCGCCGCATTCATCGCCTCCGTGATGGCGCAACGGGTCCGCGAACCGCGCGTCGGCCTCGTCGCAGCGCACGTCTTGGTGACTATAGAGGGCATACCGATCCTTCGAAGTCGGGGAGGGGTTCGGGCGAATGCTGATCTTCTCCTCCCCTCGCTTCCCGCCTCCGGAAAGTTCGCGCGACGGGATCAGCCAGAGCCGCTCCAATCCCCCAGCCCCGTTCTGATCGAACAGGATCGCAATCAGCAAAGCGTCCGAGTGCTTCTGAAAGGTCCTGAGCCCTACGTCGAACTAAAGGGTTCCAGTCGACGCGTCCCGCGCTCTCCGAGCCTTGACCTGAAGCGCGGGAACGCGTCGGGTCTTCTTGTCGAGCACGAGAAGGTCGACGCCGTCGTTGTCGGCGAACGCCGTGAACGGACAGAGCCGCCCGCCTTACGCGAGCAGCAGCTGCGGGCTCCGTTTATCCAAACCCCAACACTTAGAGCGGTGCTCAGCAAATGATAGTTTCGCGGTAGGAGCGGACGGTCGGACTTGGTTGAAAGGTAGGCATTTTCGCCTTGTCGGCCATGCCGCCTACCGGCGGAACCTGTTCGGAGTGCTGCCAATGCGAGCTTTCGTGCTGGCCGTGATCGTTTTCTTTCATTTGGGCCGCTGGCCATGTCATGGGGCGTGACTCTCAAGTTTTGATCGAAATCAAAGCTTTCGGGAGCGATCTGAAGATGCTCGGGGCTCAGATCGCAGGAGGAGCGGCTCATGAACTCCACGCAAGTTGGCGCCGGTTTCGCCAGCATTCTCGTGCACTTCGATCTTACGCCCTATGCCGAGGCGCGAGGACGGCTCGCGGCCCAGTTCGCGGAGCGGTATGGCGCATATTTCGTCGGAGCCGCAGCGGAGCAGCAGCTTCTGGAAGTTTATGCGGAAGGAGCCGTCAATATTTCGGCCTCGGTCTCTGACGAAGAGCGGGCCCGCGTCGAGGGAGATTTGCGTGCGGCGCGACGAACGTTTGACGCAGTCGTCGGCTCGCGCAACGACGCTGAATGGCGCGCCTGCGTCACTGACCCGGAACGGTTCCTCATCGAGCAGGCGCGCGCCGCGGACCTCGTGGTGGTGGGACGGCGCGCGAGCTACGACATCGAAGATGGCGCGCTGGGGGTTCGCCCCGGCGCGATCGCGCTGGAATGCGGCCGGCCGATCCTCGTAGTGCCGCCGGAAAAAGACTATCTCGCGGCTCATAAGGTCGTCGTCGCCTGGAAGGATACGCGGGAAGCGCGACGTGCGGTGCGTGACGCGCTCCCCATCCTGAAGAAGGCGAACGAGGTGGTCATCTTAGCGGCGACGCCGGCGCTTCGCGACGCCGGCGCTGAGGACGTCGCGGCATGGCTCGATCGGCACGGCGTGCGGGCCCACGCCTCAGTCCACTCCGGACAGCTGGAGACCGTGGCGAACGACCTTATGGATCAGGCCGACGACATCGGCGCGGATCTCATCGTCTCCGGGGCTTACGGTCACAGCCGCACCCGCGAGTGGCTCTTCGGCGGCGTGACGCGCGATCTCTTGGAGACGTCGAAACACTGTCTGTTCATGTCGCATTGAAATGAGCAGCTTTGCGCTCGACCGGCTTTTTCGGCCGGCCTCTGTCGCGGTCGTCGGCGCAAGCGACCGGCCCGGTTCGCTGGGTCGGGCGGTGATGGCCAATCTGGCCGCGGGCGGCTTCGCCGGACGCATCGTTCCGGTCAATCCCAACCATGCGACGGTGTCCGGCGCCGCGTGCGTGCGCACGCTCGCGGGTATTGGCAGCGCAGTGGATCTCGTCGTGGTGTGCACGCCCCCGGGGGTCGTGCCGGCTGTGATCGCGGAGGCGGCGGCGGCCCACGCGGGGGCCGCGGTCATCCTCACCGCCGGCCTGTCGCGCGGCCCAGGCTCGCAATCCGAGGCGACCGCCAAGGCGGCCAGGGCGCATGGCTTACGGCTTCTGGGCCCGAACGCCTTTGGTCTCCTCGCGCCGTCAGCCGGCCTCAACGCAAGTTTTTCGGCGGGCCCGTGCCTGAAAGGCGATCTCGCCCTCGTTAGCCAGTCCGGGGCCGTGGCCGCCGCCCTCGTCGGCTGGGGGACCAAACGCGCGCTTGGCTTCTCCGCTGTTGTGTCCCTTGGAGACGCCCTCGACGTGGATGTCGCGGATTGCCTCGACCACTTCGCCGGCGATGGCCGGACCCGCGCGATTCTGCTTTATGTCGAAGCTATCACCGACGCCGGCAAGTTCATGTCGGCCGCCCGCGCGGCCGCGCGCGTCAAGCCGGTCGTCGTGGTCAAGGGAGGCCGGCACGCCGAAGGCGCCAGGGCGGCGGCCACCCATACCGGCGCCCTCGCGGGCGCTGACGGCGTCTACGACGCAGCCTTCCGGCGCGCGGGGCTTTTGAGGGTCCTGGATCTGGATCAGCTGTTCGTCGCCGCAGAGGCGCTCGGCCGCGGTCAGTTCGACCGGGGGGATCGGTTGGGCATCCTCACAAACGGCGGCGGGATTGGCGTCCTTGCGATCGATCGCCATCTCGACGCTCACGGCGCGGTCGCCGCGATCTCCCCCCGCACCCTGATCGCGCTCGATCAACTGCTTCCCAGCACATGGTCGCGCTCCAACCCCGTCGACGTCATCGGCGACGCCGATGCGGCGCGTTTCGCCGGCGCGCTCGACGCCCTGCTCCGAGACGAACAGGTCGACGCCGTCGTCGCCCTCGACGTTCCGACGGCGTTGGCGTCCTCAGAGGCGACCGCGCGGGCCGTCATCGCGACGATCGCCGCGGCGAGAGCGCGTTCCTCGCCCCCGAAGCCGGTCTTCGCCTCGTGGCTTGGCGCGGGCGAAGAGATCAACCGGCTTTTCGCCGAAGCTGGAGTTCCCCATTTCGACACCGAGAGCGACGCCGTCGCGGCTTTCAGCTATTTGACCCGTCACCGGCGCGCGCAGGCTGCGCTGAACGCTACGCCCGCCGCGGCGATTCTTCCGGATGCCCCTGCGACCACCGCCGCGACCGCCTCCGTCCGCGCCGCCGTCGCAGAAGGGCGCGCCTGGCTCGACCCGATCGAGACGAGCCGGCTTCTGAAAGCGTTCGGGGTGCCGATGGTCGAGAGCGTGACCGCGGCGACCCCCGATGCGGCGGCCGCAGCCGCCCGCCAGATCCTGCGCGGCGCAGACGCCGTCGTCCTCAAGATCCGTTCGCGGGTCATCATCCACAAATCCGACGTAGGCGGCGTTCGCCTCGGTCTCGAAACGCCTGCCGATGTCGCTCGAGCGGCGAACGACATGTTGACGAAAGTGCAATTGGCGCGACCCGACGCCGACGACGCAGACTTCCTTTTGCAGCCGATGGTCAAGCGCCCCGGCGCGCGCGAACTGATCGCGGGCCTGTCCGACGACCCAACGTTCGGCCCCGTCATTCTGTTCGGGCGCGGCGGCGTCGGCGTGGAAATCTACCGCGATACGGCGATCGGCTTGCCGCCGCTGGATCGGACGCTGGCCTCCGACCTGATCGACCAGACCGATGTCGGACGAACCCTCGCCGCATACCGCGACGTGGCCGCAGCCGACCGCGCTGGCGTGGAAAACGTGCTGATCGCGCTCGGCGAGCTGGCTTCCGCCTGCCCGGAGATCCGATCGATTGATCTCAACCCATTGCTGGCGGACGAAGCAGGCGTGCTGGCCGTGGACGCGCGCGTTGCGATCGCCGCCGCCGGAGCGTCCCGAGTGGTGATCCGGCCCTATCCGTCGGGTTGGATGCGATCGCTCAAAACGACGTCCGGCGCAGCTTACGGGGTGCGGCCGTTGCGCGCCGAGGACGAAGAGCTCATTGGCCGGTTCCTGACGGCGGTCGAGCCGAACGACCTTCGACTGCGCTTCTTTGCGCCGGTTCGCCATCTCGAGCACGGGTTTCTGACGCAGCTGGTTCATCTTGACTACGCGCGCGCCATCGCCTTCGTCGCTCTCGACGCCGCGGGCGAAGCGGCTGGCGTCGTCAGCCTCCACTGCAACGGCGATCGAACAGACGGCGAGTTCGCCATTCTCGTTCGAAGCAATCTGAAGGGCCGAGGAATCGGCTGGGCTCTCATGCGCCTCGTGCTGAATTGGGCGAAGGCGGAAGACGTGGCGACGGTGCGCGGAGAGGTGCTCAAGGAAAACGCCGAGATGTCCGCGATGTGCCGCGAGCTTGGCTTTGAGGCGCTGGCTGGTGATGATCGCAGTGTGACTACGTTCTCGTTGAATTTGAGATAGTAGGGAAAGGGGACCTAAGTTTCTAGCCATATTTAATAAAGTAGTAAAAATAGTAAAGTTTTTACAATTAATATGATTAACATCGGTCTGAGATTATTTTGGTAATTACTCGGCTGCTGGTCTGCCGAAAATTGTTCAAATGCCTTATTCGGCTCCTGGCGGCGGCGTACGCGATGCGTTGGATTCCGGTGGCCTCGCATTACTCAAGTTACTTAAGAAAAAAGTATGCTTCAATCCAAAATAGATGTTGTCTTTCCAAGATGAGATGGCATCGTCAGTTTACGATGTAACATCGGATAGGCCCGTTTGTACAAGTTTTTTGCCTGACGGGCGGCGACAGATTGTCGGATTTATGATGCCTGGAGATTTCATCGGTCTTTTCTAAGCGAGCGTAACGGTTATTCTTCTGACGCTATCGATACTGTGCACGAGTGTCGGTTCAATAGGATCGATTTTGTCTCGTTCGTCGTCGCGAAGCCTCATTTGCTTAGAAAGCTTCACGAGGCCGCCACTCATGAATTGACCGTGGCGCAGGATCATATGGTGTTGCGGGGCCGCCGTTCCGCCGATGAAAAGATGGCGTCCTTCCTTGTCACAATGCGCGAACGCCTGATCCGCCTGGGCGCCAGCGCAGTGACGATACCGCTGCCCATGACCCGTTAAGATCTGGCGGTCTATCTGGGATTAACGCTCGAAACAGTCAGTCGCGTCATTTCGAGGCTCGGCCGCGAACGCGTCCTCCTTGTGGTGCCGAACGGGATCAGAATTCTGAACCCGTCTCGGCTCGAGGAGCTTGGATCGGGCTAAGCGGTCGGTGCTCGCTATTCGGTTCTCAACGAGCCACAAGAAGCGGCGTGGCGCTATTTTTCAGCATCTCCTGCGTAACTCCGCCGAAAATCCATTCGCGGATCGGCGAGTGGACAAAGGCGCCCATCACGATCAGGTCCGCACGATAGATGCCCGCCTGCCCACGCAGACGCGTGCCGACGTCATTCCCCGCAGGAAGCTCGTTGACGGTCGCGTTTATTCCGTGGCGGACGAGCGCGACGGCGAGATCCGCTCCTGCGGCGCTGCGGGGAACGTCCTTGTCGCCGACATAGCAGACAATTTCCACGCTCGTAGCGGCCTTGAGGAAGGGCAGGGCGGCGGCGACTGCCCGGGCCGCAGCCGCGCTTGCGTCCCAGGCCACGACGATGCGGTCGCAGGCGAATGTATCCGAGCCTCGAGGAACGACGACCACGGGCCGCCCGCTTTCGAAGACGAGCGCTCGGAGCAGGCCGCCGTCCACCGTCATTGCGCTGGGATCTGCGTCGACGACGACGACGTCGTTCACGCGAGCTTGGGCCAAGGCCGCTGCTTTCAGTTCCACGTAGGTCAACTGGGGCGCGTCGACTTCGCATATCACGCCGGCCATGGCGCCTTCGGCGCGCGAGTTTTCTGCAATCCTCCGGGTAAGCTCCTGAAGGCGTCGGTTTTCCTGATGGACCAAGCTTGCAACGACGGCGGAGCGGTGGGCGCTGGGGATGTCCAGCTTGACCGACGCCGCCTGCACGGAAACGTGGGCGTCGGTCGCCTTCCCAAGCGCCAGTCCATAGCTGAGCGCGTCGGACGGACGTCCATCGCCGTCCTCATTCAGCGCAATCAGCACGTTCTTGATGTTTGCGATCTTCAGCATGGCGCGGACCTCCGGTTTCGGGATCAATCAAACGTCCGGTCCTGCGGCAGCGCTCTGATCGAGATCAAACATCTCCGTTCCCAGATCAAGGAAGCTTGGCGTCCTGTCGATGGACATCACGCCATGACCCAGCCCAACCCAACGGAACAGCTCCACCGGATCGTGCGGCTCAGCAGCCGCCTCTGTCGCGTGGGCGTGGCCTCTCAAGCGCCGAAGCCGCGGTTCGTCTGCAGACCTTGGGGCCGAATGAAGCGCCCAGTCGAAACAGAAGCACGCTCAGGATCGCGTTGGGCGTGATCCGCGAACCAATGTTCCTCCTTCTGGCAGGCGCGGCCGGCCTGTATTTCGCTGTCGGCGACCATGCCGAAGGCGCGATCATGGTCGCCGCTGCCGGACTGTCGATTGGACTCGTCGTCGTTCAGCAGGTGCGCTCGGAACACGCGCTCGACGCGCTGAAGGCCCTCGCCGAGCCGACGGTCAAGGTGATGCGCGACGGCGCGGTGGCGCGCATCCCAACCCGCGATCTCGTATCCGGGGATCTAGTCATCCTCCTCGAGGGCGACCGTGTCCCGGCGGACGGGGTCCTGATTGAAGGCGGGCCGCTTCGCGTCGACGAGTCGGCGCTTACTGGAGAATCGGCGCCAGTCACGAAGACCGCCGCTTTGGACGACGCCGCACGGCAGGCTGCGGTTCTTATGGAGCCCCGAGGGTCCGCGGTCGCCGCGGCGTTCGCAGGGGCGATGGTCGTCGGAGGACAGGGCTCGATCGAGGTCTCGCGCGTCGGTCGCGCGACGCATCTGGGCCGCATTGGCGCGTCCCTGGCGTCGATCGAAACGACGCCTTCGCCTTTGCAGGTTCAGACCAATCGGCTCGTCATGAGGCTGGGCGTCGCCGCGCTGGGGTTCTGCGCCGTCGTTGCGATCGCCTATGGACTTCTCCGCGGCCAATGGTTTGAAGGCGGCCTTGCAGGCCTCACGCTCGCCATCGCTTTGGTGCCGGAAGAGTTTCCCATGGTGCTGGTCATCTTTCTGGCGCTCGGGGCTTGGCGGCTGTCGCGCCAGAAGGTCCTGACGCGCAGGCCGGCCGCCGTGGAGGCGCTCGGCTCCGTTTCCGCCCTGTGCGTCGACAAGACCGGCACTCTCACCAAAAACCGGATGTGCATCGCCGAAGGCTGGGCCGGCGGTGGACCCTTCCCGTCGAGGACGGCTCCTGATGTCCAGCCGGACCCATCGTTGGTGCGCACGGCGGCCCTCGCCTGCGCTATTCCTGCAATCGATCCGATGGACCGGGCCATCGCCGAAGCCGCGGGAGCGCAAGACGCCGTCTCGCCGGATCAGCGTCTCGGGGCCGTATTTCCGCTCAAGACGGGTCGGATGGTCTTCGCCCAAGACTGGATCAGTCCCGGCTCTGCTTCAGTCATCGCAGCAGCCAAAGGCGCGCCCGAGACGGTCTACGATATGTGCCGGCTCTCTCCGGCGGCGCGCGATCAAGCTCAGAGGGTCGCTGAAGGCATGGGGCGCCGAGGCCTCAGAGTCCTTGGGCGTCGCGGAGGCGGAACGGGCGCAAGCGTCGGCGCTCGTCGATATCGACGATCTCGCGTTCATCTTTCGCGGTCTGATCGGGTTCGAAGATCCGGTTCGAACGGAGGTCCCGGCCGCCGTCGCGGTCTGCCAGCGGGCGGGCATCCGCGTGATCATGATGCCCGGCCGCCGTCGCGGTCTGCTAGCGGGCGGGCATCCGCGTGATCATGATGACGGGCGACGCCGCTCTGACCGCGGCCACGATCGCACGCGACGCTGGAATCACGTCTGAAGACCACGTTCTGTCCGGCCCGGACATTGCTCGCCTAACGTCGCACCAGCTGGCCTTGCGGGCTGCCGAGACCTCGGTGTTCGCGCGACTGACGCCGGCCCAAAAGCTCGCGCTTGTCAACGCCCTGAAGGAGAGCGGCGACGTGGTCGCCATGACTGGCGACGGCGTGAACGACGCGCCGGCTCTTCGCGCGGCCCACATCGGAATCGCGATGGGCGAACGCGGCGCCGATGTCGCGAGGGAGGCCGCAGACATCGTGCTGCTCGACGATCGGTTCGCGTCGGTGGTGAACGGCGTTCGGCTGGGCCGGCGCATCTCCGAAAACCTACGGCGCGCGATGACCTATATTACGGCGATACACGTGCCGATCGCCGGGCTGTCTCTGCTGCCGATCCTGATCGGCCTGCCGCCGGCGTTCTTCCCGATGCACGTGGTGCTGATGGAGCTCATCATCGATCCGGTGTGCTCCATCGTGTTCGAGGCCGAGCCAGAGGCCGCGGACATCATGGAACGACCGCCCCGTCCGGCCACGCGATCTCTGTTCGGATGGCAAGACGTAAGCCGGGGGCTGTTTCAGGGGCTTGTCGTGCTCGCAGTCACGCTGTCCGGCTTCGCCCTCGCCCTTCGATCAGGTCTGCCGGAGGAGCAAGCTCGCGGCCTGCTTCTTCCATGCTGATCGTGGGAAACCTGTCGATGGCGTATGCCGAATTGTCCGTTCCGGGCCAAAGCTTCGTCCAGCCCCACAGGATGCCGTTCTATGGTGTTGTCGCCGCCGCCGCTGTCGTCGTCGGGGCGGCGCTTTACGTTCCAGCTGTCGGCTCTTTGCTGAAGGTCGCCGCGCCGTCCGCCGCGATCGAAACCGTTGCTCTGGCCGCGGCAATGCTGGCCGGCGGTTGGTATCTGGTGGCGAAACGGCGCAAAGCGAAGCCTATAACCCTGGCGACCGGGACGAGTGTCTAGCCATCTGATCTCGGTCGAGGCGCTGACTTTCGGCGACTCCGACAGTGCGGATGCCGATAGCTAAACCGCTCCGGGATACCCAATGAGACCGGCCATAGCGTCCGCCTTTGACGCGGCGCGATGCGCGCCGGCGGGGCCCTCCGTGGGGGACCGCGGAGCAAGATCGCTCGCCATTTGTGATGGCTGCAGCATCGCGCCTAAGGAACCAGGACGGCGGCGCCGTGAACTCGGCCTGCGCGAAGATCATCAAGCGCCTGGTTGGCATGGTCGAGCGGATAACGCTTGGTGACTGTTCGGACGCCGGCCATCGGAGCGATCGCTAAAAACTCAGCGGCGTCCTGGCGGGTCAGGTTGGCGACCGACAGCACCGCTCGTTCTCCCCAAAGCAGCCGGTAGGGAAAGCGAGGCAGGTCCGTCATGTGAATCCCTCCACAGACCACGCGCCCTCCTTTGCGCGCCGTCTTGAGCGCGAGAGGCACAAGCGCCCCCACCGGCGCAAAGATGATTGCGGCGTCCAGTTCCTGCGGACAGCTGTCTTCGGAGGCGCCGGCCCATTTGGCGCCGACCGATAGGGCAAGATCCTGCGCAGCGTTATCGCCTGACCGGGTGAATGCGTAGACGTCGCGATGCTGCCAGACGCAGACTTGGGCAAGGATATGAGCCGCGGCTCCAAAACCGAACAGCCCTATCCGTCGGGCGTCGCCCGCCACGCGGAGCGATCGCCAGCCGATAAGTCCGGCGCACATCAGGGGCGCGGCGGCGACGGGATCGTCGTAGCCCGCGAGCGGAAAGGCGAAGTCCGACCGAACCAGCGCGTGCGTCGCAAATCCGCCGTCGCGCGTGTAGCCCGTGAAAGTTGGATCGTCGCAGAGATTTTCGCGCCCGCTCGCGCAGTAGCCGCAAGCGCCGCGGACGCCGCCCAGCCAAGGAACGCCAACGCGCTCGCCGAGGCGGCGGTCCGCCACGCCTTGCCCCAGCGTCTCGATCCTCCCGACGATCTCATGCCCTGGCGTGATGGGAACCGGTCCTTCCGTCAGATCGCCGTCGACGACATGAAGGTCGGTGCGGCAAACGGCGCACGCCTCGATCTGGACCAGGAGTTCGCCGAACGAGGGGCTTGGCGTCGGCCGCTCTTCGAGCGCGAGTGAGGCTCCGCGAACTCGCAGGACCATCGCCTTCATGCCGCTTCGGCGACGTGCCGCCCAGCTGGTCTGGCGGCGTGGTCCGCGGTCCTCTTTTCTCGCCCGGTCTTCATGAAGACAATCGCGCCGGCGATCACCGTGGCATATGTGGATATCCGCTCCAAGTTCCTCGCGCACGCCAAAGCGTCGACGACGGTGTACATGGTGCGGGGCGTGAGCCTCAGCATTCGCGCAGCGGCGAAGAGAACTTCAGCCCGGGCCATTTTGACCGCGTGGTCCCTTTCAGACAGGGTGCGAGCGAGACCCGCATCAAAGCTTCGCAGAGCGCCGCCGGCGATTTGCAACTGATTTGCTGTCATCGCCAACAGCGCTGCCTATGCCCTGTCTAGCTCCGGTAATTCCGGAAGCAGCTTCGCCAATTGCGGACGCGACGCGATCTCCATCCAGAGGTCAGCTATCCGCGTGTAAGCGTCGGCGATTTCGAGAGATGCGACGATGGCCCGAACATCGCTAGGCGAAGGTTCCCGTTGGGCCAAAAGCGTGAGCGCGAAGTCGGCTAAATCCAGCTCCGTCTCGCTAATCTGGTTCCGCTTGTCGGCGACCCGCACGCTCTCGAGGGCGCAGCCGTCAAGAAACGCGAGAGTTGCATGCTTGACCAATTTTTCCACCGCGCCGCCGACGGAGACGACGCGGTCGGTCAGTTCGGCAATCTCATCGGCCGAGGAGTGCATGGCGCGGCTCATAACGAAGGCCTTCCCACTAGACCTCACGCGGCCTTGGCTGGATCCGATGACCTGTCACGGACCTTTTGGACGATCGCCTCGGTTTCGCGACCATACTCCTCCAAGGTGCGCCGCATGAAGCTCGACTGGTTTTCGAAGGCTTGGGCGGCGTCCTTGCAAGTCAGTAAGTTCGCGAGAAACTCAGCCTGCGCCTCCAGGCGTCGGCTCCCGAAATGCAGCGCTTCGATCGTGAACGCAGTGGAAGCCGACAGCATGGATCGCCACGCGCCAAAGGCGAGCTTGGGCGAAAGCATGTCGGCGAAAGGCGGCGCGGAGCCATTGCTGGCGGTGGAACGGATCGTCTCGGTTGTCGGCATATGAGCCTCCTGTGACACTCGGCGGATCGCTGAGGGCGCTCATCGTGGGGGCCTGCCAAAGCGAGGTCTTTGATCGGGATCAAGATCGGCTGACCGCCGAGCTTGGCTTCAAAGCGCATCTGGCCGGCGGTGTTGGATAGCTTTGGTCAAACCGAAGCTATTGGGTGTCACCGTTTCAGAACGTAGGCCCCAGGCGCCGGCGCAAGGCTTTCCCTCGGCGCGCGCGCAGCCGCGTGTCCAGACGAGCGCGTTTTCATCCAGTCGGACCAGAGCGGCCACCATGAGCCATCTCTCGGTTCGTGAGACGAGCGCCAGTCATCCGGATCCCGATATGGGTCCTCCCGCGTCGCGGTGCCGATGCGAGCATAGGCGCCCGTATCCTGACCGGGCGCCGAGACCACGCCGCGATTATGGCCACCGGAGACGAGAGCGAACGTGACCTCAGTGTCGGTCAGGAGATTGATCTTGTAGACCGATCGCCATGGCGCGACGTGGTCGCGCTCTGTACCGAGCGCGAAGATCGGCGTGCGGATATCTCCCAGGGCGATTGGCCGGCCATCGACCGTAAACCGCCCCTCGGCGAGGTCGTTCTGGAGAAAAAGGCCGCGCAAATACTCGCCTTGCATGCGGGCGGGCATGCGCATGGCGTCCGCATTCCAAGCCGAGATGTCGGTCATCGGCGTCCGTTCGCCCAGCAGATAGTCTCGGACGACCCGAGACCAGATAAGGTCGTTCGATCGCAACATTTGGAAGGCGCCCGCCATCTGTCGGGCTTCCAAAACGCCCTCGATCGACATCACGTCCTCGAGGAAGCGGACCTGAGCTTCGTCGATAAACAGCGTGAGCTCGCCCGCTTCCGTGAAGTCGACCTGGGATGCGATCAAGGTAAGCGACGCCAGTCGCTCGTCGCTGTCCCGCGCTATGGCTGCCGCGCCGATCGCGAGCAGCGTTCCCCCGAGACAATAGCCTGCGGCGTGAACTCTCTCGCCAGGCGCGATGGTGTCGATCGCGTCAAGCGCAGCGGCGAGGCCGCGGCGAAGATAGTCCGCGATCCCCTGGCTGGCGTCTCCGCCATCCGGGTTCTTCCACGAAATCATGAAGACGGTGAAACCCGACCCAACCAGATGACGAACCAGTGAGTGGGTCGTCGAAAGGTCGAGGACATAGTATTTCATGATCCAAGCTGGAACGATCAGCAGCGGTTCGGCCGCCACTGTGGTCGTCGTCGGCGCATATTGAATGAGTTCGATCAACTCGTTTCGAAAGATCACCTCACCCGGCGCGGTTGCGACGTCCCGGCCGACCATGAAGTCTTCCGCCCACCGGCGGCTTGCCTGCGACCATTCTGGACCAGTCTTCGTAGAGGTTGGTTAAACCTGCGCATAGATTTTTACCGTTGCTGTCCAGCGTCGCTCTCAAGACAACTGGATTGGTCGCGACGAAATTCGACGGCGCCGCCATATCAAGAGCTGACGCGCTGCGAAGGCGACCATGTCCTGATGATGTGACGACACACCGGCGACGTCGTTGGTGGCGTTGTGCCACCACTGCTGCTGAAGCTGGAACGCCTGAAAATAAAAACTGAAGGGCAAACGACGCCATGCAGGGTCGGCGAACCGCCTGTCTTGCGGCAGTGGCTGAATACAAAGCTCAGCGTCCGAATTGCTGGCTGATCGTAACATGAAATCTGCAAGCTTCAGCGACTTCCGAAGCGCTTTGTCGACGAGCGCCATCTGCTTGCCGGGCGAAGCCGAAAGATGGAGCGCCCAGTCGAACCAAGCTTCCGCTAGGCCGGCTGGAGAGAGACCTGCAGTCAACCGCGCCAAGCCCGCATTGAGCGAGCGATCGATGGTCGCGCCCAACGCCGGCATGACAGGCAGATTTTCGGCTTCCGCGATCCGACGCGGCGGCGGCCCGAGACCCGGCCGCGGGAGCGCTCGGCGCTTGGCCTTTGAGTTCAGCAAAGTAAGCGCGAGATTTGTCATGGGCACCCCCGGGGCGGTCATGAACGTAAATTTCGCCGCTTCATCACTGATGTGGATCAACAACGAAGCAGAACGCTCGTGCCGTGGAGATGTCGTCCGGGCGGCTCTGCGCGTCTTGCGTCCAGGCGGCGTGCTGCCGAGCCTCGGCGCCTATTCCAGCGATCTCACGATCCCGCTCGACGCGTTCGCGGCAGGTCTTGGCGACCACACAATTGTCACGACGCTCTGTTCCCGCGGCAAGGAGCGGATGCACCGCCTGATGGCCGTCATGCGCCCTCTCGTCACTCCCTGTTTAAAGCTCGATGAGATCGAGGAGGCTTACGATCTATTCTCGCATCAGCGCGACGGCGTCCTGCAGGCGGCGATTACGCCATGAGCGATCCCGAGGAAAAACAGGCGGCGGTCATTGCGTTCTTAAAAAGCCGGCTCGGCCCGGATGCGCGCGAGCAGAAGACTCACATTTCCATAGTCCTGTTCGGCCCCAACGTGGTCTGGAAACTCAAGCGCGCCGTAGCTTTGCCCTATGTCGACTTTTCGACAGTTCGGTCTCGGCTTGAAGACTGCGAGCGTGAGCTAGCGCTGAATCAGCGTACGGCGCCGACGCTTTATCGCCGCGTGAGGCGGGTGACGAGATCCGGCGACGGCCTTGATCTTGACGGCGTCGGCGAGCTCGTCGACGCCGTGGTGGAGATGGCGCGATTTCCGGAAAAGGATCTCTTCGCCCACATGGCTGCACGAGGGGCGCTAACGGGGAAGATCGTCGCGCGTCTTGCCAAGTCGTCGCAGCTTTCCATCGCGCCGCGCGTCCGCTCGCGGGGGCGGGCGCCGTGGGAATGCGCAGGGTGATCGACGGCAACGCCAGAACGCTTGGGCTGTTCGGGGCTTCGACGACGAAGCGGTCGAGCGATATTGCGCAACCTGCGACGCCGCCTGGATCCGGGCGCGGGACCTGCTCGACCGGCGGGCCGAGGCCAAAGCGATCATTCGCGGCCACGGGGATCTGCATCTTCAGAACATTTGCTTGTGGGAGGGAGAGCCGACCCTGTTCGACTGCCTTGTGTTCGACGAAGAACTCGCCACGGTCGATCGGCTTTACGACTTGGCGTTCCTGCTGATGGATCTGTGGCGGTGTGGGCTTCGGACGTTCGCGAACCTCGCGCTTAACCGCTATCTGGACAAGATCGACGATGAGCAGGCTCTCTCGCTCGTTCCGCTTTTTATGTCGGTCCGCGCCGCGGTGAGAGCGCATGTCGCGGCAAGTCAGGCGCAGGTCGATGATCGAAAGGCGCGTGAAGCGCGCGCGTACTCGGATCTTGCGCAGACTCTGCTTGGGCCGAAGGCGCCACAGCTGGTGGCGATCGGTGGATTTTCGGGTTCCGGCAAGTCGACCGTCGCTGCGGCTGTCGCGCATCTCGTGGGCCCGCCGCCTGGAGCCCGCATCTTGGGAAGCGACCGTATCCGCAAAGCGATGCTCGGCGCGGTCCCGGACCATAAACTGCCCTTGGAGGCGTACGGCGCGGGCGTGACGGGCAGGGTCTACGAATCGATCGCCGGGCGCGCGGAGGGGATTCTCAGAGCGGGTCATGGCGCGCTCGCCGAGGCGACATTCCAATCACCGCTCGAGCGGGCCAGAATCGAGCAGGCCGCCGCGGGGGCTTCGGTGCGCTTCCAAGGTCTGTGGCTGGAGGCGGACAAATCGCTTTTGGAGCGCCGGGTCGCTGACCGGGTCGGCGACATCTCGGACGCCGACGTCAATGTGCTGAGTCGTCAGCTACGGATGGGCGCGGGACACATCACTTGGCCGAAGCTCGACGCGTCGAGGACCGTCGCCGATGTCATCACGCGCGCCGAGGAAGCTGCGATCCAACAAGAGCCGTGAGATAAGGCTGCCGTCAATCGCGCCCCGGGAAACCGCCGTATCACGTCAATATTGCAACGGTCTCCCAACCAAGCGGCCGGCGCCGGATTGGGGCGGCCGCGTGGTTGGGACGCCTGATTCGCCGTCAAGCCGCCGACGGCGTCAGACGCGATGAGGTGGGGCAGGGCGCTGTCAGAGGAGCAGGTCGGTTCACCGGGGCGAAATCATCAACGCTCGCCACGTGGAACACATGCGGTTCGCCCTCATGCTCAAGGGTGACGTATTCGCCCGTACGGAACCGGCGAGCATCAAGACGGTGGCCGATCTCATCGTCGTCGGATCGATCCGGATCGAAATCGAACACCCAGGTCGATCCGCCTGCGCCGCCGGCTCTGTGCTTCAGCAACCCGAACATCGCCTGCTCGCCGGCCCAGAACCGGACGGCGCGACAGCGTGTCCTTTCTTTGCGCCAGAGCGAAGGATCCAGCATCCCATGGCGGTCGAGCGGCGCGACAAACGCGTAACCGTGGACCTCGCTTCCCCGAGGATATTCAGGCTCGCGAGCCAAATGCAGCCGCACGAGCCTTAGTTTTGCGCGCGGCCGCCGAGCGCTTGGGCGCTCAACCGAAAAGCTCTGTAACGTCATCGAAACATCTCCGCTGGTCAGGCCGCGAGCTTGGCGGCGACGGCGTAAGGCGACGTGGGAGCGACGCTGACGGGAGGACCATCGTTCGGCTTCATCAACGGGCCTGCGTCCGGCGGGCCGTTCAGCGCGGCGACGCGGCCGATGTGATCGAGCCAAGCGATGGCGAGCCGGACGTTGAAGCGCATGGTCTCGGCGCCGATCGCGAGCGGGAGATCTAGGACAAGCGACTTCAAGCTTAGCGCGATCAAGGCGGGATCAGGTATCGCCGCTTCGATAGTTGCGGCCGCTGCTGCTGCTTCTTCAAGCGAGATCATGGGATCCTCCGTATCTGGAAGCTGAGGCAGGATCACCGACGCGTGGCCTCGCCGCTTTGATCCGGATCAAGGCGGCGCACGCGCCCACGTGGAAAACGAATGTTCTCCTAGGGAGGATCCGATGTCACAAGCCACCATCTCAATCGTGTCAGTCGGAGAACTCGCGACGCGGGCGTCGCCCTATCAGGGCATCCTCGTGCCGACCGATGGAAGCGAGCTCTCGACCTTTGCCGTCGACCAGGCCATAGCACTCGCCGCGGCGACCGGCGCCGCGATCGTCTTCTTGACCGTCAATGAGCCATTTCACCTGTTCACGACTTCGACCGAAATGATCGAGGCCTCTCGTGAGGAGTATGAGCGACAGCGCGAGACGCATGCGGACCGCATTCTGGAACAAGCCGGGGCCGCGGCGCTGGAGGCGGGCGTGCCGTTCATCGCGGTCCGACAATGGAATGACGATCCGTTTAAAGAAATCATCCGGGTCGCCGAGGAGCGTTGCTGCGAGCTGATCGCTATGGCTAGCCATGGTCGTCGGGGGCTTTCGGCAATGATGCTCGGCTCAGTCACCAACAAGGTGCTCGCTCACTCCACTCTTCCGGTGCTTGTTGTTCGTAAACCGGTCAATGTCTCGAAAGTGCCAGTCTACCTCGCTGAGGAATTGTCCGGCGCTTCTGGACACGGGGTCGATTGACATGTTCGAGACACGAGAACGCGCGGAAGAAGCGAACTACGTTCGTCGACGTGACCTCGCATTTCAGGTGCGCGCGCTTCGGGACCGGATGTTTGGTCGCTGGGCCGCTCGTCTGATGGGCATGAAGGACAAAGCCATCGAAGATTACGCCCGCTATCTCGTCGTGTCGGACATCGACGGAGACGACGAGCAGCTCATAAAGGTTTTGAGCGGGAATCTGGCGGATCGCGGGGTGCTCGGCGACAAGGCGTCCGAAGACCGGTTGCGCCAGAAACTCGAGCGACTCCATGTTATTGCGCGAACTCATCTCGGCGCGACGCCGTGAGGTTCTTGAGGGTCTTCGGAACCTGCGCGCTGTCGTTGGCGCTCTGGGGCCGCCTGGTCAATTCACCGCTCGCGATGGAGCCGGGTGAGCAACGGGGCCTCGCCTTCGCCAAAGCCAACTGCGCCGGCTGCCATGCGATCGGCAGGGCGGGCGGTAGCGCGCTGAGGATTGCGCCGCCGTTCCGTGACCTTCACGTGCGCTATCCGGTCGACACGCTCGCCGAGGCGCTTGCCGAAGGCATCGTTACGGGACACCCCACAATGCCGACGTTTCAGCTCGACAACGCTCAGATTTCAGATCTGATCGCGTATCTCGAAACACTTCAACATCCGCGCGACGACTAGAAAACGGTCGAATTTGGCGGGCCCATAGCCGTCACAAAGGGCAAGGCGCATTATTCCGCCGTTCCTGGACGCTGGAGATCGCGCATGATGGTTGCTTCGTATTTGCCTTTCCTCTCCGGCGGCGTCGCGATCGGCTTCGCGGCGACGCTGATGATGACGTTGAACGGCCGTGTCGCAGGCGTGAGCGGCATCCTGAGCGGGCTCTGGCGTCGCACCGACGCGGGACCGGCGGCAAGCGGCGCGTTCGCGATCGGCCTCGCGCTGGGTCCGGCGCTGTATGCGCTCGCTTTTGGTCGGTCGCCGGAGGTCCATGTCACCAGTTCGGCTCCGGTGTTGGTGGTCGCCGGCCTGCTCGTCGGCTACGGCGCACGCATGGGATCCGGCTGCACCAGCGGCCACGGCGTCGTTGGGCTGGCGCGTCTGTCGCCTCGCTCTATCGTGGCCGTCGCGGTGTTCCTCGCAACGGCGGTCGCCACCGTCACCCTTATGCGCGTCGGGAACGTGTCGTGAACGGCGCGCGCGTCATCGCGGCCGGTCTGAGCGGTCTGGTGTTCGGTTTTGGGCTTGCCCTTTCGGGCATGCTCGACCCGGCGCGGGTGCGTGGCTTCCTGGACGTTTTCGGCGCTTGGGACCCGAGCCTCGCTTTCGTGCTTGGCGGGGCGGTCGCAGTCGCTTCGGTCGGCGTCTGGCTCTCGCGTCGGTTGCCGCGACCGATCCTCGACGAGAGCTTCCACCTGCCGCAGGGGCGTACGATCGACGGAAGGCTCGTCGGGGGCGCCGCGATCTTTGGCGTGGGCTGGGGCTTGGCTGGGCTCTGCCCCGGGCCGGCCGTCGCCTCGATCACGCTCGGCGTGCCGGCGACGCTGCTGTTCCTAGCCGCAATGGCGGCGGGAATGCTGGTTCATGACCGCGAAGCCATCCGTTTTATCCGATCGGCGGAATGACTGGATCGCTGTACGCCAACGGGAGCGGCGCCCCGACCATAGGGACGCCGCGGATCGATCGCTCTTGGCGGGCCACGTCGGTTTACGCAGTCCGGCTCCGCACCAGACTCCGCGGTGATGCGGACTTACGCAGGCGGCCCAGGGCGGGAGAAGACCTTCTCCGCCTGACCGGAATGGGGGGTTACGTTTGTGTGCTTTGCTCAGATGTCACGTCATCTGAGTTACATCGGCTTGAATGCTGCCAACATTTTCCTTCATTTCCTGCAGCACGTTCGCAATAGGCATCGACAAACGTCCAACGTCCTGCAGATATGAATCTGCGGTCGATAGCCTTGCGACGAATGGGTTCACTGCATTTGCGCTTTATTTCAGTCCTTTCTTTGTCATCCATCATGTCACCTAGCGACTGATTGAGACAGTGACCATCGTGGCGACAAGTCTAGTCTGACGTATTGATCTAAATCAAATATCGTTCCTGAGCCTTACAAATCTCAGATATTGTAGCGATTTCAAATAAATTTTAGATTGTTGCGGCACACGCGACTGGTCGGTGAATCGTAAATGCGCGGGCAGGGTTCGACCCCACAACTCTGACAAGACGCTCAGCCTTTTTTTAAAGAGTTCGTTGACCGATGACGTCCTGCAATCGTCAGATGGGAACTTGGTAGCGAGGAGGTCTGAAGCAGATCTTCCGCTCGGGTGTCATTGAGCCAGATCAAGGCGGCGGATTGGGCTCGGGCCGAACGTGAGGCAAAGATCGATCACGGGAGCCGACGATGACACTCTCCCCGACACAAGCTGCTGCAAGCTTTGCAAGCATCCTCGTCCATTTCGATTTGACGCCGCAGTCGAAGTCTCGCGGCAAGCTTGCGATGGGGCTCGCCACCGACTTCGGCGCCCATCTCATCGGCGCCGCCGCCGAGCAGATGCTGGTCCCGATTTACACGGATATGACGCCAAACGTGTCCGTGACGATGATGGATGACGAGCGGGAGCGGGTCGAGAGCGACCTGGTCGCCGCCAAAGCGAGTTTCTTCTCCACCGTCGGCGCCGGCAATAACGTCGAGTGGCGATCCGACATCTGCGACCCTCGACGGTTTTTGACCGAACAAGCGCGCGCCGCGGATCTCGTGGTGGTCGGTCGACAAGCTGGCGGCGACCCTCGCGACGGAGGGCTCGGCGTATCGCCCGGAGCGGTGGCGATCGAGTGCGGGCGCCCCATACTCGTCGCGCCCCCAAAGATCGATCGGCTGTCGAGCAAGCGCGTCGTGATCGCCTGGAAGGACACGCGCGAAGCGCGACGCGCCATTCGGGACAGCATGCCGTTCCTGCAAAAGGCCGAGGAGGTCCTGGTGGTGAGCGCGACGCGGGAGTTTCGAGATCGCGGCGCGGAGGACGTCGTCGGCTACCTTGGCCGGCATGGCGTCACAGCGCGTTCCGTCGTGCGCACCGGCGAGATCCCCTCAATCGCCGCCGAATTGCTGGAGGTAGCCCGGGAAGCAGAAGCCGGGCTGATCGTGTCAGGGGCTTACGGGCACAGCCGGACCCGCGAGTGGATCTTCGGGGGCGCCACCCACGACCTGCTTCAGAGTTCGAACGTCTGTCTGCTGATGTCGCATTAGCCCGTTCGGAAATAGCCATAAAGCCACACGTGATGCTTCACGAGTGAGGATGCGCCTTATCGCCCTTTTGCGAGCCCACCCCGCCGCGCCCAGGGCGAATGCGGAACCGAGAAAGACGAAGATCAGCCCGATGTCGCGGAGGAAGTGCTGGTTGAGCGGGCCCGTCGTGGTGACGCCCGGTATCGCGAAGTGCCACGCCTGCGGATTCGCGAGCATGTACACCTGCCGTTTCCGTCCGTCGGCCGGGTCGCGGTCGAGGACGAAACGCTCCGCTGGGCGCCGGCATATTTTGACTATTGATCTAGCGACGGGGTGAGGCCTCGGATCTGGGACGCGCCCACCTTGGTGCGTGTGCGTCCCAAGTCCTCAGGCGTGTCCGCCGTTCCGCGCCACGAGCGGGCATTAGCGCATCTTTCCGAAGCGAACGTCGGCCCCGTCGCAGCGCCTGAAGCGGGCAGTCCTCGCGCTCTCGATACTGCTGCGCGCTTTTGCGCCCCGCCTCCTCAAAGCGAAGCCCGGAGCACTGCGCAGCGGACAGCTCCCTCGGCTCGCGTCTTTGCGCCTCAACGCTGACAAGGGCTGAGATCACGGCTAAAAAGCCGCTCCCGATGGATGAAGTACCGGGTCATGTCGGTCGCGCTCGTCGTCCTGATCATCGCTCTTCTTCTGATGGCCGTCAGTCTGGCCGAGCCCGTTGCGGCGCGGCTCCGGCTGCCGGCGAGCGTGCTGCTCGCGATCTTCGGGGTCGCGATCGGGGCGCTGGCGCTGGTGCTGCGCAGCGGTTCGTTCGGGCCGGCGGCGCAAGACGTCGCCGAGGCGGTCACGGACCTGCCGCTCGGATCGGACGCGTTCCTGTTTCTGTTCCTGCCCGTCCTGCTGTTTCAGTCCGCGATGAACACGGACGCCCGCCAGCTGGCCGAGGACGCGAGCTCGATCTTCACGCTTGCGATCGTCGCCGTCGTCGTCTCGACCTTCGTGATCGGCCTCGCGCTCGCGCCGTTTGCGCCCATGCCGCTCCTCGCCTGCCTTCTGGTCGGCGCGATCGTCGCCACCACGGACCCGATCGCGGTGATAGGCATCTTTCGCGAGGCGGGCGCGCCCGGCCGCCTGGTCCGGCTGGTCGAGGGCGAGAGCCTGCTCAACGACGCCGCCGCGATCACGCTGTTCGCGCTTTTCCTCGATCTCATCGTGTCCGGCCGGGCCTTCGATCCCGCCCAGACCGCCGTCCAGGCCATAGCGCTGCCGCTTGGCGGCGTCGTGCTCGGCGCGGTTGCGGGGCGTCTCGCGGCCTCGCTGGTCGGACGGCTCCGCGAGAGCCCTTTGGCCCCGACCTCGGTCAGCGTCGCGCTGCCCTATGTCGCGTTCGTCGTCGCCGAGCACACGCTGCGCATTTCGGGCGTGATGGCGGTGGTGGGCGCCGGCGTCACCTTCGCGATGTATGGGCCGGCGAAAGCGCCGCCCGACGTCTGGCGTCACCTCAAGACGGTCTGGGAGCAGATCGATTGGTGGGCGGCTTCGCTCATCTTCGTGCTGTCGTCGATCCTGGCCCCGGGACTCATCGCGGGCGCAACGCTCCTCGATTTGTTCCTGTTGGGCGTTGTGGTCCTCGCCTCGCTGGCGGCGCGCGCCGCGATCGTGTTCGGGCTGATGCCCGTGATGTCGGCGCTGAGGATCGGCCCGCAGATCAGCGCGGCGTTTCGCTGGGTGGTGCTGTGGGGCGGCCTTCGGGGCGCGACCACGCTGGTCCTGGCGCTCGCCGTCACCGAGCGCGAGGAGCTGTCGCCGGAGATCCGCAGCTTCGTGGCGGTGCTCGCCACCGGCTATGTGTTCTACACGCTACTCATCCAGGGCACGACGCTGCGGGCGCTCGTGCGCCGCACCGGCGTGGACCGCCTGTCCCCGGTCGATCTCGCGCTCCGGCGCGACGTGCTGGCCGCGGCGCGGCGGCACGTCGCGGACAGGGTCGAAGAGACCGCGCGCGCTCACGGACTTACCGCGCCCGAGCGTACGCGGGCGGAAGCCGCCCGCGCGGATGGTCCCTCCGCGATGGCGGATCCAGCCGAGCGCGTCGCGATCGCTCTGGCGACGCTTGCGCGCGCGGAGCGCGAGATCATCCTGCAGCGGGTCCGCGAACGCAGCGTGTCGCTCAAGCTCGTGGACCGGCTGCTCGGGGACGCCCGGCGGTTGGGCGACCGCAGCCGCGCCTCGGGCGCCGAGGGCTACGCCGAGGCGGACGCCTACGCCCTGCGGTTCTCGGGCGCCGAACGGGCGGCCCAAAGGGTCGCGCGCGCGACAGGCTGGACGGGGTGGCTCGCACGCGTGATGGCCGACCGCTTCGAGATGCTGCTTGTGACCTCGGCGGCGGTCGCGCGGCTCGAGCCGTTCGCCCGCGAGACCATTGCGCCGGTGCTCGGGCCGGACGCCGCGGCGGCGGCCTCCATGGCCCTGGCCCGCCGGCGCGAGACGGTCGGCCGCGCGCTTGCGGCGCTTCGGCTTCAGTATCCCGGCTACGCCGAGGCGCTGGAGCGTCGCCTGCTCGCCAACGCCGCGATCCAGATCGAGGAGAGCGAGTACGATCGGATGCTTGAGGACGGGCTGATCGGCCCGGAGTTGCATCGCGATCTGGTGATCGAGGTCGGCCGACGGCGTCGTGGCGTCGGCGCGCGGCCGGCGCTCGACCTCGGGCTTGATCCCGAAACTCTGATCGCCCGGCTGCCGCTGTTCGCGCGTCTGCCGGACGACGCGTTGAAGCAGCTCGTCCGGCTGATCGAGCCGGTGTTCGTGCGGCCAGGCGAACGCCTGATCCGCCGCGGCGACCGCGGGGACGCGGCCTACTTCGTGTCCTCCGGCGCAGTCGAGGTCACCAGCGTCAGCGGCTCCACATACCGGCTGGGGCGGGGCGAGATCTTCGGCGAGATTGCGCTTCTGACCGACAGCCCCCGCACGGCGGACGTCGACGCCATCGCCTATTGCTCGCTGCTGCGGCTTAGGCGGCGCGCGTTCCTGGCCTTCCTCGACGACCATCCCGAGCTCGCGGCCGAAGTCGCGGCGACAGCGGAGCGACGCCGGCTGGAGAACGCCGCGGCGACGTCCGCCGCGGCGATGTCGTAGCGCGGCTACTTCACAGTTGCGGCGAAGACGCCGTTCCAGTCGTCCGGCGGGGGCGCGGCACGGTAGCCGGCGATCCGCGCCGCCATGACGCCGGCGTAGAGCGCGAGCCGAGGCTCCGCCGCGCGCACCGCCGCCAACGCCTGCTCGGCGTCGTCCCAGCGTCTCGCCCTGTAGGCCCCAAGGAACGCCGCCTGCGCGTCCGAGACGTCGGCGCCCGGGAGCGCCGTATGGATCAGCGCGCCGTCCCGGCGTCCCTTGACCGCGATGCGGTCGAGTTCGATCAGCGGCGTGGAGAACCGCGTCGCCGTGTCGTCCGCGACGAGCATGCGGACGCCATAGAGCTTGGACGCGCCTTCGAGCCGCGAGGCGAGGTTCACGGCGTCGCCGACGGCGGTGTAGTCGAAGCGTCGGTCGGAGCCGAGGTTGCCGACGACGCAGTCGCCCGTGTTGATTCCGACGCCGACCGCGAACTCGAGCGGCGCGACGCCGGGGCCGGCCTCGGCGTTGAGCTCCGCGTTCAGCCGCTCGACCGCGTCGAGCATGCGCAGCCCTGCGGCGATGGCCCGCTCCGCATGGTCCGGCGCGTCGAGCGGCGCATTCCAGAACGCCATGACGCAATCGCCGATGTATTTGTCGATCGTGCCGCCTTCGGCGAGCACCGCGTCGGACAAGGGGCCGAGCAGCCTGTTGATCAGCAGGGTCAACCGTTCGGGATCGCCCTTCATGCGCTCGGCGAGCTCCGTGAAGCCGCGGATGTCGCAGAACAGGATCGACAGCGTCCGCCGCTCGCCGCCGAGCTTCAACGCGGATGGGTCACGGACGAGACGCTTGACGACCTCGGGCGCGAGATACTGCTCGAAGGCGCGCGCGATCTCGCGCCGGGTTCGCCGCTCGTGGCCGTAATCGAGAGCGGCCTCCGCGCCCACCACCAGCAGCACGGCGAGCGAAGGCGCCGCAGGAGGGAGCCAGAACCCTGCGTGCTGGAGCGCCAGCCAGCACGCGGCGATCACGCCTGCGACAAGCGCCGCCGCCCCCGCGACGGAGCGCCAGGAGACGCGGCCGCTGCCCGCGAGACCGAGGCCCGCGGCGCCCGCGACGGCGAGCGCCAGAAGCTCCGCCCACAACGGCGCGGGCGTCACCAGATCTCGCGATCGAAGCGCGTCCACCAGCGTGGCCTGGATCTCGACGCCCGAGGTCAGCCGGCCTGTCCGCGACGTGTACGGGGTCGCGAAGGCGTCGGTTCCGCCGGCGCTGGCGTCCGCCGCGGTCTGGGTGCTCAGGCCCACCACCACGACCGCGTCGCGCAGCGCGCCGGGCGGCAGGAACGTTCCCGGGTCGAGCGCCTGATAGTAGGAGATCGTCCGGTACGTCCGGGGTCCCCCACGGAACCGGATCAGCGCGCGCTTCGGCGACGCGCCTGAGGCGGCGCCCGATGCGGCGGCGACGGCCCCGGCGAAGGCGTCCTCGGCGGACCTGACGCGACGCAGCACGCCGTCGCGGTCGAGCGTGACGGCGACGAGGCCGGGAGTCGCTCCGCGGGCGAGGAACGCCGGCAGGGGATCGACGCGGATCGTCTGCGTCGCGTGCGGCGTCTCGATCACCGTCAGGTCCGCGCCGAGCACGACGTCCGGCCCCAGCGCGTCGGCGAGCGCCTGGTCCCCCTCCGCCGAGGAGGCTTCGGCGAATACGATGTCGAGCCCGACCACGCGCGCGCCTGCGGCCCTCAGCGCTGTGACTAGTTGGCCATGCAAGGCGCGCGGCCAGGGCCACTGCCGGCCGATCTCGGCGAACGAGGGCTCGTCGATCGCGACCACCACGATGTCGTCCGCCGGCGCAGGCGGAGCGATCGTCGACAGCAGATCGTAAGCCGGCGCGTCGAGCCGCCAACCGAGCGGGCCGGCGACGATCAGCGCCAGCGCAAGCACGACCGCGGCGGCGACCGCCGCCCGGACGGCCAGCCGTCGTCGCGGCTCCGAGCGGGCGCCGCTCGCGGCCATTAGAAACGAAGACGCGCGGTGGCGTTGAAGGTGCGGCCCTGGCCGAGCACCCCCGCGGCCAGATCGAACCGCTTGTCGAAAATATTGAGCGCCTGAAGATCGATCAGCAGGCGCTTGTCGAGGCCTTCCCAGCTAAGCGACAGGTCGGTCGTGAAGAACGAATCGATGTCCGCGCCGATCTCGTCGACAAGATCGCCCACGTAGTTCTCGGCCACGGTGAACTTCATCATGGACGGATGGACGAACGTCAGGCCGAACCGAGCGGCGTCCTTCGGCGTGAAGGGAACGCGGCTGCCGGCGGGCAGGACCGCGCGGACGATGTCAAAGGCGTCGGTCAGCACGATGTCGTCGCGCGTCTCCGACCAGGTGCGGGCGTAGCTTGCGAAGACGCCAACGCCGTGGCCGAGCCAGGCGTTTGCGGCGATCGACAGACGGTCGATCTCCGCTTTCGGGGCCGACAGCTCCAGCAGAGACTCCGGCACCCCGACTGTCACCCCGCGCAGGTTCTGCGACTGGTACTCAACCGCCGTGAACAGCCGCGGGGACCATTCCGCGTCCCAGCGCGCCGCGATCGTCTCGACGCGGCCGCCGAAGATGAGCGGCGCCTGGTTCGGCGTCAGGCCGACCGTCGCGATCGGGGAAAGCGTGAAGGGCGTGCTGAACGAGGTGTCCGTGCGGTAGGCGGTCCGAAGCCATTGCCCCGGCAGGAGCTCCAGGGCTGCGCCGATGCGCGGATCGACCCGGTCGCTGCTGGCGTCGCCCCGAGACGTGTCGAACGCCGCCGAGGTGGCGAACAGTCCCGCTTCGATCTGCAAGCCACCACCGACGTCCCAAAGGGCGTCCGCGTAGAGCCTGCCCGCTTCTCCTGTCGCCTTGGTGCGAACGACGGTCGTCGGGCCTGGGGAAAGCGCCGTCTGCGCCAGTCGTCCGTCGATCCGGGTCACGACCCCCTCCGCGCCGTACCGCAGGTCGATGTCGCCCAGGCCGACGAGATGACTGACCGCACCGACGAGATTCCGCTGCTCGAGCCGATCGCGCTGATCGACGAGCCCGAGGAAATCCGCCCTCGACGTCTGTTCGCTGAGCGAGCCGACCGCCATGGCCTGAACCACGTTGCGTTCGCCGAACACATGGCTCCACGCCGCGCCGACATTTCCGGCGCGCGCGTCGGACACGTCCCCGAGCGGCGAGAGCAGGTCGGGCAGCCTGAGGCCCTGCTTCTGCCGCCCGTAGTTTCCGAACAGCACCACGTCGTCATAGACCGTGGGCTGAACGCCCACGAGCGCGACGCCGGACTCGAGCTTACTGTCGGCGTCGTCGAAGCGGTTTCCGGGGCGGAGCACGCTGGCGTTCAGGAAATAGCCGAACGGCGTCGGCTCCATGACCTTGCCCTGGAGGGTGGCGTCCGCGATCCAGCCGCGATGGCCCTTTTCTGAGGAGACGCCGCCGCCGACCGTCGCTTCGACGAACGGGGCGTGGACGAAGTCCGTGCGGCGCTCCCGCCCGGAGACGGCGAGCGAATCCAGCAGCAGCCCCTGGATCAGCGAGGGGAACGCGGTGGTCGCCGCTCCGCCGGCCTCGTCTGGCGCAAGGGTGGACGCGGTCTGCGTGAAATAGGTCGTCCGGTCGGCGATCGCCTGGTCGAAGTAGCCGGTCGAGGAGAAGGGATCGAAGAACCGGTCGCCGTAGTACCGCGCCCATGCGTCCAGCTCGAGAAAGCGCAGGGCGTTGCCGATGGTGGAGCCATCCTGGCGGCTGGAGGTGATCTCGGCGTAGCCGCCGCCCTTGGCCACGCGTCTGCGGGTCGCTTCGCGCGCCTCGCCAAGCGCGTCGTCGGCGCGAAACGCGTCGACCGCGATGGCCGAGCGGATCAGCGGCGCGACCGCGTTGTCGCCGTCGAAACGCTCGGCGTTGTCGAGCGCCTGCTGGGCCTGGTCCAGGTCGCCCGCGCGGTACATGGCCATCGCAAGCTCGAGCTGGCCGCCGGCATAGGTCGGGTTGACCGCCGCGGCGGCGAGCAGCTTCTCGGTCCCCTCGTCCAAACGACCCTGGCGGACAAGCAGCCGGCCGCGGGTGACGAGCGACAGATAACCGGAGGGGTCGATCGCCTCGCTCGCGCGCAGCGCTTGGTCGGCCAGTTCCAGTTGGTTCTGATCGATCAGAAAATTGGCGTAGTTCGAATGGGCGAGCGGGCTTTCCGGATCGAGCGCGATCGCCTTCAAATGCGCCGCCTCCGCCTCGCGGATCGCGTCGCGCTCCGCCTGGACCAAAGCGATCTCGCCCCAGACGAAGCTCGAGCCCGGCGCGATCTCAACGGCGCGCGTCAGCTCGGCGAGCGCGCCGTCGAGATCGCCGGTCACCGTCCAGCGGCGCCTCGCGCTCACCGTCAGCGCGAACGGGTCCTCCGGATCGATCGCCAGCGCGCGGTCGATCTCGCGCTTAGCCGCTGCCTCGTCGCTGTCGAGCAGCAGCAGGGCGGCCTTGCCCGCCGTGATCATGACGTCGTCCGGATAGCGCCTCTGGGCGTCGTCCAGCACGGCGATTCCGGCATTGGCGTTCTCGACGAAGCTCTGGACGCTCGCCTCGGCAAGCGCTTGCTTCGCCGCTCCCCGGCCGCCTCCGGCAGGTCGCGGTCTGGGAGCCTTGGCGGGCTCCCCCAGCGTCTCGGCGATCCACAGCGCATAGGCCCCGGTGTCTCGCCGCCCGACGTCGAGGTCGGACTGCGCGCGGCGGAAGGCGGTCGCGGCCTCGCGCCATTTCTGGCTGCGCGCGGCGATGAAGCCGCGCACGAGCTCCGCCCGCGCCGCCTCTCGTTTCGTCAGGCGCATGGCGGCGACGTGCTCAAGCGCGCGGCTTGCTGCGGCGGGGCCGTCGAAGTAGAGCCCCGTCTCGGCAAGCGTGAGCCAGTCGGCCGCGCTGCGGCGGACGTCCGGCTCAGCCAGAGCTCGCGCCCGAGCGGCGCGTTCGCCCGTCCGACTCAGATCCGACGGCGACAGTTCGAAGAAGGAATCGCGAAGCTCGCGGTAGAGCAGGATCTGTTCGCGCCCCTTGAAGTTCACCAGCGTGATCTTGCGCGGCGTCTGTCCGATCAGCGCCTCGGCGGCCTCGCCCTGACGGACGGTCACCGAGCCTTGCGGGTTGCTCAGCGTCACCACGCCCTCGAGCACGACGAGCGAGGTCTTCGCGCCCTGGACGGTGAGCGACCAGTCGGTTCCGCGGATGGCGGCCGCCGCCGCGGGCGTATCGACGATGACGCCCGATCCGCCCCGAGCGGCGCGGGCGAAAATGCTGCCCTCCGGCAGCGCAAGCTGCGTCTCGCCGTTCGGGCCGCGTGCGACGTCCTTCACGACCAGCGTCGAGTTTCGGCCCACCCGGATCTGCGTGCGATCCGCAAACAGCAGCGCCAGATTGCCCAGCGCGTGGGTCCGCAAGGCGTCGCCGCCGATGACGTTCTGCCGGATGACGACGGACCGCCAGTCCGCCTCGGACTTGAGCTGCAGCTCCTCGCCGCCCTTGGCCGCGATCACCTCTCCGGCGACAGGAAGCGGCCGCGCAATCAGCTCCTGGGCTTGGCCGTCGCCCGCCGCGCCTATGCACGCCGCGAATGCCGCCGCCGCGGCGGGCCGCAGAAACCTTGAAAGCATCGCCCCCGGCGGCCAGGCCGCCCCCCTTAGTCCTTAGGGGCTCTTTACCCAATCCCGCGGTGGGCGTCGACTGGGTTGCATGTCGGCGGCGCTACGCGCCCTCACCGCAGCGCGAGGGAGATCCCGTGGAGCGCGATCGCGACGATCAACGACGTGATCGCGACCGAGACGAGCCGATACTTCGACCGGCAGATGGCGGCCAGGTTCTGCGCGTTGTCGGCGTAGGTCGCCAGCAGCGTGGCGCCGTCCGCGTCCGCGGCGGCCGCGACGTCGAGCGCCGCGGATCTCGCGGCCGGCCACGCCCCCCAAAACAGCGCCGTCCCGCCGCGCCGGCGCCGCGGCAGCACGACGCCCAGCGCGCTGATGAGCGCCACGACCAGGGCGGCGGCGACCAGCAACGAGATGGCGCGCGCGGGTTCGGCGGCCAGTGCCTGCGGGGGAAGGAACGTCTGCCGGAGCTCGGGCGACCAGACCAGAAGGAGAATGATCAGAGACAGGATGTAGGTCGCCTTCTGGTCGGCGACCTTGATCTGGTCGTAGAAGACGTCGTTCACGCCCTTGAGGTACGCGATCCCCGTCGTCGTGTCCGCCATGACCTTCAATATCCGCAGCGTGGATTAGTTTGACCTGTAGTCTGCCAAGTCGGACACCAATAAAGCGTTAGCGGTTGCGATGCGCATCGGGCATCGGGCGACCGGCCCGCATCTGCTATGCCGCTGCCAACCGTTCGTCTGAGCTCCTTCGACCCTCGCTCGCGCTTGGGCGGCGGTGATGCCGATCGTCGCCGCCGTAGGGCGTCACAGCGCCCGGAAGGTTGACGCTGGAGTGGCCCCCTTGGAGCGGACGGATTGAGCTTCGGGAATTGACCGGGAGCCGGGCTTTCAGAGGATGAGACCCCATGACCCGCCACCGGTCCCACAGCATCGCGTTCAAACGCCAGGTCGCGCAGGAGTTTATCTCCGGCGAGGCGCTTCATGGGCTTGCGAAGCGATATGATCTGTCGCGCAACCTGATCCGTGTTTGGGTCCAGAAGTACGAGGCTGGCGCCTTCGACGAGGACGCGGAGGCCGCGGACCGGATGCAGGAATACGAGGCGCGGATCGCCGCTCTCGAGCGGCTCGTCGGCCGGCAGGCTCTCGAGCTCGATTTCCTAAAGAGGCTCTTCGAGCGGGCCGCGGCCGAGAAGCGCGCCTATGTCCGTGATCACCGGTCCTACGGCCTCTCCGTCGCCGAAGGCCCACTCCAGGGAGGGGCGCTGCCTGATCCGATGTTGACCCTTGCCTTCGCCGAGAAATCGTTCTGTCGGTTTGGCTTATGAAGATTCTGGTAGTGTCGATCTTTGGCGCTGGTTCACACAAGCGATCAGCGGCCTATTGAACCGACGCGTCTTGGCGCTTGGGGTCAGTCGCTGAAGGCGAGCTTTTCAATGTGCGCGGCCGCCGCCTGCTCGAGGCCGACGAGCTCGCGACGCCTGACTCTTTTCGGACCGATCAGAATCATCAAACCCTCGATCTGGGCGGTGATCAGAGCGGCCCGGAGCTCTCGGCTTTCGTGGTCGACGTCGGGACGCACGCGCTCGATCATGCCCGAGATCCAGGACCGCATCCGCGCATAGAATGCGCCCAGCATCTTAGACACGGGCGGAGAGTGATTGGCCATCGCCCACATCTCCATGAGAAGCGTCACGGTCCGCTCCCTCTTGTTCTCCTCGATCATGAACTTGATCGAGAACTGGAAGATCTCGCGGTCACTCTTGAGCCGTGAAGGCACCCGCTTCTTCAAGCGTTCGTCCCAGCGATCGAAGATGAACTCCGCTAGGTCGACCATGAGGTCGTCCTTCGACGGATAGTAGTAGTTGACGTTGCCGACCGCGATGCCGACCCGCTTGGCGATGTTGCGATAAGACAGGTTCGCAAAGCCCTCGGACACGACTATGTCCTTAGCGGCCTCCAGGATCGCGGCAGTGCGGCCGGCGCCCTTCATCGTAGAACCTTTTGGGGTCGGCAGCAGATTGTCCATGCAGGCTCCCCATCGCGGGCGCAGCCCGCCGAACGGGCGCGCGCGTCTTTGCAGTACGACCGTACAAGAACTTTGGCTAGAGCGCGCGTCGCACCGCGACGACCTCATGCCAGCTATGGACATTCCAGCTGGCGGAGCGTTCAATTGCGGCAGCGCACGCGGGCGCGGTCGGGCGCCCAGCTTTTTTGCTAGGCAGCGTACTAATCTGCACACCATTTGATCGATCTAGGACGGCCGTACTATTTACGGCGGCAGGCTCCTTGGTATCGTTCCGGGCAATCGAAACGTCTTCGCCGATGGGCCCGACGTTCGCAACGTCTTAGAAGGACGGAGCCAGCCATGAACGCTGAGATCGACACCATGATCGTGCGCGGCGCGTGCCCGCACGACTGCCCCGATACCTGCGCGTTCGAGTATCACGTGAAGGGCGGGAAGCTGGTCGAGGTGACCGGCGACAAGAACCATCCGATGACGCAGGGTCGCCTCTGCGTGAAGCTGAAGGACTTCGCCAGCCATCATTACAATCCCGACCGAATCCTCGCGCCGCTGAAGCGCGTCGGACCGAAGGGGTCGCGCCAGTTCGAGCCCATCACCTGGGACGAGGCGCTCGCCACGATCCGGGACAAGTGGAACGGGATCATCGCCGAGTACGGGGCGCAGGCAATCATGCCCCATGCCTATCTTGGCCATCAGGGCACGCTGAACGGTCTCACCTCCGGCGACGCGTTCTTCAACCGTCTCGGTTCGACGGTCGCCGAGAAGACCTACTGCGAGAGCGGTTCGTCGACCGCCTGGATCATGACGGTCGGCCCGTCCGGCGGACTCGACATCGAGAGCTTCGTCCACGCGAAGTACATCATCGTCTGGGGCATGAACATGACCTCGACGAACATCCACGGCTGGCCGTTCATCGTGAAGGCGCAGGAGGCCGGCGCCAAGATCGTCGTCATCGATCCCGTCCGCACCCGCACCGCGAAGGCGGCCGACTGGCACGTCCAGATCAATCCGGGCACCGACGGCGCACTGGCGCTCGGCATGATGAACGTCATCATCGCCGAAGACCTCGTCGACCACGACTATGTCGAGAACTACACGCTCGGCTACGAGGAGCTGAAGGCGCGCGCCGCGCTCTTCCCGCCGGAGCGCGTCTCCGAGATCACAGGCATTCCGGCCGAGGACATCGTCACGCTCGCGCGTGAATACGCCACCACGCCGCCGGCCGCGATCCGCGAAGGCGTCGCGATCGAGCGCAGCCGCGGCGGCGGACAGGCGATCCGCGCCATCACCTGCCTTCCGGCGCTGATCGGCGCATGGCGGCATGTCGGCGGCGGCGCCATGGAAATGCCGATCTGGGAGTTTCCGACGAACTTCGACCGGATCTGCCGCCCCGACTGGATTCGCCCGGGCACCCGCGTCGTCAACGAACTCGATCTTGGCGCCGCGCTCACCGGCGAGCTGCAGCTCGACCCGCCGATCAAGTCGCTGTTCGTCTATAACTCCAACCCGATGAGCCAGGCGCCGGCGCAGGCGAAGATCGCCAGGGGCCTCGAGCGCGAGGACCTGTTCACGGTCGTCAGCGAACTCTTCATCACCGACACGGCGAAATACGCCGACATCATCCTGCCGTCCGCCATGCAGGGCGAACAGCTCGACATCATGGTGACCTGGGGCCACCTCTACATCAGCCTGAACCAGCCCGCGATCGCGCCGCCGCCGGACTGCGTGCCGAACGTCGAGATGTTCCGCCGCCTGGCGAAGACGATGGGGTTCAACGACGACTACTGGGACCGCACCGACTGGGAGATGCTACAGGATTTCTACGACTGGAATTCCCCGGCCCTCGAAGGCATCACGCTCGAGACGCTGAAGGCGACCGGCTGGGCGCGCATCAACGTCGGCCTCCCGCATGAGCGGAAGCCCCATGCTGAGGGCAACTTCAAGACCCCGTCCGGCAAGTGCGAGTTCAAGTCGAGCATCACCGAAAACTTCGTCGTGCCGGTCTGGCGGTCGATGTACGAGGGCATGCAGCCTGGCGAGCCGATCGACCCGGTTCCGGACTACGTGCCGCCTTACGAGTCGCGCGAGACCAACCCCGAACTCGCCAAGCGCTTTCCGCTTTCGATCGTCTCGCCGAAAGCCCACGCCTTCCTGAACTCGCAGTACGCCAACGAGGCGCCCAAGCAGAAGCGCCAAGGGGAGCAGACCGTGTTCATGCATCCCGACGACGCGGCGGCCCGTCAGATCGTAACCGGCTCGACGGTCCGCGTGTTCAACGAGCGCGGGCACTTCGACGGCCGCGCCGAGATTGTCGATGCGCTGATGCCCGGTCTCGTCATGGCCAACCTCGGCCATTGGCCGAGCTTCACGACGTCGGGCACGGCCGTGAACTCGATCAGCTCCGACGCCCACTGCGGCATGGGCATGGCTGGCAGCTACTCGGACAACCTCGTCCAGGTCGAACACGTCGCTGCGTGAGGCCTACGCCTCGGCGCGTCGCCAGGCGCGCCGAGGCCGAACGCGATCGATGCCCATCAGGATGCCAGAATGACCCACGTCATCACCGCCAACTGCCAGGCCTGCCGCTTTACCGATTGCGTAACCGTGTGCCCGGTCGCCTGCTTCCACGGCGACGAGGAGCGGCTCTACATCGATCCCGATGTCTGCGTGGACTGCAGCGCGTGCATTCCGGCCTGTCCCGTCGGCGCGATCAAGGAAGAGTTCGACCTCTCCGGTGACGAGGAGGAGTGGATCAAGATCAACGCGACGAGAGCAAGCGACCTTCCGATCATCCGGTCGAAACAAGCGCCGCTCCCGTCGGCGGAAGCCCGCCGAAGCGAGCTTGGACTGAACTGAGGAGGCCGCGCATGAACCCGTCTGGACCACTGAAGGTCGCTGTCGTCGGCAGTGGTCCGAGCGGCTTCTACGCCGCAGAGGCGTTGCTCGCCGCAGGCGCGGAAGTCGATCTTATCGAGCGCCTGCCGACGCCGTTCGGCCTCGTGAGGTTCGGGGTCGCGCCGGACCATCCCAAGCTCAAGCAGGTCTGCCAGAATTTCACCGAGATCGCGAGCCACGAACGCTTCGCCTTCTTCGGCAACGTGACGCTCGGCAGCGACGTGGCGGTCGACGAGCTTCGAGAGCTCTACGACGCCGTCGTCGTCGCCAGCGGCGCATCGGCCGATCGGAAGCTCGGCGTTCCCGGCGAGGATCTGGCCGGAAGCTGGTCGGCGACGGAATTTGTCGCATGGTACAACGGGCATCCCGATTTTCGCGATCGGACGTTCGATCTGTCCGGCGACGCCGCGGTAATCCTTGGCCAGGGCAACGTCGCGATCGACGTCTGTCGTCTTCTGTCCAAATCCGCCGACGAACTGCGTCAGACGGACATTAGCGCCCACGCACTTGAGGCCCTGGCGGAGAGCCATATCCGCGACATTCATCTCGTCGGCAGGCGGGGTCCCGCGCAGGCGAAATGGACCGCGAAGGAGTTACGGGAGCTCGGCCTCCTCACAGAAGCCGAGGTAGCGCTCGAACCTGCAGATCTCGTGCTTGGCGCGGCATGTGAGGCGGAGCTGAGCGATCCACGAGGGCAGAGTGCGGCGCAAAGTTTCAAGATTCTCAAAACGTTTCAGGCGCGAGCGGCCGGGCAGAAGCGAAAAACGATTCATCTGCGGTTCAACTTAAATCCCGCCGCGATCGAGGGCCAAGGACGCGTCGAGAGCGTGATCTTCGAGCGCTGCAGCCTGACGGGCGAACCGTTTGCGCAGGTCGCGACTCCCACCGGGGAAACCGCTGCGATCGCCGCCGCCGCTGTGTTCCGGAGCGTCGGGTACAGGGGCGTGATGACCGAGGGGCTGCCATTCGACGCGCGCTCCGGCGCGATTCCGCATGACCGTGGCCGCGTGCTGGAAACCGGCGCGCCTGTTCCAGGCGTCTATGTCGCGGGCTGGATCAAGCGTGGGCCCTCCGGCGTCATCGGCGTAAACCGCGCTTGCAGCCTCGAAACGATCGAGAGCCTTCTAGCCGACATTGTACGCCCTTCCCCTGGCAAGGTCGGCCGACGGGCGCTGGCGTCGCTGCTCGAGAAACGAAAAACGCACGCCGTCGATTTCAACGGCTGGAAGAGGATCGACGCCGCCGAGCGGCAGATCGGCAGCGAGAACGGCAAGCCGCGCGAAAAGCTGACTTCAATTGCGGACATGCTCGTCGTCGCCAATGGCGCACGCGTCGGCCACGGACCCTTCTTACTGCAGTAAGGAGATATCCATGACGCTCGGCGCGGCTGATGGCCTTCGGGCTGACCTTCCGCGACGTGATGACGGCTTTGAGCTCCAACAACAGCAACGTGGGCGCCGCCTGCATCCATCGAGCCGACGGCGCGGAAATCGCCGCATTCTCCGTCGCCGAACTCGCTGCGAGATGAGACGCTCGCTTCTGGCTCGCTCAAGCCGGGAGTCGGAATGACAGGACCGATCGAAGGCTATGCCACGCCCGCGGAGCGGACTGCGCGACGGTTCTGCTCGCTGTTCGCCATTCAGACCGCCGCCGTGTGCGCGCTGGTGTATCTAGCGTTGCCGGCTTTCGTCGCGATCGCCGACAGTCTCGGACGCGCCGTCGAGTTGCCGCCGCACCGCGTAATCGGGATGGCGGCGGCGTTGACGGTCTTTCACGCGGCCTACTGGTCTCGCCTGCGTTGGGCGCCGATGCCTATCATGCCGAAAAACATTCTCCTGACCCACGCGTTCCTATTTCTGAATCGTCTGAGTTTTGTCTTCGCCGCAGCGTTCTTTTCACTTGTCTCGTTTAGGCAACTCCCGCGCTCACGAGCTCGCCGGAGGTCTTCGGCATGGCGGCGCGCGGAGCGCTGCTGCTCGCCATGCTTTTCTCCCTGTTCTGCTACTTCCTGGAATTCGACCGGATTGGCAGGGCGATGGATGGCCAGTGAGGGTCCCCCGGATTTGTATCCGGTCTGAATGTGAGACTCCGGGCCTCTGGTCTTGCCCCGGACTCTGGTCCGGGCAGGATGCGACCTTTCGGGCGTATTGAGCTTGGTGAGCGAAGGCGTTGGGCGTCAAGTGCCCAAGGCCGAGTGGGGTCGTTCGGTGTTGTAGTCGATCCTCCAGGCTTCGATCCGGTCACGGGCGTCGGGTAGCGACAGGAACCAGCTTGCGTTGAGGCATTCGGCCCGGATGCGGGCGTTAAACGCTTCGATGAAGGCGTTGTCGGTCGGCGTTCCAGGCCTTGAGAAGTCGAGCTCGACGCCGTTGAGGTAGGCCCACTGGTCGAGCAACCGGCCAGCGAACTCCGGTCCGTTGTCGACCCTGATCGTCTTCGGCTCGGCCCGCGTTCGACTGCGAGCCGGTCGAGAACCTCCACGACGTGGAAGGCTCTGAAGTTCGCTCTTGGAACCGTTGCGAGCCCCTCGCGCGAACAGCAGTCCAAGATGGTCAGCAGCCGGAACGGCCGGCCGTCGAAGAGCGCGTCGGACATGAAGTCCATCGCCCAGACGTCGTTCGGCTCCGTGATATCCGGGCGTCCGATCCGGTAGCGCCAGGCCCGCTTTCGTCGGGGCAGCTTTGTGCGGATCGACAGCCCTTCTTCGCTGTAGAGCCTGTAGACACGCTTGTGGTTCACCGCCCAGCCCTCCCGGCGTAGCAGGACGTGAAGGCGGCGATAGCCGTAGCGGACTCGAACCGCGGCCAGGTCCTTCAACCGGATCCGCAGGGCTGTCTGAGGATCACGCTTCGACCGGTAGCGTTGCGACGACCGTTCGAAGCCGGTGGCGACGCAGGCCCGCCGCTCGCTGATGTCGTAGGCCGCTCGAAGATGAGCAACGAGATCGCGACGCATGACGGGCCTCAGAACTTTTTTCTCAGCACGTCTTGAAGCATCGACTTGTCGAGCGAGAGATCGGCGACCAGGCGCTTCAGCTTGGCGTTCTCCTCCTCGAGCTGCTTCAGCCTCCGGATCTCGACGACGCCCATGCCGGCGAACTGCTTCTTCCACCGGTAGAACGTCGCCTCCGAGACGCCGAGCTTGCGGCAGATCTCTTCGACCAACGTGCCGTTCTCAGCCTGCCTCAGGGCGAAGGCGATCTGCTCGTCCGAATACCGTTTGCGTTTCATGGCATCCCCCTCCTGCAGGGATCAGGATGCCCGAAAAAATCGCGCTCAAACCGGACCAGTTCTGAGGGTCAGGACCACCTCATTGGCCGGGGTTAACCCCGGCCAATGAGGCAAATTCGTTGGGCGTCAGCCAGCCCAGGGACGTGTGAGGCCGGCTCTCGTTGTAGTCCCCCGCCGCCACGCCTCAATCTTGGCCCGGGCGTCGTCCAGCGACAAGAACCAATGGGCGTCGAGGCACTCCGCGCGGAACTTGCCGTTGAAGCTCTCGACCAAGGCGTTGTCGGTCGGCTTGCCGGGCCGCGAGAAGTCGAGCGTGACGCCGTTTTCGTAGGCCCAGCGGTCGAGCGCCTTAGAGACGAACTCCGGACCGTTGTCGACCCGGATGGTCTTTGGGGCGCCGCGGGTCGCCGTGATCTGAGCCATCGCGAAGACAACCTGCTCGCCTTTGATCCCCTCCAGCGCCAGCGCCGTGAAGACATAAGGCGTCCATGCGTAGCCCATGAAGGCGAGCCAGGAGCCGGAGACGTCGACCCAGCCGAGATGCGCGGCCCAGCTGCCGGCGGCCGGCGCCGTCATAGCGCGAAGCCCGGCGACGAATCCGATGAGACCCGCGGCGACGATCAAACCCATAACGGCGTCCGCCCTTTTCGAGGATGTGGCACGCCGACAAGGCCGGCGGTCAAATCTACCAGCGCTAAGAACGCTAGCAAATCCTTGCTGGCGGCGTCCTGCGCTTGCATGTTCAACTACCTCGGACCAGAAGCGGTGTTAGGAGTTTAGTCGCACGGCCCGTTCGATTGCTAGATAGTCGAGGTCTCTGCAACGGGACTACGCCAGCGAAGAGAACGAGGCCGATGTCGAGGGACGCCTGACTTCTTCAACGGGAGAGACGCCCGTATCGACGCTGCCTGCACGCGGCTATCGCGTGTCGATCGTCCAGAACCTGCTGACCTCGCTCGAGGACGACGTCACAGCTTCCTCTCTCGTCCTTAAACAACTGACGATTGTCATGGCGCCGATGCGGCCCTCGTCCAGAATGAGTCATGATGCTGAAAGCCAATAAAGCTGCGTCCATCAGCGATTCCGCCGGCTTCCGGCGCATGTTCTCGCCTGGCCGGCTATCGCTCGGACTGTTCTTCCCTATCGAGGCTTTCGAGCGGGACAAGCCCAGCATGCGCGATCAGCCGCGGCTTGCCCGGCGCGCCGAGGAACTCGGCTTTGCCGGTCTCTGGACACGAGACGTGCCTCTGCGAGATCCGAGTTTCGGAGATCTGGGCCAGATCTACGATCCTTGGGTGTGGCTGAGCTGGATCGCGGCGCAAACCTCGACGATCGCGCTTGCGACCGGATCGATCATTCTCCCCTTGCGCCACCCGCTCCATACCGCGAAGGCGTCCGCATCGGTCGACCAACTCACAGGCGGGCGATTCGTCCTCGGCGTCGCTTCCGGCGATCGCCCCGTTGAATTTCCGGCGTTCGGAGTCGACTGGGACCAGCGCGACGTCCTCTTTCGCGATAACCTGTCGGCGATACGCAAGGTGCTCATGGAGGAATTTCCACGCGTCCAGTCGAGCTATGGCGCCTTGATGGGAACGGCGGACCTTGTGCCCAAGCCCGTCTCTCGCCTGCCGATCCTGATCACCGGTTCGAGCCGCCAGAGCTTTGAGTGGATCGCCGAGCATGCGGATGGCTGGATCACCTATCCACGCGACCTCGCGCGGCAGGCGGAGCTGGTCGCGAAATGGCGCGCAGCGGTGGAGGTCAAGTCCCCTGGTGTGTTCAAGCCCTTCGTGCAGTCGCTCTATGTCGACTTGGCCGACGGGCCGGCCGAGCCGCCTCGGCCAATTCATCTCGGCTTTCGAGCCGGCCGCAACTTCATGATCGACTTCCTGAATGAACTCGCCGGCGCCGGCGTCAATCACGTCATCCTCAACCTCAAATATGGCCGGCGCCATGCGGCCGAGGTGCTTGATGAGATCGGCAGCGACGTGCTTCCGCGTTTGGGTAAAGGCGGGTGACGCCCCTCTCGAAGCGGCCACTGCACGCTAGAGCATCGGAGCGAACGCGAATTCAGCCGTCTGCCGGCTTTGCCCTATCGTCCGGTATGCTGCGACATGCGCATTGAAACGGCTCGTTACGGGTGTCTATCCACTTGTGCAGGCGAGCGCTTTCGGGCGATCTGCATGAAGCAGGGGCAACGGGCCCCTAGAGCAGCAGGTCGAACAGGCGGTACGCCCGTTCCCAATCCTTCGTCGTCGGATTGTTCAGATCCTGGTCTTTGATCTTGAAGGTTTCCGCGAGGGCGAGGCACAGTCCTCCGGCGATTTCGAAGAACCGTGCCTGGGTTTCGTCGCCGATCGCCAGATCGCTTGGCGGCGACCCTATAAGCCCGCCCAGGTAATCCGTGAGCTGCAGCTCCGCGTTGATCAGCCGGAACCGATGGATCGTCTCTTGGAGCCCCTTGGTGATTGGAAGATCCCAAGGCTCGACCACGTCGCGGCTGTTAGCCTTGGCGTTCGCCTCGCCACGGACGACAAGGTCCTGGACCTTCCGACGAACGAAATTCTCGAGCCGTTCGAGATCGCTCTTGTCGAGATCGAGATCGCCCGCCCGCCGAAACATCTTCTCTAGCCGATGAATGGTCGCTATTGCGCGCCTCCCCTGCTGAACGGCCAAACATGCACGCTATCTGCAGGCTTGGCCTTGACGTTCGTCAGGGCGGGCCGCCGCCAACCGGTCGACGACCGGGCCGCCAAGGATTTGCTGGCAGGCAGAGGGGCGCCCTCGACGCATGCTGCTTTGCAGCGTCGCCCGCCGGTTGACCCGGCGCGGTCCCTTGCCGCCTTTCCTTACTGTCGGGAGCTGCGCAACGGAGCCGTCAGGCCCGCTTCAGCGCCTGCTCGACCCACTCGACGATCGCCGACGTCGGCATCGCGCCCGATGTGCGAGCCATCTCCTGGCCTTTCCTGATCATGATTATGCTCGGAATGCTGCGAATCCCGTAGCGCCCCGCGATGGCGGGCTCCGCCTCGGTGTCGAGTTTGCCGAGCCGCACCCGCGGCTCCAGCCGCGGCGCCGCCGTCTCGAAATTGGGAGTCATCGTTCGGCATGGACCGCACCATTCCGCCCAGAAGTCGATCACGATCGGCAGGTCGCTCTTGAGCGCGTGCGAATCGAAGGTCGCGCCGGTGAGCTCGACGACCTTGCCCGCGAAGAGAGGGGCATGACACTTCCCGCATTTCGGGCTGCGGTCGAGTTTTGCGCGGGGGACGCGGTTCACTGACGCGTCTATCGGACAGGCGACCAATAGGATCTCGGCAGATGCCTCCGGCTGTCGGTTAGCGGTCGAGTCGGACATCTGGGTCTCCTTGCCACGCCCCGGCAGGCCGGGTGTCGTCGCAGCAGCGCGCTGGCTCTGACTCGGACCAGCATGAATCCCCCGTCGTCTCCGGAACCAGATGGACACAGCACGGTCGCAGCCGGCTGGCAGCCCGTTGGGCCACCGATCTGTAGGGCTTTGTACCGAACCGGCGCCGGTCCGGCATTGACGGGCGTCAGGAAACGCCCGCGACCGATACCCGCTGATTCTCATCCTTGGCACGAACGATCGCTGGCCGAGCGCCGTCGTCGGTCCCGGCAGCCAATCCTGCGCATAGCAGCGATGACGTCGACTTTGGCCGCGCGTGTGGATCGACGGAAAACCCGCCCGACGCCTCGGGGGTCCTCCGACTTCGGCGCAACGTCGTGTCGACGCTGAGCCGCAGTGACCGCGACCTCACGCCAAGTCTTCCGCCGACACCACGCGGACGCCCGGGACGCCAGCGACCGCCGCTTCGATCAGTGCGGCCGCGATGTTGGACGCAGGGTTGATCCGCCAGCCGCGCGGCAGCGCAGGTCCGAGCGCTCCCAAGACAATAGATGCGATGCGCTCGAGCGGACGACTCTCTTCGCGCGGGCCGCCGATCAGGCCCGGGCGCACAAAGGTCAGCGACGGGAAGCCGAGCCTTGAGAGATCCTGCTCGAGCTCGCCCTTCACACGGCTGTAGAAGAGGCGGGACGCGGCGTCGGCTCCAAGCGCCGAGTTCAGCGCGAAGGCCTTTGCGCCCGCAGCGCGCGTCAGGCGCGCGACGGCCATGGGATAGCCGTGATCGACGCGGCGGAAGGCCTCCCGGGAGCCTGCCGTCCGCATAGTGGTTCCAAGCGCGCAGACGACCGCGTCCGTCGTCCAGAACGGAGCGTCGACCGGCAGGCGGTCGTAATCCACGTGCGGCGTCGTGAGCTTCGGATGGTCGGGCAAGGGCCGGCGGACGGGAGCCGTCACCGCGTCAATACGCGGATCGGCGAGCGCGAGATCAAGCGCTTGGCGGCCGACCAGCCCGGTCGCGCCCAGGATCAGAAGCCTCATAGCATCACCCTCCTCGAACGCGGCGCCGCGCCGGGCTGCAGGGTCAGCCATGTGCGCGCGGCTCGACCATGATCCAGATAGCCCCTATCTGCTCCGGCAGTCTCAGTCGTTTCAAAGGACAGACGCTCGCGCCGGTCCGCCACAACAGGAACCCGCCTTTGGCCCAGCCTCAGCTTTTCACGCCGATTTCCGTCGGCAAGCTCGAACTCGAGAACCGGATCGTGATCGCGCCGATGTGCCAGTATTCGGCGGAGGACGGCCGCATGACGGACTGGCACCTCATCCATCTCGGCCAACTCGCGCTGTCGGGCGCCGCGTTGCTGACCGTCGAGGCCACCGCCGTGCTCCCCGAGGGCCGCATCACCTATGGCGACGTCGGGCTCTACGATGACGCCACCGAGGCCGCGATGGGCAAGACGCTCGACGCCGTGCGGGGCTGGTCCGACATGCCGATCGCAGTGCAACTCGCCCATGCCGGCCGCAAGGCCTCGACCGAGAAGCCCTGGCTGGGCGGGCATCACATCGCGCCGACGTCCCCGAACGGCTGGCGGACCGAAGCGCCGTCCGCGGTTCCCTTCGCCGACGGCGACACGCCGCCCCGGGCGCTCGACGCCGACGGGCTGAAGAAAGTCAGGGACGCCTTTGCCGCGGCGGCCGCCCGTGCGGGCCGGCTCGGCGTCGACGCCGTCCAACTCCACGGCGCGCACGGCTATCTGATCCACCAGTTCCTGTCGCCGCTCTCCAACCGGCGTGACGACGCGTATGGCGGGTCGCTCGAGAACCGCATGCGGTTCCCGCTTGAGCTGTTCGACGTAGTGCGGGCGGCGTTCCCGCCGGAGCGCCCGGTGACCGTGCGCGTGTCGGGCACGGACTGGGTCGATGGCGGCTGGGACGCGGAGCAGACGATCGCGTTCTCCAAGGCGCTTGAGGCGCGCGGCTGCGACGCGATCCATGTCTCAAGCGGCGGGCTGCATCCGGCCCAGAAGATCCCGCTTTCGCCGAGCTACCAGGTGCCGCTCGCGCGCGCGGTGAAGGCGGAGGTCGCGATCCCTGTGGTCGCCGTCGGGCTGATCACCGGCTACGAGCAGGCCGAGGCGATCGTCGCGACTGGCGACGCCGACATGATCGCGCTCGCCCGCACCATCCTCTACGATCCGCGCTGGCCATGGCACGCGGCGGCCGAACTCGGCGGACAGGTGCGCGCCGCCGACCAGTATCTGCGCTGCCAGCCGTCGCGGTTTAAGGACCTGTTCGCAAAGCACGGCGCTTGAGGGCCTCTCGGAGGGCCGGCCGCGCAAACGCCCGAGCTGTTTCCACGACGAGACAAATCACCTGAGCGAGGAAGCTGGGGTCGTCCAAGAGCGGTCTTTTCCAACGGGTCACTTGCAGTTGCTGAGGCTTGGCGCCGCCGGAGGGAGTTGAGTTGCCGCGAACAGAATGCTCGGCTGCCCTTGAACCGCTTGTCGGCTCCGGCGCTACTTAGCACGGCGTCACGACAATGCGTCCACGACCGCCTTGCCGCAGGTGACGGTGTCGGCCTTGCCGCCGAGATCGCGGGTGCGGCCGCGTAATGGCGCCTCAGGCGATGGCTCGCATCGATGTCGAGGTCGCCCGGCTGGGCGACCTCGACATCGCCGTGCTGCAGGCGCGATGGCGAAGCGTCACGGGCAGGACCGCGCCAGTGGGCGTGTCGAAGGGCCTGCTGCTGCGGATGCTGGCGTATCGCGTGCAGGCCGACGCGCTGGGCGATCTCGACGCCAAGACGGCGCGCTTCCTCGATCGTGTCGCCTTAAGCCCGACCGCGGCGGCCGTCCCGCTGCCCGATCGCGAGCGGATCGGTGGGGGAGGCGTGCTGGTGCGTGAGTGGGAGGGCGTGACCCACCGCGTGATGGCGCTGAAGGATGGCTACGCCTGGAACGGCGGGACCTACCGCAGCCTGTCGGAGGTCGCGCGCGCCATCACTGGCGTGCGCTGGAACGGTCCCCGTTTCTTCGGGCTCCGCGACAAGGGGAGGGCGGCGTGAGCCGTCCTGCCCCGACCACCCGCCGATGTGCGGTCTACACCCGCGTCTCGACCGACCATCGGCTGGAGCAGGACTTCAATTCTCTCGACGCCCAGCGTGAGGCGGCGGAGGCCTACGTGCGCAGCCAGGCCGGGGAGGGGTGGAAGCTGGTCCGGAACGGCGTGTTCTCGGACGGAGGCTTCTCCGGCGGCTCTATGGAGCGTCCGGCGTTGCAGCGGCTGCTGGAACTGGTTCGGTCGCGCGGGGTCGACGTCATCGTCGTCTACAAGGTCGACCGCCTGACGCGGTCGCTTGCGGACTTCGCCAAGCTCGTTGAGCTCTTCGACGCCAGCGGCGTGTCGTTCGTGTCGGTGACTCAGTCCTTCAACACGACGACCAGCATGGGTCGGCTCACGCTCAATATGCTCCTGTCGTTCGCGCAGTTCGAGCGCGAGGTTACGGGCGAACGCATCCGCGACAAGATAGCGGCGTCGAAGAAGCGGGGCATCTGGGTCGGCGGCGTCGTGCCGCTTGGCTACCGCGTCGAGGCGAAGAAGCTCCAGATCGATGAGAAGGAGGCCGCGACCGTCCGGCTGATCTTCGGGCGCTACCTGGCGCTCGGGTCGCTTTCGGCGCTGCAGCGAGAGCTCAGGGAGCAGGGCGTCGTCACGCGCATCCGCACTCTCGCATCCGGCGCCACGGCCGGCGGCGTGCCGCTTACCAACGGACCTCTCGCGCATCTGCTGGCGAACCGGGTCTACCTCGGGAAGATCAACCACAAGGGGCGCAGTTACCCCGGCGAGCATCCGGCGATCGTGGATGCAAAACTGTTCGAGGCGGTGCAGGCGAGAATCGCCGCCAACCGCAGCGGCCAGAGAACCAGTCGAGCGGCCTCGGGCGCGCTGCTGATGACAAAGCTGTTCGACGATCGGGGGCATCCGATGACGCCGAGCGCGACGAACCGGAAGGGCGTGGTCTACCGCTACTACGTCTCGTCGGTGATCGCGCAGGGGAGGGGAGCCGAGGCGGGATCGGTGAAGCGCATCTCGGCGCAGCAGATCGAACAGGCGATTCTCGCCGTCCTGCGACTGAGGGACATCTCGGGCCTCGACGACACAGCGCTGGTCGCGGAGCATCTGAGCCGCGCGACGATCTCCATCGACGAGATCGAGCTCACGCTCGCCGACGGCGACGTGATTCGACTGCCGTCGCCGCGCCGCACGAGCGGCCGGCAGATCCTCGCAACGTCCGACGCCGCGGCCCGTCCGATGAAGGCGGAGGCGCGTGCGGTTCTGCTGCGGTGGATCGCGCTCGGCCGGCAATGGATCGGGGAGCTCAGCCGCTCCTCCGCGCTCGACCTCGATCAACTGGCGCAGCGCCATGGCTGCACGAAGCGGCATTTGGAGCGGATGATCGGCTACGCCTTCCTCGCCCCTGACATCGTCACGGCCATCGCGGAGGGCCGGCTGCCGCGCGGCGTCACCGCGAGCATGCTGGCGGATGCGCCGATGCTCTGGTCCGAGCAGTGGCGAACGATCGGACTCGAGCAGCCCGAGCGCTGAAGCAGCGATTCTTTTCCACCCCGAATCGATGAAGCCGCCGGCCCAACAACCCGGCGGTTTTCTGCGTCCGCTCGTCCGCTGAGAAGCTTCTGGCGATGGCGCCATCAACCGTCACGTACGACATGGCCTTGCGGCGGCGGAGACAGGCGCGGCCGGAAGGCCCATAGGTCTCGAATCGGAGGCTGCAGAGACGCGCTCAGGCCAAGCGGGCGGAGCTAAGTCGCGGACAGTCCGGAGACATCGCCGCGGGCGTTCAAACCGGGAGTTTTCAGGGAGTGATTGGTGGTGGACGCAGTCACCCCCGAACCGGTCTCCACATCGACGCGTGACGCAGGGAAGAATTAGCGCGGGGCAGGGAAGGGCTTTCGGCGCGAGCAGGGAATTCTTATCACCGGAACAGGGAATTCTTAATGGGGGCCCGGCTGAAACCGCCACCGTGAACCACGTCGCGACAGCTAAAATAATATAATTTAATTTAGAACATTGACGTGTGGATTTTTATCCATCAGACTTAGATTTATGATGACGACGATTTACAACAAATCGGCGCGCGAGGCTCTTGCCGCCCTTAAGGCGGTAGCGGCAAAGCCCCCGCCCCCAAAAAGGCGCGCCGGCGAACGCGCCGGCATCACGATGGAAAAGATCGTCCAAGCGGCGCGGGCAGTTGTCACGCGCGGTTCTGGTGAGCTTAACGTCAAACTTGTCGCCGAGGAGCTCGGGGTCGCGTACGGCTCGATTGGTGAAAAGCTCAGACGAACAGATACGACGCTCGAGCGTGAACTCGCCAAACACTTCATGGCGTCATTGCTTGGCCCGCATGCGCCGGGAGACAAGTGGCGCGAACGGTTGCAGGGGTTGTTTCAGACCGCTCTTGCAAGAGCCGCGGCCGAACCTGCATCAGTTCGGCTGGCGACCCCGTTCATAACAGAAGCGCCGATTCTAGCACCTGAGTTTGCAGACCGGCTGTTGTATATCCTGAGGGACGCCGGGCTCAGCGCAGATGATTGCGCCGCCGCGTTCGATATCGTGCTCGCCGGCCTGTGCGGAACCTTGATAGTGTCGTGCCCAGATTACCATGGGGAGCCGTCGGTCTGGAGCGAGGGGCTGAAGAAGACTTTGGAGGACACCCAAAAAGACCCTTGGTCCTCGTTGCACTATGCGAGATCTCAGCTGGCGCTCCGAGCGAGCGCCAAGGCGGCCTCTGCCGGCGGTCAACCCAGTGCGGAGATGACCGCTCTCGCGATCACTATGGCAGCTTTAGTCATAAATGAAATCCATCGCGTTCATTTGAAAACGAGTTTGTAGCCTTAATATTTGCGAGGATGGCGTTTTTGAGGGTGGATGCAAGGTGAGCCCACCCGTTAATTTTCGTCTTCTCGAGCTCTTTGATATGTGATGCGGTCGCCTTCGTAGTTCGAAGGAGGTGGCGCGATGTCTAATCGGGTTGGAGGAAAGCTCTCTGCGGGCAGAAACCCATACGAAGAGGCCCGAAAGGCGGTATTCCGAACGACAACCATAAAGGCCGGGGCAACGTCCCGGAGCGAACCCTTTCTGTCGGCATATCTTTCTCAGATTAATTTGGAGGCTGCGAAGGGCAACCCAAGCGCGATCAAAGAGCAGCACTGGTTCATGAAGCGTCTCGACGACCGCGGGCAGCTGGTTGAGCCGGATTGCAAAACTGAGCTTTCAGCGATCGAGAAGCGCGAGCAGGAGCATGACCGGAATACGAGGACATGCGTTATGCTGGTCGTTAGCGTCTCGGAGCTTGTGCGCTCTAGGGTCGTTGCGGAAATCGAAGAAGAACATGGCCGTGTTCACGGCGCCAATGACGTCCTGCCGGACCTGTTCACTGATTCAGTCTACGATTCGTACCGACCGGCCATCCACGATTTTCAAAAGAGCCTTCGACCGAAGGACCCGGCGGTCGGTTACCGCCGTCCGCCAGTGCATTCCCAGATACCGAAGGGCAAGAGCGGTAATCCGTCGGGCCGGCCGAAACGGCAGGACGACGCGTGGAGCGCCTTCCGGCATAGCCTGCTCAGGTTCATCCCTCTGACCGTGGACGGTGTCCCGGTTCCCAAGACGACCGCTTATGTCGCCTGCCTGCAGCTGTGCCAGCAGGCGATCAAGGGAGAGCCGGCTGCAAGGCGCCTGCTTCGCGACCTGATCGTGATGCTCGACGACAAAGGGTTGTTGTCCCCGCCAAGAAAGCGCCGTCGGCGGCGGCGCGCTTTGTGGACGACCGCTAAGCACGAGGAGCTCCTCGAACTGGCTAGAGAAGCGATCAGGGCGATGATCCCCGACGTTTGGGACAGCCTGAAGAGAGCCATCCTCAAGCGCAACGGCTTTTCGGCGGACGCTCTGGCCGCGACCTGAGTGCGGGACGCGCTTCCTGAGAGCTCTTGTGCAGATACACCCGTTCGCTAGGGAGAGATCCTGTGGCACGTAAGACTCAAGGCTCGGACGCCGCGCCGGGCACGGTCCGCGAGGCGCTCCTCGCGAAGGACGTCGCGCGTCGTGCGGACGTGAAGGCGGTGTCGAGGGCGTCCGCGGCCGAGGCGCGCCCCCGCAACGACCTGCTCCCCCAGCTCGCCCTGGTCGACCGCGATCCGAGCGCGCTTCGGGCGCCGAAGCGCAATGTCCGTATGATCGAACCGGGCCATGTTCGCGACGTCGCGAACTCGATCACGGTGTTAGGGTTCACCGCGCCGGTCATCATCGACAAGGCCGGCGTCATCATGGACGGGGCCGTCCGTGTCGAGGCGGCGAAGGCGCTTGGTCTGCCGACGATCCCCTGCGTCGTCGCGGATCATCTGAGCGCGGCGGAGCGCAAGCTGCTGCGCGTGGCCGTGAACCGGCTCCAAGAGAAAGGCCGGTGGGATCTTGAGGAACTGCGACTCGAGCTTGAGGAGTTGATCATCGACGAGTCGCCGATCGAAGTCTCAGGATTCGAGAGCTTTGAGATCGACGCCATCCTCGCCGACCCTACGCCGGACGCAACCGAGGTGGGGCCGCTTGCTCCGACGGCGGACGCCAAGCCGGTCGTAAGAGTGGGAGACGTCTATCTCCTCGGCGACCATCGTGTGATCTGCGGAGATGCGCGCGACAAGGCCGTGCTGAGCGCGCTCATGGCCGGAGCTCGAGCGCGGTTCGTCTTCACAGACCAGCCTTACAACGTAAAAATCTCTGGCCATGTCACGGGCGGCGACCACCGCGAGTTCGCGATGGCGAGCGGCGAGATGAGCGACGTTCAGTTTGGTGAGTTCAACGAACAGTGGATTGCGGCCGTTACGGAATATCTCCTCGATGGCGGTGTTCTTGGCACGTATATCGACTGGCGCGGTCTCAGTTCTGTGTCGGCCGCGGCTGCGCAGATCGGCCTGTCTCAGCTAAATTTAATTGTTTGGGCGAAGACGAACGCGGGCATGGGTAGCCTCTATCGCTCTCAGCATGAGCTTCTACCACTGTTCAAGAAGGGTGATGCGCCGCACAAAAACAATATTGATCTTGGCCGTAAAGGTCGTTGGAGATCAAACCTCTGGACGTACCCAGGGGCGTCGACGGTCGGCTCCGAGGCGCAGCGCGGGCTTCAACACCATCCGACCGTCAAGCCCGTGGTGATGCTCGAGGAGGCGCTTCTTGATCTCACCGATCGAGGGGAGATTGTGATTGATCCCTTCCTCGGCTCGGGCAGTACCCTGATCGCCGCCGAGCAGACCGGGCGCATTTGTCGAGGTGTGGAAATCGACCCCCTTTATGTGGCCGTGATCTTGGAGCGGTATCAGACGCTGACCGGCCGCAGAGCCGTTCTCGAGCAGACGGGGCAATCGTTCGCCGAGGTCGTGCAGCAGCGAACTGCCGAAACGGCCTCCGCGTGAACGACGTCTATCCGCGTGGTCGTTCGCCGCTGATCCGATTCTTGAAACGGATCGTCTCGGGCGGCTTCGCGGGCATGCGTGGCGCCATGTCGCCAAATCAAATCGACGAAGAAGTCGGTGAATCGATTGATGTTTTTCACGACCACGATCTCGCAGACGATGTTATTGCATTCTTGAGTTTTTGGTCATTGATCATAATCCGGTGTGATGACCCTGTAGGTCTTCTCGCCGATCTTCACGAGAGATAGCGAGAGCATCGTCCCGACCCGTTGTACAGCTAAGACTTCGGTGCCAACCGGCAGATACCTGCAGCCCGAAAGTCCTTCAATCTGAGCCTGGGTCGCACCTTCCTGTTGAGATAAAGTCGCGGCGATTTCAAAGTTGGCGACCGAATCGCACGCCAATTGCGGATGGGTAAGCTTTCGCCACTCCGCGGACGCGGAAGCCGCGGTGAAGATCAGGACGGCGACTGCGACGCAGATTGTTTTCATGATCAGGTCTCTTGTTTCTGCTTCAAATAGGTGAACCGCCGGGCTGAACGCGGTGGCGCCGGCGCACCTGGGTTCACGGTCACTGTCGCCAGCGGCACAGATTGGTCAGGGCGTCGTTGATCATCGCTTGGCGAGTGGCCAAGATGGCCGTCTTGTCCGAGGGCTCGAACGGGCGCGGATCTGGATATCCGCCGACGCCCAGCGCCGGTCCGTTCAGGCCATAAGTGACGCCGCCGAGCTCTACCGTCGCAACAGGCCGGTCGGTCGACCCGAACGTCTTCACCGTGCAGCGGACCGTTGCGCTGTCGTAGGCGGGATACGGCCACGCCGCGCCATAATCCGCGCGCTTGTAGTGCTTCTGACCGGCGATCGATCCGAGCGCCAGGATGCCGAACAGCAATCCGCCGACGACGAGAAGCGCCTTTCGTCCAAGCCGGAATGGCTTTTTGGCAGTAAAGCCTACTTTGGGGGCTGCGCTCGGTCTCACCCCATGCTCAACGGGCTCGGGCGCGGCCAGCGCGGCTGGCTGCGGGTCGGAATGGAACGGCGCCTCCCGCTCTGAGGCGGCCGCTCCCGCTGTCTCGCCGCGAAGCCGTCCTCGGGCGGCGTTGAACTCATCCGGTGTGATCTCGCCAGCCGCCCGCATGGCGATTAACTCCGCTACCGCGTCCGACACCGGGCCGCTCATGCGGGCGACGTCCCGCCAAGCTCAGCCAGTCGATTCATCGGCGCAGAGGCGCTCTGTGTTGAATGCGGCTGCCCGGGAGGCCCGACGGCCACCCCACTCATGCCGATCCCGCCGGTGGCGCGATGCTGACGATGGTCCATGGAGCCTCCCCAAGTTTGCGGCTCGGCGCTTTCGCGAGCCCCGGCCGACATTGCTCGAATGTCGGCGAGTGTCGAGCAAAATGAGACTCATAGTCTGTAGATTGATAGTCGACAACGTCGCACGCCCACGTCATGGATGTGCGACGCCGCGTGGGCCTCAATCTGAAGCGTCTTCGGCTGGAGAAGGGGCTCTCGCAGGAGGAGCTCGCCTTTCAGGCCAAGCTTCACCGCACCTACGTCAGCGGCGTCGAACGCGGCGTCCGCAATCCGACCGTGACGGTGCTCGAAGGCATCGCCGCCGCGTTGGGAGTGCCGAGCTCTAGGCTACTCGAGGAAGCCGCCGGCGCCGCAGCGTCGAAGCAAGGTTGAGTTTTACCTATCCGTCAGGCGCGGCCCCGCGCCGTGCCTGGGCCCTAGCATGCGGGCCGTTCAACCGCTTTGTGAATCCGGGCCCCGAGCAGGTCGCCGCACCCGCCGCAGCTTTTGCCCTCACGTGCGGGACAAGATTTAGGGCTCTGGCGTGTTTCCCTATCGCTCCGTAGACACCCGGGACCGCAGACGGCTGCAGGTTTTTAGTACGTAGGGTTAAGAGCCAGTTGCAGCTCCGCGCTTCGGCCTCTTGCACCCGCCATCAACGATGGCTCAGATCATGGTCCTGACCCTCAGAACTGGTCCGGTTTGAGCGCGATTTTTTCGGGCATCCTGATCCCTGCAGGAGGGGGATGCCATGAAACGCAAACGGTATTCGGACGAGCAGATCGCCTTCGCCCTGAGGCAGGCTGAGAACGGCACGTTGGTCGAAGAGATCTGCCGCAAGCTCGGCGTCTCGGAGGCGACGTTCTACCGGTGGAAGAAGCAGTTCGCCGGCATGGGCGTCGTCGAGATCCGGAGGCTGAAGCAGCTCGAGGAGGAGAACGCCAAGCTGAAGCGCCTGGTCGCCGATCTCTCGCTCGACAAGTCGATGCTTCAGGACGTGCTGAGAAAAAAGTTCTGAGGCCCGTCATGCGTCGCGATCTCGTTGCTCATCTTCGAGCGGCCTACGACATCAGCGAGCGGCGGGCCTGCGTCGCCACCGGCTTCGAACGGTCGTCGCAACGCGACCGGTCGAAGCGTGATCCTCAGACAGCCCTGCGGATCCGGTTGAAGGACCTGGCCGCGGTTCGAGTCCGCTACGGCTATCGCCGCCTTCACGTCCTGCTACGCCGGGAGGGCTGGGCGGTGAACCACAAGCGTGTCTACAGGCTCTACAGCGAAGAAGGGCTGTCGATCCGCACAAAGCTGCCCCGACGCAAGCGGGCTGGCGCTACCGGATCGGACGCCCGGATATCACGGAGCCGAACGACGTCTGGGCGATGGACTTCATGTCCGACGCGCTCTTCGACGGCCGGCCGTTCCGGCTGCTGACCATCTTGGACTGCTGTTCGCGCGAGGGGCTCGCAACGGTTCCAAGAGCGAACTTCAGAGCCTTCCACGTCGTGGAGGTTCTCGACCGGCTCGCAGTCGAACGCGGGCCGAGCCGAAGACGATCAGGGTCGACAACGGACCGGAGTTCGCTGGCCGGTTGCTCGACCAGTGGGCCTACCTCAACGGCGTCGAGCTCGACTTCTCAAGGCCTGGAACGCCGACCGACAACGCCTTCATCGAAGCGTTTAACGCCCGCATCCGGGCCGAATGCCTCAACGCAAGCTGGTTCCTGTCGCTACCCGACGCCCGTGACCGGATCGAAGCCTGGAGGATCGACTACAACACCGAACGACCCCACTCGGCCTTGGGCCACTTGACGCCCAACGCCTTCGCTCACCAAGCTCAATACGCCCGAAAGGTCGCATCCTGAGCGGACCAGAGTCAGGGGCAAGACCACCGCGTCCTCATCGAACGCGCCGGCTTCAAACTTCTGCACCCATAAGCGGATCAGCTTGCGCGACAGGTCATGCCGCTTCGCAAGTCCATGCAGCGTCTCGCCAGAGATGAACTCCTGCGCGATCTGGCGCTTGAACGCGATGCTGTGGGATCGATGACGTGTCATGGGGCCTCATCCTCTGATGGTCAGGCCCACGGTCAATTCCTGGAGCACAACCCTTCCACCCCGAAGGGCCCACTCCAATTGGGGGGCGGCGCTCAAGCGAGGATTCGGACCTGTGGTTCGCGGTCCCACTGACGGGTGCGCGCGGGCTTGAGGAACGCCTTCGCGCCGCTTTCGAGTTCGACCACGCCTGCGTCGGGCTCGACGCGGGCCTTGTCGAAAAGCCGCTGCGCGTCCTTGGTGTGGCCTATCGCCTTAAGGTGACCGAACGCATCCTTCACGAAATCG